>CAVYLT010000094.1:0-7664 GCA_963769335.1 Nitrospirota bacterium | reverse complement strand
CATTCTTGTTCTGAACGAGGGAGACCGTGTCCCGGCGGACGCAGCTCTCCTGTCCTGTATCAATCTCTCCGTCGATGAGTCGCTATTAACCGGAGAATCACTGCCGGTCAGAAAAAGGGAGCAAGCGCAGGTCGGGGCGATGATGAAACCCGGTGGCGAGGATGTGCCGTTTGTTTATTCCGGGACGCTGGTGGTGAAAGGGCAGGGGGTAGCGACCGTACTCGCGACGGGCGCGGCCACCGAAATCGGCAAGATCGGCAAAGCGCTCCAGAGCGTCGTAATCGAAGAAACGCCCCTTCAGAAGGAGACCGGCAGGATCGTAAGAAACCTTGCCCTCATCGGTCTGTTCCTTTGCCTGCTCGTCATCGTCGTCTACGGACTGACGCGGGGAAACTGGCTGCACGGCTTTCTTGCCGGCATCACGCTGGCCATGGCGCTCCTCCCGGAAGAGTTCCCGGTTGTGCTGACCATATTTCTCGCCCTGGGAGCATGGCGCATCTCGCAGAAGCGCGTGCTCACCCGGCGTGTTCCCGCTGTGGAGACGCTGGGCTCGGCAACGGTGCTCTGCGTCGACAAGACGGGCACCATCACGCAGAACCGCATGTCCGTCAGCAGGATGTTCGCGCAGGGCGAATTTTACGATATCGACTACGGAACTGCCCGGGGCATCCCGGAGCAATTCCATGAGATCGTCGAATTCAGCATCCTCGCGAGCCAGAAAGACCCCTTCGACCCGATGGAAAAGGCGTTTCGGGAACTGGGCGAAAACTTCCTGTCCCGGACCGAACACCTGCACGACGACTGGACCCTCGTACGCGAATATCCGCTTTCGAACGCCCTTATGGCGCTGTCCCATGTCTGGAAATCTCCCGCCGGCAACGAATATGTGATCGCTGCAAAAGGGTCGCCCGAGGCGATTGCCGACCTGTGTCATCTCACGGAGCAGCAGCGCAGCGAACTGACGATGACGATCGAGCATATGGCAAAGGAGGGGCTGCGCATTCTCGGCGTGGCAAAGTCCTATTTCAAGATCACCGACCTGCCGGGAGAACAGCACGATTTTCCCTTCCAGTTCATCGGTCTCGTAGGCCTTGCCGATCCGGTCAGGCCCGGAGTGGCTGAAGCGGTCAGGGAATGCCGCACTGCCGGCATCCGCGTGGTGATGATCACCGGGGACTACCCCGGCACTGCCGCGAACATCGCGGCCCAGATCGGCCTGCAGGCGGGGAGTACGATCATCACCGGCGCTGAACTGGATTCCCTGGACGATGGGGGGCTGCAGCAGCGCATCGGGAGCGTCAATATCTTTGCCCGCGTCGTGCCCGAGCAGAAGCTCAGGATCGTGAACGCACTCAAGGCCGTCGGCGAAGTCGTGGCCATGACCGGTGACGGGGTAAACGATGCGCCGGCCCTTAAGGCCGCGCACATCGGCATTGCCATGGGCGGGAGGGGCACGGATGTCGCCCGGGAAGCATCGGCACTGGTGCTGCTGGACGATGATTTCTCTTCCATTGTGCAGGCGGTCCGCATGGGCCGCAGGATCTTCGACAACCTGAGAAAGGCCATCGCCTACATTTTTGCCGTCCACGTTCCCATTGCCGGGATGTCCCTCATCCCCGTGCTTTTCAAGTGGCCGCTGGTGCTTCTGCCGGTGCACATTGTGTTCCTCGAACTCATCATCGATCCGGCGTGCTCGGTGGTGTTCGAAGCCGAACCCGAGGAATCGGACGTGATGACCCGGCCGCCGCGGAGGCCCGACGCTCCGCTGTTCGGCAGGCGGACCGTAGGGCTCAGCCTGCTCCAGGGGCTGAGTGTGCTCGTGATCCTGCTCGTGGTTTACGTTATTGCATTCAAGCGGGGACAGAGCGAGGAGGATGCCCGGGCGCTGACGTTCACGACGCTGATTGTCGCCAACCTGGGGCTCATCTTCACGAACCGTTCATGGTCCCGTCTCGTTCTGGACACGCTTCGTTCGCCGAACGCTGCTCTGTGGTGGGTGACCGGAGGGGCGGTCCTTTTTCTGGGACTCGTGCTTTACGTCCCTTTTCTCCGCGCCCTTTTCAGTTTCTCGGTCCTCCACGCCATGGACATCCTGCTCTGTACGGGCGCGGGGATTGTCAGCATCCTGTGGTTCGAGTTTCTCAAGATGGCCAACCGTCACAAGGCTGCGCCGATCAGATAAGCCGGTGCGTCGGGCTGCGGTGATCACGGCTGGAAATACAAAAATCGATCGGGGAAGCTGCGGGTGCTGCATTGATGAGCTGTTTTCACATCGTTGCCGCGAAACAAAGGGTGGGGGAACACTGCAGGTTACTTGAAATTCCTCACGTACAGAAGCCGTGGAGGTTCGATAATGTTATTTACTTTGATGAGACTTGCCCAGTCGTTGATCCTGCCGCCGTCGGGATTGTTGATCCTTATGGCAATAGGATTTCTGATTGTGGGGAAAAAGCGAATCCTCGGCGTCCTGTGCATTGCCTCGGGCTTTCTCCTCCTCTACGGCATGTGTACCGGTCCCGTAAGCGACGCCCTCGTCCGGCCGCTCGAAAGCAAATACCCGCCGCTTGTCGTTACCAAGGGGCTCAAGGAGGCCCGGGCCATCGTGGTGTTGAGCGGAGGGGTCAGGGATGTGTCCGTACCGGGGATTGAACCTGAACCGGGACCTTTTTCGCTGGAACGGCTGGTATACGGCGTGGGCCTGTACCGGAAGTTGCGAATTCCGCTTGTTTTGGTCGGCGGGAGCGGGGACCCCGCGAAGCAGGAACTCAAGGAAGCCGATGCGATGGCCCATACCGCACTGAGTCTCGGGGTTCCGGCCGGGGACGTCATGGTCGAGAGCGGCGCACGAAATACGTTGGAGAGCGCCAGGGCGATGAAGCAGATGCTTAAAAGCGGCCGGATCATTCTCGTGACTTCGGCTTTTCACATGAAGAGGTCGGTGGCATTTTTTAAACAACAGGGGTTCGATGTTGTTCCTGCTCCGGTCGGGTATCGCACGGGGCGACGCAGGCTTACGGGTTACTCATTCATCCCGAAAATCGAAAACTTGTCCACCTGCTCTGCCGCTTTATCAGAATACCTGAGCTACCGGTGGTATGCGATGCGCGGGGACTTGTAGCCGTTTCCGGGAGGGACCAGCCCCGGGTCCTATCCGTTACGGGTGCGGCTGGACGTTGACGGGGAGACGCCTGAGGGGAAGACCGGCCCCCCCCTGCTGCTGGGGCTGCTGAACGGTCGCGATGAACTGCCAATCGCTGTATTTTTCCCTGCCGGCAAAGTCCTGATAGGCATCGGGGAAGTTGGTTTGTTTGAGCGGAGTTTTATCGCTTGGACTGTGGACCCCCATAAGGTATATCCCCGAGGGCCCCACGCCTTCCAGAGGCACAAAATCCTCTCCGGTGAAGGGATCCTTATATTTCCGCCGCAGATATCGTTTCCCGGCCGGCGTTCTGGTGTCCTGAATAAGGTCGTCAATGCTGTGAGGATACTGGGGCTTGCCGGGAATTGCGTTATAGTATCGCTCAATGGCCTGCTTGTATTGATCCCCCCGGAACAGCAGCTCTTCCTCTTTGTCCCGCAGCATGACGTTCTGCCAGTATTTCCCCGCCGCACCGAGACTGATCCCGATGATGATGAGGATCGCCATGAGGCCGATGTAGGTAAAACCCCGCTGAAGGCGGTCTCGCCCGAAACTTTGAACTGTGCGCATTGAACTTCTCTTCCCTGGCCTCGTCATTCGATGAACGTTACCCGGTTGATCTCCTTGAACGTCGTGTCGCCGGCAAAGACCTTGGCCAGCGCGGACTGGCGGAGGGTCGTCATGCCTTCCGCGATGGCGGCCTTCCGGATTTCCGATGACGGCCTTTTTTCGAGGATCATCTCCCTGACATGATCGGAGAGGTCGAGGAATTCCGTGATGGCCTTCCTTCCCCGGAAACCGGTGTAGTTGCATTCCTTGCACCCGCCGGGTTCATAGAAACGGTCGTCCTTATGCTGTTCATAATCAACCGCCGAGTCCTCGAATTCTTTTTTCGCCAGTGTCGCCTGTTTTTTGCACCGGGGGCAGAGGATCCTGACGAGGCGCTGGGCGAGAATGCAATTCAGCGACGATACGAAGTTGTACGGCTCGATTCCCATGTTCAGGAACCTGCCGAGCACGTCAAAAGCATTGTTGGCGTGCACCGTGGTAAAAACGAGGTGGCCGGTGAGCGCCGACTGTACGGCGATCTGGCCCGTCTCGGCATCGCGGATCTCGCCGACCATGATCTTGTCCGGGTCGTGCCGGAGGATCGATCTGAGCCCGCGGGCGAAGGTGAGCCCCTTTTTTTCATTCACCGGGATTTGTGTCACGCCCCGGAGCTGGTATTCGACGGGGTCCTCGATGGTGATGAACTTGTCTTCGCCGGTATTGACCTCGGTCAAGGCGGCGTAGAGCGTCGTGGTTTTGCCGCTTCCCGTGGGGCCGGTGACCAGGACCATGCCGTAGGGCTCGCGGATGCTTTTGCGGAACCGGCGCAGGTCGTTTTCGTCGAACCCGAGGCTCTCGAGTTTCAGGGTGTTGACGCCCGCGGTGATGGATTCCTTGTCCAGGATGCGGATGACCACGTCTTCGCCGAACGCGGAAGGCAGGATCGAGACGCGGAAATCGATGGTCTTTCCGCCGGTCCTGAGCTTGAACCTGCCGTCCTGAGGCACGCGCCGCTCGGCGATGTCCAGGTCGCTCATGACCTTGATGCGCGACACGATCGCGCTGTGAAACTTGATGTCGATGGGCTCGGTGGCGCTGTACAGGACCCCGTCGATGCGGTACTTGATCAGGACGTTCTTGTCCGTGGCTTCGATGTGGATGTCGGAAGCCCTGCGCTGGATGGCATCGAAGATGGTGGTATGCATCAGTTTGATAATGGGGCTTTCGTCCTTGTCGATGCTTTCGAGCGAAAGGATTTCTTCGCCCTCGCCGTTCTCCTGTTCCTTAACGATGTGGAATTTGAAGTCTTCCGAAACCGCGTGCATGACCTGTTCCGAGGAACCGCTTCGCTTCAGGACCGCCTGGATGGCGGAGGCGGCGCTTACATTGATCTCTACGGGCCTGTTCAGGATCATCTCCAACTCGTCGATGGCCGGAAGGTTGTTCGGGTCGGGCATCGCCACGACGAGCATTTCACCGGCGTCTTCCATGGGCACGAACTGGTAGCGGTGCATGAGGTCCACGGAGATGGTCTCGAAGAATTTTGCGGGGATGCGGAACTCCTGCAGATCGACATAGTTCAAACCGCGCTGCTCCGCCAGGGCCTGTGCGAGCATCTCCTCGGACACCAACCCCTGTGCCATGAGGCGCTCCCCGATCCGCAGCTGCTGGTCGTCGGTCCGGAGCAGGGTCTCGCTGATCTGCTCCTGGGTCACGACGCCCTTGGCCGAAAGGATATCGCCCAGCCGTTTTCTCCTGAATGATGTCATTTTATCCTCGATCCCATTTCGAATATTGGCAGGTAGAGCGCGACGACGATCACCGCCATGATCAGTCCCATGGCCAGCATCAGCACGGGCTCGATCATGGTCGTGAGCGCGGCGAGACGGTTCTCGACTTCCTGATCGTAATAATCAGCAACGTCTTCGAGCATCTGCGGAAGGTCCCCGGATGACTCTCCCACCTCGATCATCCGCACCGTTATATCGGGAGCGACCCGCTTGCGTTCAAACGCCGCAGCGAGGCTGACGCCTTCGATCACCAGCGCGCGGGCTTCCGCCAGTCGCCGCGCCATGGCTCGATTGTTGATCACTCCGGCGGTGGTGTCGAGGGCCTGCACGAGGGGAATGCCGCCCCGCAGCACCGTCGCAAGCGTCCGGGTGATCTGGGCCAGAAGGTACTGGGTCATGAATACGCGGACGAGCGGTATCCTCAGTTTGAGGCCGTCAAGCGCGTTTCTGCCGGTCGGCGTTTTCTGCCACGAATACAGGGCAACGGACGCGGCAACGAGACCAGCCAGGATAAACGGGGCGAAACGGGTCGCCATCGCGGTAAAGTCGATCAGCAGGCTTGTCAGGAAAGGGAGCGAACCCGCTTGGTCGCTGTACATCTGGGTAAAATTCGGTATGACGTACAGAAAAAAGATCGCCAGCACGACCACGAGGGCAAGGACGAGAAAAACGGGGTAGGCGAGCGACATTTTGAGCTTGGTCATGACCGCGATCATTTTTTTCTGGTAGGTGATGAACCGCTGCAACACGTCGACGAGGGCGCCGCTTTTTTCTCCCGCCCGCACCGTGGCGGTATAGAGCGGGGGGAAATAGGCCGGGTGCTTGGCCATGGCGTCTGAAAGAGCTGTGCCGCCCTTGATGTCGTGGATGATGCTTTCGACGGTGGCCCGAAATCCGGGCTTTTCCATTCGTTTCTGCAATATCTCAAGGGCCTGGAGGATGGGCAGCCCGGCCTTTACGAGCGTGGAAAATTCCTGATTGAAGAGAAGAAAATCTTTTGGGCTGCTCCGGCCGCCCCACATGCCGGCCTTTTTTTTATCGACGCTCAGGACCAGAAAACCCCTGCCCTCAAGCTCCCGCCGGAGTTCCACGGCATCGGCGGCCATGGCTTCGTCAACGAACGACGTGCCGTCCTCGCGGACAGCCTTGTAGGTAAAGAGCGGCATAAGCGTAATAATACAGTGAAAAAATGTTGAAGTCAATCAGGGGATGGGGGGGAGGGAGGTGGAAGGGAAGCGCCGGGATTCTCCCAGATTTTTGATAATGCTTTGCTCATAATTCATGATCCGGGGAAAATGCCTCGGAGGGAAAGGGGTACACAGACACGGCAAAGAGAGAGCAGACATCAAGCTCGGGGAAAATCCTGATGCTATTCTTTGTCGGCATTCTGCATTCAGAAATCTGATTTTAATCGTGTACTGCGTTTGGATCAAAGTTGTTTCATGCTACATCTTGACGGTCATATGGTCAAGGACGGTTTGCTGCGCCTGCGGACAAGGAGCGGAAGAATTCAGAAAATCTACAAAAATCGGATCTATCCTGTTATGGCCGAAATAGCCGTTGATGTTGATGAATAGCCGATAGCTAGTGTAGCACTATCGATATCAGAGTATCATTCGACATCTTTCCGCTCTTCATTTCCATCCATGGGCTCTGGACAGTAATGTCGATATTATTGCCTTTTTTGAACATCGCGCCTTGTTGGCTTTCGGTCAAGGATTTAAGGCCTGGCTGCTTCTTGTAGAATTCAGCGACTTTTACGACGCTGTCATTCGTCCGGTAACAAGCCGCATTAATAGACATGGCTTCCGATACTGCTTTTGATGTGGAAGCGTCATATTTTGCGCCATCGTATACCTTGACCCCAAATTTCTCGCCTGCTCCTGCCGTGACAATGCCCGCAAAAAGAAATACTGCAACGAACGCCAAAATTCTTCTGCCTTTCATATTCTTCCCTTTCTATCGGTTGTGTATTGTATTCTTCTACTGTCGCCGCCTCTGTCCGAAGATCTTGTAATCAGAGCAGGTACACAGACGTGCTCACTTCATTCCTGGCTACGCAAAAAACTTTCCACCTCGTTCGCCCACACTTCATAGCCGTTGCTTGCCAGATGCACGCCGTCATCGAGAAAATATGGGGTCAAATCTTCAATAGTTACATTTCTGCTCAATACGTTTAATGAGGG
>CAVYLT010000093.1:0-64436 GCA_963769335.1 Nitrospirota bacterium | reverse complement strand
GATCCTGGGCTTTGACTCAGACAACGGCAGTGAGTTCTTAAACCATCACTTGCTTCGCTATCTGACCGAGAGGAAACGGCCAATTAAGTTCACCCGAAGCCGCGCCTATAAAAAAGACGATAATGCTCATATCGAGCAGAAAAACTGGACTCACGTGAGGCAATGGCTTGGCTATGATCGCCTGGACTCTCCCGATGTCGTTCCTCTCATGAATGAGCTCTATACTACCGAGTGGAGGCTGTTTCTGAACTTCTTCTGTCCTTCAGTGAAGTTGCTGGAAAAGAAACGGGTTGCCTCGAAGATCGTGAAACGCTATGATAAACCCAAAACTCCTTACCGGAGAGTCTTGGAGTCACCCGATATCTCCGATGAAGCAAAGAACAAACTCAAAGAACAGTATAAGACACTGAACCCTTTTGAACTGAGAAAAGCCCTGGAGGTTAAACTTAAAAAGATCTTCAAACCGTAAAAACCGAATCCATACTACTAACTATCTTCCGGTAACATTTAATTATGAAGCAACTGGGTGACCCCAATGATTGTCTTTTATATTGCGAATGATTTCTGCCCCCTCATTTATACTATATGAGCCAATAACTCCATTCGACCTTATACTGTGAGCCGGGCGACGTTCTTGTGACAAGCTTGTTTTTGAGGTTTTTAGAGTGGGGATATTATCACGCCCGTCATGGAGCGTTAGAAGATCTATTAGCCTTTTAAGGCCTTGCGCATCGTCAGGGTAGTTTTCTTTACGTTCACCATAATATGATTTCAAATAATGTCGAAACTTACGTGGTGCAAACTTTTTATTGAATTCTTTTTCCATTTTTTCAATGTCGGTTTTATCATAGTTGTTTCTGAAAAATTCAATAGGTCCTATCATTATCTATGTCTCCGGATTAACGTGCGCGTGTGGGGCGCGGGTTTCGCGTCCCGCACGACGCCGCTGGTTGTGCGGGTTTTAGGAGGAAACTGATGCGATCAATATCTGAATTTGTAACAGAAACACTCAGGGCCAGAACCAAGGACGGTTTTGAGGCTGTGCCGGCGATACATTGCGGGAATGGAATATATGTTCATCGACTACTGGACAAGGAACTTCTTAGAAATCCGTCTCCCCATTGGTCGGTATCTGCAAGATGCGGATTTAAGATCGCAGATTTTTTTCTTCCACATATTTCGTTCAACGAATTTCTCAAGGCCTGTGAGCGCCAACTTTGTACCCTGGATTGGACCGGAGACGCAGAATCAATTATCGCCGACGACGCCCACAAGGAAGCGGCTCGCCTGTTCGTGTCAATAATTACACCGATAGGCGGCATAGACTACAGGTAACGGATTTGATCACGCACAACCAGTGTTTGATGGGACGGAAACCGCCCCGTCATTTCTAAAATTACGTTGTTGGCGAGTTTAGCAAGCGACATGCCAGTATTTCACTAACCCATCCTCACCCTTCACTCTCCTTGAAGGAGAGGAGTTTTGTTGTGGCGGGTGATAGCTCTATGCGCTCAAGGATATTACGAATCATCTTCAAATGCAAGAACGAATCGGCAAAATAAAAAAAGCCCTTTACTGTACTTCAGTAAAAGGCTTTGTAGTTATCGTGCAAGGGGTCTCCCCTCACCTAACCTCTCCCCGAAGGGGCGAGGGATTATATATTACACGTTCTCCACCATCTCCCACACGCCGCAGGGACAGATGCCCGCGCAGAAACCGCAGCCGATGCACTTGCTCTCATCCACGACATATTCGAAAGACTTGTTCGGGAGTTTCTTTCTCGTGATGGCTCCGTAGTAGCACGACTGTTCGCACATGCCGCAGTCGCGGCAGGAGCCGCAGGACATGCAGCGGTCGGCTTCTTTCTTCGGCGAGAACTTGATGTCGCTGAGCCTGCAAACTTCGTAATATTCGGTCTTGATCCTCTCATAAGGGATCATGCGCCGCTCTTCGGGCACGTAATCGGTGTTCATGAGCAAAGAGTGGATCTTGTCCGCTGCCACCTTGCCCGCTCCGATGGCGTGGGTAACGAGGCCCGGTTTGGTCGCGTCGCCGATGGCGAAGACCTTTACGTCCGAGGTCTGGCCGAGATCGTTGACCGTGATGTAGCCGCGGTCCGTGTTGATGGACTGGGGCAGGAAATCGATCACCGGCTTATCGCCGATCGAGACGATGACCATGTCCGCGTCGAGTGAAGTGCCGTCTTTGAAGAATATTTTCTTCGTCTTTGCATCGTACTTCTCGGTAAATTTCGGATAAAGGATGTTTGTTCCCTTGGACGAAGCAAGTTCCATTTCCTTGCCGAATGCCGCGGGTTTCTGCACGTCGACCGCAATCACCGACTCTGCCCCGTGGTCCCAGGCCTGGCACGCGATGTCCATGCCCACGTTGCCCGCGCCGATCACGACGACCTTCTTGCCCTTCACGCTCCGCGGTTTTCCGAAGTTGATCTCCTTCAGGTAGTCGATGCCTTTTACCACGTCTTCATGCCCCGGGAACGGGATTACGCGGCCTTCCTGGGCGCCGACGGCAATGACCACCACGTCGTGGTTCTTGTAGATGTTCTCGAATTTCTTTTTGTCCACTGAAGAACGGGTCTGAACGTTCACCCCGATCTCGGCAAAACGCGCAAGTTCCTTATCCAGGATCTTCTTAGGCAAACGCTCGCGGGGGATGCACATCTCGATCTTCCCGCCGATCTTGGGCGATGCTTCGTAAAGATCGACAGTATGGCCTTTCAAGCCCAGCTGCCATGCCACCGAGAGGCCCCCCGGTCCGCCGCCGATCACCGCGATCTTGTTGCCTGTTGCCTTTGCTTTCTTCGGCGCCTTGAGATTCAAGGCAGCTGCGCCGTATTCTTTAATGTTGAGCGGCTGATCAATCCTGCCGCGCGTGCAATCGGTCATGCAGAGGTTCGGACAGATCGTGCCGCAGACCGTTGCCGGGAGCGGGCTGTACTGGAGTACGAGAGCAAGCGCTTCAGCCGATCTCCCCTGCCTTATGAGAGACGCGCGCTTATGCGACGGGATGCGCGAAGGGCAGGCATAGGCGCAGGGCGGAAGATACTTGTCGTTCTTCCACTGCGGCTTCCAGCGCCGCTCATCTCCCGTGGTTATATAAGGAAGCACAGAGCGGTCGTGGGTGAGATAAGCTCCGAACATGCCGCCTTTGCCCACTTCCTTTTCCCACAGGTTCAGGCGGAACTCGGTGAGCCCCATCTTGAGCTTGCCCTTTGCTTTGTTCTTCTCAGCCGGCGTAAAAGCAATGAACTTCTTCCAGGCACTCATGTCCTTTGTGAGTTCTTCATACGAGGACATGCGGTCAATGGCCGTGAGATACGGTTTCATGTTCGTGGTGAGCCACTCCCAGTCCTGCTCCGAAAGGTCCGTGAGTTGAACATCGCCCTTGCTGTATTCCTTGATGGGCCCGCGGAAATAGATCGTACCGCCCACCATGCCCACGCAGGGACGGTAGCCCAGGATGTTTTCGGGATCGCGGGGATTCACGCCGCAGACCACGGCAATGCCGCCTGCCTTGAACTCGGCAAAGGAGTCACCCACGCCGCGGAAATACCAGGACTCGAGATTTTCGAAACGGGGGTTCTTTTTGGTCATGGTGTCGCAGCGCGCGCCGCCGCCGCCCTGGACATAGAGCTTGCCCTGGGCGCCTGCGTTATGCGCGCCGTTCGCCACGTCGCCCAGGACCGTGATGACAGCGCCGCAGTTGAGCCAGCCTGCGTCATCGGAGGACGAACCCTTTACCAGGATCTCCGTCCCGTCCATGCCCATGCTGCCCACGCGCTGGCCAGTCGTGCCTTCAACCGTGACCTTCACCTTGCCGTACTGCGGCCAGATGCGTCCGCCGATGCCGTGCTGGCCGTCGGCCACGATGGTCAGCTCTTTGGCGCCGTCCTTGATGGCTTTCTGGATCTGCTCTTCCAAATTTTTCGAAGAGACCCGTTTTCCGTCGATATTGCCCTTGATTATCATTATTATCCTCTTGAACCGTTTAAACCGATTGAACGTTTAAACTGTTTAAGCTGTTTTTAGCACACGTAGCTGATCGAAAGCCTATCCGCGATTTCCTTGTCATTCACGCCCAAGGCATCGGACATGCCGATCGGGAGTTCGGTGCTGCGGCCCAGGGGCGCGAAGATCTTTTTCAGTTCCACGTCAGCCGCCTTGAACACCTCGACGACGCGCTCCGCCACTTTGTCCGGATCGAGCCTGCGGTACAGCTTGGGGTCTTGTGTCGTGATGCCGCGCGGGCACTTGCCGAGGTTGCAGACGTTGCAGCGGTTGTACTCGTCGCCGAAGCAGCCTGCTGCGGCCTGCATCATGTACTTGCCGATGTCCACGGCCGACGCGCCGAGCATGATGAGCGCGGCAGCGTTCGCGGCGAGGTTGCCGCCCTTGCCCACGCCCCCGGCGGCGATCAGGGGAAGCTCGTTCTGCTTGCCCTGCTTCACGAGGTCGAGGTAGCAGTCGCGGATGTTCGACGCGATGGGATGTCCCATCTTGTCCATCGAAACGTTGTAGGCGGCGCCCGTGCCGCCGTCCTCGCCGTCGATGCAGAGCGCAGCTGCGTAGGGGTTCCGTGCGAGGTTGTTCAAGACCGCACGGGCCGTTTTGGTTCCCGATATTTTCGGATAGACCGGCACGCGGAAGCCCCAGGCCATGGACATGGACTGGATCATCTTCGCGACAGCCTCTTCGATGGAGTACTTGGTCTGGTGTGTAGGCGGCGACGCGAGGTCCACGAACTGGGGAACCCCGCGGATCTTGGCGATCAGGCCGAGAACTTTGTAGGCCTGGAGCAGGCCGCCGTCGCCGGGCTTTGCGCCCTGGCCGTACTTGATCTCGATGGCAGCCGGGTCCTCGATCATGTCGGGAAGAGCGCGGATGATCTCATCCCACCCGAAGTAGCCCGACGCGATCTGGAGAATGAAATATTTCATGTACCGTGATTTCAAAATGCTCGGTGGCATGCCGCCCTCGCCCGAGCACATAACCACGGGCAGGCCCTCAACCTCGTTCAAGTAGGTAATGCCCATGGCAAGGCCTTCCCACATGTGGGGAGAGAGCGCGCCGATGGACATGCTGCCGATCCTGATCGGATAGATCTCGCGCACCGGAGGTACAAAGGAACCGGCGGTCGCGACGAGTTTGCCCCCTTCCACCGTGAGCGGAAGCTGCTCCGCCGGAAGGTTCCTGCCAAGGAGCGTCCTGATGCGGAACTCGTGCCTGCCTGCATCGAGTGCCGGGTCGGTCAGCATCGAGATGCGCGTAAATTTAAGCTTGTCCAGGGTGGACTGCGACGGGTCGTTCCTCCGGCCGCCGCGCATGAACGGGATGCCGCCCTTGTTCTTGTAGTGGTAGAGCTTGTGCTGGAAGTTATACTCGGGGAAAATGGCGTCCGTGGGGCAGACGAGCGTACAGGTGCCGCAGCCGATGCAGTAGCGGTCGATCTCCGTGACCTGGCGCACGACCTGGGTAAGCCTGCGTGTGACCTTGGGCTCCGGGCTCGCGCCTTCGGAGGACACGACGCGCTGGGTGTAGACCGTGGCCTCGATGGACTTCATGGGGCAGACGGCGGTGCAGCGGCCGCAACGGGTGCAGCGGTCCTCGCGCCACTGGATGATATAGGGAAGCTCTTTTAACGTGAGCTGATGGTTTTTATCTAACCGTGAAGCTGATTCCATACCATAACCTCCCGCGCACCGGGCGCGATGATCACCATGTCGTACTTCATGGGGAAGATGTCCGTTGACTTGTCGCGGTCCGGCAGTGCGCTGTCCACGCCGCAGACTTCGGACATGAGCGCGAATTTGCCGGGCTTGCCGCCCACCGCGCCGGGCCGTAGTTTCTTCGAGTCCTGGACCATGAAAACCGTGCCGTCGGGCGTGAACCCGATCACGCAGTTCGGGCCGTCGATGCAGAGCGGCCGCAGCGATTTTTTGAGGAGCCGGAGCGCCGCGGCGTCGGAGCGCTGGCTGATCTCCGCGTCCTTCATGGGCGTGATGATGTCTTTGTAATACGGGAGCGGATACCCGAGGGTCCGGTTCGTGTAGTGCATGATGTGGGTGAAGACCTCGGAGTCCGAATTATAGCCCATGTAGCCGGGGTTGCCGCGGCCCATCAGAAATTCGCGGATAGGAACGAAGGCCGTGTTCTCACCGTTCGTCATCGTGGCGTAGCCCTCGATGAAGAAGGGATGGCAGGCGTAGAGGTAGATTGCGTAGTTGGTGTTCTGCCTTCCCTGGGCCAGGACGATCTTCGATTTGAGCCCCGACTTTTCGAGGCCGAAGAACTCGCCGAGTTGCAGCGGATCGCCGACTTCCTTCAGCGTCAGCACGTCGGGATAAAAGGAGAACACGAAGAGCGAACCGTCCGGTTCACCCATGCACCTGAGCGCGAGCCGCGTCTGCATGAGCAGGTCTTCCTGCTCCTTTTTCGGCCTGTCTTTGCAGGCGGCAGGATAGTCATAGACCTTGGCGATATAGTGTTCGCGACGCTCGACGCCGGGAACGTTCCTGATTGGCGGCTCCCAGGAGAACTTCTCGGTGAAGCCCTGGGCCTTCATGTAGTCCTCGAGCATGCCGAGGCCTTTGTTCGAGCAGATGGCGGACAGCGTGGGGTACTGTTTGAAGTCCGCGAAGGGCCCTGCCATGTCCTTCAGCATGAGCCCCAGACCCGATCCGTCATGGCCTTCTTTCATGGTCTCGAGCGCATGGATGTTTTCCATGGGGGAAAAATAGTCGCCCGAAGTGATTGCACTCAAACGGCACATGCTTGTACTCCTGTCCTTTGGTTGCTAAGTTTTCGAGGGATTGGTCTGGGTTTCGTTCCGGCGGGATGACCCTCTGTACAGGCGAAAAGGCCCCTGCACATATTATTAGCAAAGGTAAAAAAAGCCCCTCTTTCGGGGGCTTTTGGCTCTCGGGAAACATGACCGAGTCGGAGTACAATACACCTGATTGCGTTCTGCTGTCAAGCCGAAATTTAGCTATACTCCCGGAAGAACAGGAGGAATAGGGGCACTGCGAAGGCATCCTCGCATCAGAAAGTATGACTTTTCAGGCGCAGCATCTTTTCATGCTACTGTGGTCCGGCGGGGAATCGGCAGAAAGTCGATTATCCTGAAAAAAGCATTTGACACGGATAAAAGCTGATAAGAAGCGGATCAGAGCTGATAATTCAAAAAAAGAAGCTTCACCCTTTTGGTGAGGCTTCAAGTTCGATCTTTATCTGCATTTATCCGAAGTTAATCCGATTTTTCAGTGTCCAAATGCTCTTTCTAGGATTATGCGGTAATAGATGCGGAAGAAGGTCTGAGTCACCTTCCCGCCTTCTGCTTGAGAAGGCGGGAAGTTTAACGCTACTGGCACTTTTTACAGGTCTTGATGCCCAAGAGTGCATAGGGCGCGCACCAGCCCATGACGCCCGTGGCAAGCGGTACGATACCGAGAAAAGCCCAATTGGTCTTCGGGCCCACAAAAGCGAGAGAGAGAATGAATAAACCCGCGACGACCCTGAAGGTCCGTTCCCATGATCCCATATTTTTCTGCATAGTTTGTTCCTCCTTGATTGCGGTATGAGCCGGCCGGCGCTCATGCCAAGCCGTACATGTTGATCACCATACCAGATCAGGGGAACGATGTCTGTGACTTTGTCACACAGGGACGGCAGCGCCTGCAGGCTTGCAAACGCCTGATTGGTTTACTGTTTCAGGAGGGTTATTGAATTCCGGGAGAGCCTGACCAGCTGTTTCCGCTCGAAGTCCTTGAGCAGGCGGCTGATCACTTCACGGGACGTGCCGAGGTCGTTGGCGATCTTCTGATGCGTGGTCTCAAGACTGCCGTCCTTCGACTTCTCCCTGAGATAATCCATGAGCCGCTGGTCCATCCTGCCGAAGGCCACTTCCTCCACGAGTTCCATGACCGAAGCAAGCCGCCGGCTCAAAAGAGTGAAGACAAAGTCCCTCATCGTTTCATTTTCCATCACGAGCCGGCGAAAAACCGGAGAAGGAACGAGCAATAGGTTCACCTCCGAAGTCGTCACGGCGTTAGCAGGATAGGTTGTTCCGGAGAGGATGCAGGAGGCGTTCAGGATGCAGGTTTCGCCGGGTCCGATCTCATACAGCGTGATCTCCCTTCCGGTGTCGCCCACCTTGTACACCCTGATCCCGCCCGATAAAATAAAAGCGATCGCTGAACAGGCGTCGCCTTCGGCATATATTTGAGCATCGCGGGAAATCGACTGCTGTCGTCCGGCGGCAAGCAGGTCCTGTACAAGGTTTTTCAGACCGCCCTGGAAGGGTGGAAATGTTTTTACAAAATCTTCACTGGTCATCATGGCCGTCACCTCCCTGCTGTTACTATTATATCGGACTTCCCGGGCCGGGCAAATAAAAAAGAAAGGGCCGAAGCTCCTCCCGGGTTCATCGGTAAGTATTTCCGGTCTCAACTACAGGAAATGCTAAGGGCATTTTTTTATCGTTCGGCGTTCCCGGGCGTCATTACGACAACACGTTGAGATCGTGGGTGTCGTTGAGAGGTTCTAAACAGATATTTCTGCTGCAGGGGACAACGCGGTCGTGATCGTCCCCGTAAACGATGGCAGCGTACGCTTTCCCGGTGAGAGCGCGGGAGGTGACGGCGAGGTCGCTCCCCGGCGCTGCTTCAACAGCGAGTTTGAGCATGCGGAATGAAGCATCGAGACTGCAGAAGTAGGAGCCCGCGTGCGCACCTATTTCGCGCGCAAAACCGGCAAAAAGCCTGAGCGACTGCTCGCCGAACCGCCGATATTCGTCCTTCCCGGTCATGAGGGACAGTTTCAGCAGCAGCAGAATGGCCAGGGCATTTGCCGAGGGATGAGGGGCGTCCTCAATCTTCTTGAGCCTCGCGCCCAACACCTCGTTTTCCGTATCGAAGAAACCGCCTTCATTGGGATCGAAGAACTTCTTGATGCAGCTTGCCATGAGCTCATCGGCAAGGAGAAGATAGTTCTGCACGGCCGTTGCTTCGTAACCAATGATAAGCGCATCGATGAGGTGAATATAATCGTCAAGTCCTGCAGGAATGTCCTCTGCGTGCATCAGCGCGTGGTCGATGTACCGTTCCTTCAGGATCCGTTCAAGGCTCTTCACGCCGAAGCCCCGGACTTCCTCATCGCCGAACACGTTAAAAGCATGGAAATAGGCGGCAATGAGCATGCCGTTCAGGGAGGTATACAGGGTCCGGTCGATAAAGGGCGTCACCCGCTTTGACCTGGCAAAGAGCATTTTTTTCTTGCCGCCCGCAATGATACGACGGGTGTCCTCGGCGCTCTTCCCGAGACTTATTGCAATCTCCTCGAAGGAGCGTTCCTCAAAGACGACCTTCTTTGCCGGATCATGGTGCATGCTCCCCTTTTCATGAAGAAGATAGACCGACAACACGGCATACTCCTCGGGGCCGAGAGTAGATTTCAAATCTTCATCGGTCCAGGTAAAGTATCCTCCTTCGTCATCAGGCGTCACGTCGGCGTCCTGGCTCGCGTAGAACCCGCCGCTCGGATCGGAGAGCACCTCGCGTATAAAAGCGATAACGTCCATGGCGATGTCGCGAAACCGTTCGTCTCCGAATACTGCGAAAGCATCCGTATAATTCCTGAGGAGCCCCGCATTGTCATCAGCCATCTTTTCGAAATGCGGCACAATCCACGACTCGTCAGTAGAATACCGGTGAAATCCGCCGCCGAGGTGGTCGTGGAACCCGCCGCGCGCCATGGCCTCGAGCATTCTGCGCGCCGCTTTGGCGGCCGCAGGGTCATCGTGCACCCGGGACCTCCGTATCAGGAACTCAAGGGCTCCGGGCATGGGAAATTTGGGGGCCGTACCGAACCCGCCGTGCTCCTGATCGAATTGGGAAAGCAGGGAGCTCTCGGCCTCGCTCGTCAGCTCTTCGCTGATCGCGGACGGCTCAAGGGCCTCTGTTTTCAGCGTGTCCATCACCCTCAGGGAGAATGCCGCTGCATCTGCGTGCCTGGTCTTGTAAAAAGTACTTACCGCCGTCAGTACTTTCCTGAACCCCGGTCGACCCTGTCTGTCCTCAGGCGGGAAATAGGTCCCCCCGTAGAAAGGCTTTTTGTCCGGCAGCAGGAACACGGAAAGCGGCCACCCGCTTCCGCCCCCCATGGCCGCGACCGCCTGTTGATACCTCCGGTCGATGTCCGGCCGCTCGTCGCGGTCGAGTTTGATATTAATGAAGAGATCGTTCAGGAGCTTCACGGTCCCGTCCTCTTCAAAAGACTCCTTCGCCATCACGTGGCACCAGTGGCACCATACCGCGCCCGTACTCAGGAACACGGGTTTGTTCTCCCTGCGAGCGCGCGCAAAGGCCTCCTCGGACCAGGGATACCACTCGATCTTCTGGCTTGCAGCATGTTTGAGGTAGGCCGACTTTTCGTTTTCGAGTCTGTTCATTTTAATTAACCGGAAAAAGGCAGTTGGAACCACGGATGAACACGGTTAAGAACTTAAATCAATAGGTTAGTTGGAACGAGGGCTTCACCCTTTTGGTGAGGGCCTTATTCTCGGTTTTCATCCGCCTTTATCAGAAACTAATCTGATTTTTCTGTGTCCAAATGCTCTTTCTAGGATTAGTGATGAAGCGCGCCCTCGGCGTAAGACACGAAGATGCGCCGGGCGGGAAGGCCCCCGTGTTTTTTTCTTTGCGCTCCGCTGGTCTGATCTTAAAACGTCTTCGGGTCTTCGGGCGGGAGAGACGCTTCATCAAAGGGCATGACCCCGAGTTTGGTCATTACGGAATCTATGTTCGCGAGGAGTTGCCGGTAATCGTATCCCGGCATTTCTTCGTTCAAAGACCGTTCGGTAAGCCGGTCGAAGGCGTCGAAGTCAAAAACGCCATCCAGTACCCGCGAACGTACGAGCACGGCATACAGCGACCTTTCATTATTCAGGTCATCGTCATGCCGGATATCGAGGCCTGCGCGGTTGCCGGGGTCTTCAACATAGGACCTCATTGCCGCCTCAAGTGCGTCATAGAGGGTTACGATTCCCGCGGCGATCTTCCCCTCTCTCAGCCTGCGTTTACCGCCGCGGATGTGGAGCTGAGCGCGCAACAACGGCCCCGCCACCGGTCCGAGCTTATTTTCGTCCATCAGACCAAAGTGCGGCATAGCATCCCTTCCCTGCAGAAAGCCTTTTTTAATTATCCTGGAAAGAGCATTTGGACACAGAAAAATCGGATTAGCTTCGGATAAATGCAGATAAAGACCGAACGTGAAGCCTCACCAAACGGGTGAAGCTCCTTTTTGTGAATTATCAGCTTTTATCCGTGTCAAATGCCTTTTTAGGATTATAGGTCATAACCTTTTTTAAAGTATAGCACAGAGGAATACTGCGGTAAGTACCCGTTCACGAGGTCGGGTGCGCGGGAAGACGACAGTAACGGCGGGCCTGTCGAGGGCTCGAAAATTCCGCTCAGAGGGGGGAAGCATAGGCGTAGCCGTTTTTCTTGCTTTCCTTGACGGTGTACATGGCAGTGTCGGCTTTACTGACCAGCGTTTCGACGTCATCTCCGTCCTGGGGGTAGATGCTGATGCCGATACTTGCGCCGATCGTACACACCTGTCCTTTGAGATGGAAGGGCTCGGTGAGGACCGCGAGGATCTTTTCCGCCACGACGCCTGCGTCCTGGGCTGCGGCAATCCGGCCGCAGATGCCGATGAATTCATCTCCCCCCATACGTGCGACGGTGTCGGCCTTGCGCGTGCACGACGTCATCCGCTTCCCCGCCTCGACGAGGAGCAGGTCACCCACTTCATGACCGAGCGTGTCGTTGATCTTCTTGAAGTGGTCCAAATCAATATACAGGAGCGCGAGAACATACTGGTTCCGTTTCGCAAGCGCCAGCAACTGGTTCATGCGGTCAAAGAACAGCGTTCGGTTCGGCAACCCCGTGAGCGTGTCATAAAGCGCAAGCCGCTGGAGGCGTTCCTCCACCATCTTCCGTTCGCTGATGTCGCGAAAGATCTCCTGGACGGCGGGCTTCCCCTCGTACGTGAAGGAAACGCCGGCTACTTCCACCCTGATCTCTTCTCCGTCGAGACGGATGAACTTTTCCTCGATCCAGGGCGCGCAGTTCCTGTTCTGCTCCATAAGGCGCACCCGTTCGGCCGCGATCTGCCGGTAATCGGGATGGACGATGTCCATGGCGTTCATCCCGATGAGTTGTTCGGGACTCGCTGCCCCGAGGAACCGCGCTCCTGCCGTGTTCATAAAAACATACTTTCCGTCGGCATGCACCGCGATCCCGTCGGGGAAGAGATCGACGAGCAAGCGGTACCGTTCCTCGCCTTCCCGCACCGCCGTCTCCATCTGTTTGCGCTCCCGAAGGAGGTGCTGCTGGTAGAGCACGCGGTCAATGACGACGGGAAGCAGCTCCAGGTACTTCATCTCGACATCCTTGACGATGTAGTCCTTGGCCCCGAGCTTGAGCGCCTCGACGGCGATTTCCTCGTTTCCCTGCCCGGTGACCATGATCGCCGGGACGAGGCCTCCGCCCTTGGCAAGCGTACGGATGACATCGAGGCCGCCCAAGAACGGCATATCGTAGTCAACGAGCAGGAGGTCGTAGGGCGTCGTCGCAAGTTTCGTGAGCCCCTCCTCGCCGTCCGCGGCAAGATCGATGACATACCCCCGGCGCTGGAGGCTCTTTTGCAGCAGACGGGCAAGCCCGGGATCATCCTCCATATAGAGAATGCGGGTTACCGTTATGTCAACCATGGATGTCTCCCCTTGTCGGTAGTTTTACCACAGTGAGGAATGCTCCGAGTTTTTGCAGGGCGTCGGAGAATTGCTCGTACGCAACGGGTTTGGTAACGTAAATATTGCAGCCGAGATCATAGCAACGCTCGATCTCCTGCGGGTTGTCGGTCGTCGTCAAAATCACGACGGGTATCCGTCTCGTGCGGTCGTCTGATTTGATCCGCTTGAGCACGGTGTAGCCGTCGATAACGGGCAGGTTGAGGTCGAGGAGAATGAGCATCCGCGAAAGGGACTGCGCCGCTCCCGACTGTCCCCGGGGAAACAGGTACTCCAAGGCGGCTTCGCCGTCTCGAATAGAGGTGATCGGGTTGATGATCCCCGCGCGTCTGAGGTTTTTCTCGATCAGTATCGCGTGGCCGGGATCGTCCTCGATCAGGACGATGGCCGCTTCCTCGGGTTCGTTCATCTGTGCTCTGCGCCTCCCAACGATTTCAAACCGCGTTTTCAGGCTGCGGTATCGTAAAGCTGAAGGTCGTTCCCACACCCGGCACGGACTCGCACCATATGCGGCCGCCCTGGAGCCGCACCAGCGTCTTCACAAACGCGAGCCCCATGCCTTCCCCGGAGACATCCTGCTTCCCGACGCGCCGGAATATCTCGAAGGCCTTGGGGATGTCCTCTTTCGCTATGCCTCTGCCGTTGTCGCGGACGTGAAAGACCACCTCGTTGGCGTACTCCTCTGCCGTTACTTCGATCTCGCCCGGACGCCCGGGTTCGAGATATTTGATGGCGTTCTCGAGCAAGTTGCCGACGATCTGCTCGAGCGCTGTCTTGTCCGCCACGACGTTCGGGAGGTCCTCGGCAACCACGCGGACGCGCCCGTTTTCGATCTGGTGGGCAAAGGAATTCAGGATGCTCCGGGTCAGCTCCCGCATGCAAACCGGTTCCGGGTTTAACTTTCGCCGCCCGGCGCGCGACAGCTTGAGGATGGCGGCGATGAGATTGTCCATTCTCGTGACCGACGACCTGATGAACGTGAGGGCTTCGGGAATATCCTGCTGCAGAATGGGCCCGATTTTCATTTTGTCGGACTCATCGAGCAGCGGCAGGTGCTTTTGGAAGCACGGCTCGATTTCCCGGAGCGACCGGCCGAGCTCTTCCGAGAACCCTTTGATGTTGACCAGCGGCGCGCGCAGATCGTGCGACACGATATAGGTGAAATTTTTCATTTCCTCGTTGATTTCCTGCAATTCTTCGGAGAAGGACTTCAACTGGGCCTCCACCCGTTTGCGCTCCGTGATGTCCTGGGCTACGCACACGACTCCCTGAACGACATTCTCGGCATCACGCATCAGGGATGCGGAAAAGAGGACGGGGACTTTTTTCCCGTTTTTCGTGAGGTAGATTTTCTCAAGTGTGCTGACCGATTCTTTTTCCAGGACCGAAGCCAGCCCCGGGGCGGCCCCGCCCGTCTCCTCGCCTATCACCCGGCTGATCGGCTGGCCGATCAACTCCTGCTCTTCATATCCCAGCAAATGACAAGCGGCGTCATTCAGGCGCATGATCGCACCGTCGAGGGAGACCACGATCAGCGTATCCATCATGCTGCTGACGATATTGTCCACGTAATCCTTGGAAACAGTCGTCTGTTCGAGGTCCCCCGCCATCCGGTTGAAACTGTCGACCAGCTGCCGGACCTCTCCGGTTGCTGTCCCCCGTACGCGCGTGGTCAGATCGCCTTTTGCAAGCCGTGTGGCGGCATGTGCAAGTTCGACAATCGGCCGGGAAAAATAGGCGGCAAGAACATAGGCAATGAGGGAAATAACGAGCACGGAGACCATTGAGACAAGAAGAAAAAAGCGCAGGACCGACTGCATGTCCCGGAGCAGCAGGGAATTAGGGATGCTGATGGCCAGCCGGAGCAGCGGCTGGTCGGGATTCACCGAGAGGTCCTGATATACGAGCAGGCCGCCTTCCAGCCGCACCAGGACCGGATTTTTCTGGAACCCTTTCGCAAGAGCGGGCCTCGGGTCAAGCAGCGCCTCCCCGTCTTTCGGCTGTTTCAGGACCGTTCCATCCGGTGTAAAAAGCCAAAGCGGGTTTTCACCGAGAATTTTGATCCGGTCGAGATAGTCGAGAAAGCCCTTGAGGCTGTGTTGGATCACGAGGACCCCGCCGAATTTGCCGATGTCGGCGTCGGTCTTGTAAATACCGGCCGAGAACATGACGTTCCCCTGACGATCGACACTGGGGCTCTCGATATCGATGCTGCCCGGCTGCCCCTGCCGGATCCTTAAAAAAAGCGGCTGCTGGGCGACGGAACGGTAGGCCCGAACGCGCCCCGATGAGCTGACCTTGACGCTTTCCATGCCGGACTGGTTGACGAAGGCAATGCTTTCATAACTTCTGCTGTACTTCAGCGATTGAAGGAAAAGCCGCTCCAGCGCCCGCGCCGCCACTTCCCGCTCAAAATCCGAGGACATGATGTAATCGTCCAGGACCGGGTCGGAGGAGAGGAGTTGCAGCTCTTTCATCAGGGAGTCCCTGAGTTCGTATTGGAAGTGGTAGCTGATGGTCTCGAACTGTTGCAGCACAGTTTCCGTCGTCTGCTTTTCCAGGGACCGCCTGCTGTAGATGTAGAAGATCGCCGTCAGCGTGCCGCTGACGAGCACGACCACTCCCAGCAGGGCGACCAGGAGCCTTGAGAAAATAGAAAATCCTTTATGCTTTCCGCTGTTCATTCCATCGACCTTTTCTATTCTCTCCGGAGAATATCACCGGCTCCTGTCGGCAAAGGGCATTGCTCGCGGCTTACCGATTCGGGGATGGGGCCGGCCCATCGATATATTCCTCGATCCCCATCGTTTCCGTGAGCGCAATACCAAGCATCCTCGCCCGCGCCCGGTTGACCCTCAACGCGCCGCGTGTCGGCGTTCTTGTCGGATACACCGCGGGCTTCACTTTCTTTTCCAGAATATCCCGGGCCATGCCGACGGCCTCGTAGGACTGCTTGTAGCCCGAGTCGTCTGCGGCGCACAGGAACCCTGATTTTACCATGTATCCCCGCGTGGCCTCGGGGATCTTGATGTTCGCCAGATACCATTGCACCGCTGTACTGCTCGGCACGGGTTCGCCCGATCGGTCCTTAAAACCCGCATACTGGACGATATAAAACGCATCAACGGTCTTCTGCAGCTCCAATGCCTTGCTCTTCCACTGTTCATAGTCTTCGGTTGCAACGGTCTCAACCAGTTTGAGCGGCAGGCCGCCCGTACGGTCGAGATACTGGATTGCTTTATAGTGCGTCCTGCCGGAGAGCGTTCCATCGGACAGGATCGCAAAGGTCTTTGCCTTCGGTACGAGCTTTTTTAGGAATTGGAGGCTTTCAACATAGTACCCGGACTGATACACTCCCGTTACGTTGTGTCCCGGCCGTTCGGCGCTGTCGACGAGGCCGTATTTGACCGGGTTGTCGTTGAAACCGCAGAATACGACCGGGATGTTCGTATCCAGATAAAACCGCCCGATGTATTCCCCCGCTTCATCGTCTTCCAGAAAAACGAGATCGGGGTTGAACGCTTTTGCCTTTTTATATATACGCGCGGCCGCATTTTCCAGGTCCCTTTTCCTGCCTTTTTTCTTCGCGTTCATCCAGAACTTTTTCACAATGACCTTTGACGTTTCGACTGCGTCATTCTTGGTATATTCGGCCGCCTGCCCGTCGTCGTCAAAATAGCCGAACTTCACCATGGCCGCACAAAAACCCCTGTTCGTGTCCTGGCTCCAGAGGTAGTCGGAAGAATAGCTGCTCACGACCAGGATCCTCGTCTTTCCGGATTTCGTTTTTGCCGCGGAAAGCCCGGCTGACGCGAGGAACACGCCGAGGATCAATACAAAGATAAGTTTTCCCGTTCCCATGCCGTCCTCCGTCACGGTTGTACCGGCTGCAGTGCCTCAGCCGAGTCAACATATTCTTCAATTCCCATTTCAGGGATCAGGTCAATGCCGAGCATCTTTGCCCGTTCTCTGTTGACCATCAGTGCGCCGCGTCTCGGCGCCCTCACGGGATAAGTCGCCGGATTTGCGCCTTTGGACAGAATGTCCACGGCGACGCCGACGGCCTCGTATCCCTGATTGTATCCGGAATCATCGGCCCCGCAGAGCATCCCTTGCCGCACAAACTGCCCCTGTTCCGTCGTTTCAGGGATTTTGACGTTCCGGAGGTACCAGGCGGCGATGGTATCGCCGGTGACGTATTCTCCGTTCCTGTCCATAAGACTGGAGTATTGGGCAACGAAAAACGCGTCCACTTTCTTCTGAAGGTCGAGGACCCTGCTCTTGAACACTTCATAGTCGCCGGTCACCACGGTCTCCACCAGCTTTAACGGCAAGACCCCCTGGTGAGCCAGGTATTCTATCGCTTTATAGTGAGACCTTCCCGCTGTTGTGTCATCGGTCAGCACCGCGAAGGTCTTTGCGGCGGGGACGAGCTTCTTCAGCAGCATGAGGCTTTCCCGGTAGTATCCGGGCTGGTAGATCCCGGTCGCATTGTGGCCCGGCCTCCCGGCGGAATCAACCAGACCGTACTTCACCGGCGTATTATTGATGCCCCAAAAAACCAGGGGAGGCCCGGTATCGAGAAACTGGGTGCCGATGTACTGGGCGGCATCATCGTCGCCGAGAAAGATGAGAGACGGCTTGAACTCCATTATGGTTTTGACGATCTTCGCGGCGGACTGGAGCTTTTCTTTCCGGGTCTTCTTTCGCTTCGCATCCAGCCAGAGTTTTTTTACAACGACCTGGGAGGTTTCGATGATATCGTTTTTCGTATACTCCTCGGCCTGCCCACTGTTGTCGAAGTAGCCCCATTTGAGCATGGCATCGCAGAACCCCCGGTTCGTGTCCTGCGACCATGCATATTCGCGGTGATAGCTGCTTACGACAATGATCCGTTTTTTAGGCAGGTCTTTTTTCTGCGCACCGTAGCCGACAGACGTCAGACAGAGGCTCAAGGCAAAAACGAGCAATGCATTAAGGATGTTCATTTTTTCTCCGTCGCTGCGGCTGAGCGTTCAAAGTTTGAAGGAAAAAACGGGACCTGCCTGAAGCCGGGATCTGATGGCCCCCCACTCCGAACCCATTTCTTCCACAATTCTAAACTCCCTGCTCCGGGACTCTGACTATGGTCAGGAACAGCCCGAGTCTTCGAATGGCGTCGGAAAATTTTTCGTATTCCACCGGTTTAGTGATATACACGTTGCAGCCCAGCTCATAGCATTTCGCGACTTCCTGAGGATTATCGGTGGTCGTGAGGACGACGACCGGGATCGACTTCAAGCGTTCATCTTTCTTGATGATGCGCAGGAACTGGTAGCCGTCAAGCACCGGCAGGTTGAGGTCGAGGAGAATGAGAGGGGGCGCCGGCTGCGTGTCCGCGCTGTATTCGCCTTTTTTAAAGAGGAAATCGACGGCTTTTTGTCCCGTATCGAGCTTGATGATGTCGTTGGCAATCCCGGCCCGCCGGAGGTTTTTCTCGATCAGAACAGCGTGACCGGGGTCGTCCTCAACCAGTAAGATAGTGACCGGCTGATGCTGCTGATGATAGTCCATATAGGATCCTCCTCTTTTTATACGCGCTGCCCGTGGAGCGGGCCGACGGAGGGAAAAGAAACGCTGAAGGTCGTCCCGACCCCGGCTTCGGACTCGCACGAGATGCGGCCGCCGTGCCGGCGAACGAGCGTCTTCACGTACGCGAGCCCCATGCCGTCGCCGGGAATGTTCTGCTCGCCGACCCTTCGAAAAAGCCCGAAAATCTTGGGGAGGTCATCCCTGGCGATGCCCCGGCCATTGTCCCGGAAATACAACACTGTTTCCCGTTCGGTGCGCACGCCGGAGATCTCGACCCGGCCGAGCCGGTCGGGAGAAAGATATTTTACGGCGTTATCCAGAATATTTCCGACGATCTCCTCTACAGCGGACCGGTCGGCCACGACGGTCGGGAGTGCCCCTACCTGAACCGCAATCCGTTTCCGCGAGATTTCCTCCGCAAAACTGTTTATGCAGGCACGGACGACATCATCCATATTGACCGGCTCCGGCTTGAACGATACCTGCCCGACAAAAGAAAGCTTCAGCACGGCATTCACCAGATCATTGATGCGTTCGGCCGCTCCCTCGATGAACCCGAGGGTCTCCGGGACTTCGTGCGCCAAAAGCGCCTCAAGACGCGGACGGTCCTCAGGTGCAATATGAAGACGCGACCGCGCGACGATCGCGTCAAGTTCCTTCAGCACATGGCTCATTTCCCCGGAAAAGCCCTTGATGTTGACCAGCGGGGACCGGAGATCGTGGGAAAGGCTGTAGATAAAGAACCGCAGGTCTTCGTTGCTGTCCTTGAGGGACGACGTCATCCTGTTGAATGCATTCGCCAGTCCCCCCAGTTCATCCTCCGTCTCGACCGCGATGTGGTGGTCCAGGTTGCCGCTTCCGATGATTTCCGCGCCACGGCTCAAGCTGGTGATCGTTCGCAGCAGCCGCCCGATCACCTGGTACGTCAGCAGGAAGAGAACGGCGGCAACAACCACGATGAGAACGATGCTTGTGATGCCGGCCGCGTAGATTGATCGCAGAAGGATGCGGTGGTCCAAGGAAATTTCTGCGCGGCTGTTGGTCATAATGCGTTCGATCTTCAGCAGAAGCGAGTCGTCTGCGAGGGGTTTAAGCCGGTTTTCGATAAGGGCGACCGCTGCCGCCGTTTTGCCGGAGGACCTCAGCGCCTGGGCGCGGGCCATGATGGCGGCCATCATCCGGTATTCGCGCTCGAGGTCCTTTATCTCAGCGAGCTGCTCTTCTTCACCCTCCATCCCGAGGCCGATCTGCGCCTGAATGATTCTTCGGCATTCCTGGAGTGCCTGTTCGATCTCCAGGCCGGCCGACTCGAAGGCATGCAAATTGCGGTCGCTTTCGGAAATAATGTAATCGGCAATCTCGTTCAACCCCCTGCCGAGCGACAAGGAGAGCCTGCCAACGGCGAGATAATACTGAATGCTGAGCCGGGTCCCCCGCATATGTTTCAGACTCGCATTCCCTATCCAGGGCAAAACGCCCATCCGCAGCAGGATGCCGTCGTAGGTGCTCAGGATTTCATCGGCCTTGCGGTTGATGCTTTCGTCTATCTCCCTGAAAAACACATCGCCGGTCTCGTGCTGGACCTCTCTATTGACGAGCTGCCTCGTTCTGCGGCCGGGCTTCTGCATATTAAAAATGCGTTCGGCCAGGGCATCGATCCGGTAGTAGCTGTCCTCAATCTTTTTCATGGTCATGAGGTCCTGCTGCTCCGTCCCCTCGGCGCCGAAGCCGGGCGCACGAACGGCATACTGCTTCAGGGCAGCCTCCCGCACGCGCGGAAAGGCGTTGATGATTTCCTGGTGCCGTTCCTGGAATGCGGACTTCGCCTGCTCATCACCATAGTACAGGTAATGGAGCAGGGAGTGCGTCTGCTCGTAAAACCGCACACGCAGCCGGCCGGCCTCATGCAGGTAGTCGATCTGCGGCCGCACGAGGTCCACCTGACGGGAGACCTGTGCGACATTCCATGTCATCAACCCGGCAAGGTAGGCGAGCAACACGCCCATAACGCTCACGACGAAAATCAGTTTTCCCTTGATGCTCAACGGCTCAAACCTCGTCGGCGGAGGAATAGGCGGTCGGCGGCAGGCGGAGAACCCTGGCTGCCGCCCGCCCTCTCTTTTTTGCGTTACGCCTCACCTCTGCCCCTGCCCTTTACGGCGACCAGGCAGGCGATGTGTAATTGGCGTCATTCGGGGTAATGCGTTCGACGTCGGTGCCGTCCGCATTCATGATATAGAGATTGAATTTTCCTTCGCGGTTCGAGCTGAAAAGGATCTGCCTGCCTGAGGGCGACCAGGAAGGGTTTTCATCGCTGCCCGGCCCGTTCGTAAGGACCCGGAAATCGGACCCGTCGGGGTTCACCGTCGCGATTTTGAACAGACCGTGGACCTGCGAGGCGAACACGATCCGGTCGCCGCGGGAAGACCAGTTCGGCGATGCGTTGTAATTTCCTTCAAAGGTGATCCGGCGGACATCGGTTCCGTCGGCGCTCATGATGTACACCTGCGGCGTGCCCGCCCTGCCTGACGTAAAAGCGATTTCCCTTCCATTCGGCGCCCAAGCAGGAGAAACATTGTCGGATGCACCATAGGTGAGCCGCTCGAGGTCGTTCCCATACTGGCCTGTGGTGTAAATTTCCGTGCCGCTGTCTTTCGTCAGGGCAAAGGCAATTCGCCTTCCCGTGGGAGACCACGCCGGGGAGATGTTCAGGCCCTCGGCCCCGGAAATTTTCCACCGCTTGCCGGTATCCATGTCAAGGCCGTAGAGGTCGGGGTTTTTGTCGCGGTAGGACACGTAGGCGAGCACCTTGCCGTCGGAGCTCCAGGCAGGAGACAGGCAAATGGAGCGGTCTGCCGTGATCCGCTTCGGGTTCTGGCCGTCGTAGTCCATGACGTACAGTTCCTTGGACCGCGTTTTGTCCGACACAAAGGCGATGCGGGTGCGTGCAATGCCCCGCTCGCCGGTGTACCGGGAAACGATCTCGTCGGCAAAGGTATGGACCATGCGCCGAAAGGTCTCTTCATTGCCGAAATATTCCCGGTTCGCAATGCGCATCCCCGACGCTGCATCGAAGAGCTTTCCCTGCAGTACCAGGTCCCGGTCCTTCTTCTGGATTTTTAGCCATGCGACGCCGGTGAGGCCGAAGGTGCCGCCGCGCTTGATGACATCCGCTCCAGGCTCAGTCTTGCCGGCGTACGTCATGTCCAGTTTTTTTGGATCCAGGACGTCGAAGATCTGGGAACGGCGCAGGTCGGCCTGCAGAACATCGAGGGCCAGCGTTCGGAGCGCGGGCGAGCCCGCCTCATCATAGACGTCAAGTATGGTTATCGGTATCTTCTTGCTTTCCCCCTGCACGACGCCGAGGTAGTATTGAGCGAACGCGGGAGCGCCCGTGAAAAGGCAGAGGACAATAAAGGTTATAGTTCGTTTCATCGCGCTGTACATTATTAAGGGGACAGACGCCCGGCGGCCACAACACGTCACCGGGGCTTATTCTTTTTCCATCAAGTCCACGCTAAAGTCTTCCAGTTCCTTGTAAAAACCGTCAGGCATCTCGGGAAAGGGGCTCGACAGAAGAATAGCCCGCACCGCCGCCTGGTCGAAATAAAAATTGCCGCTCGACTCTTTGAGTTCGGCGCCCGCCACCCTCCCCGACCGGAGGATCCGGAAGAATACCTTGGCCTTCGTCCCCTTTATCCCGGGCGGAGGACTCCAGTTTTGCTCTATTTTGTTGCGAATGACCGCAAGATATTCCGGAAACTTAAAATCCTCGGCCGAAACCGGTTCATTCACGCTCTCGGTTCTTGCGCCGGTCCTGGCAGGCTCCGTGCCCGGTATCGGTTTTTGAACCTGCTTCGGCGCCTCAACCTCCTGTTTCGTCTGTTTCTGCTTCTGCCGGGAGAGCTCCGGCATGGTGCTTTTTTTGACGGTTGCTTTTGCCGCTTTGGGCGCTGACTTTTTCGTCTTCTTAGGCTCCGCCTTCTTTTCCACCTTGGGAGCCGGCGCGACGAGCGGTGCGGCCGGTTGTGCCGGAGCGGTCGCTGGCTCAGCCGGGAGTTCCACGAGCTTCACGCTGTAGAACGGCGGAATATAGACTTTTGGGGACACCGCCATATAGAAAAAAAGAGCGGCTGCGACGATGGCGGCATGAATAAAAAAAGAAAAGAAGACCGCAAGCGTCAGTTCATGGCCTGACTGCCCGATCCTCTTCCCGGAAAGCAGCTTCATTTACCGGTCTCGCTCCCGGATGCGGCCTCGGTCACCATCCCGAGCCGGTCTATGCCCGCCCGCTTTACCACGTCCATCACCTGCACCACGGCGCCGTAGGGTGCGTCTTTATCCGCCCGGAGATACACGTTGATGAGCGGCTTGTTTTTGCGAATGGCATCGAGCACGTCTTTCAGCCTTGCGATGTTCACGCGTTCTTTTTCAACGAAGACCTCCTGCGCGCGGGTGACGGTCAGCACGATGCGGTCCTCCGGCTTGACGGTGTTGGCCTCGGACTTGGGCAGGTTCACGTCGAGCCCCCTGCTCATCATGGGCGAAACGATCATGTAGAAAAAGAGGATCGTGAGCAGCACGTCGATGAGCGGCACCAGGTTGAGTTCACGGATAACATGCCGTTCCCGCCGCTCGAAGCTCATGGCTTCCTCCGGAGCAGGTTTCGTTCGAGATAGCTCAGGTACTCCATGGAAAAGGAATCGCACCGGATAGCAATGTCCCGGATTTTGTCGGCGAAATAGTTGTAGGCAATGACCGCCGGGATCGCCACGAACAGTCCCGAAATCGTGTTGATCAGCGCCGCCGCCAGCCCCGGGGCCAGGGCCCCGATATCGCCCGCGCCCTTCAGACCGATCCCGTAAAAGGCGTCCATGATCCCCCAGACCGTACCGAACAGGCCCAGGAGCGGGCCAACGGTCCCCGTGGTGCCGAGGAACGCCAGATACCGTTCCATGTAAACGATCTCGTCCTGCGTCGTGATCTTGAGCGAGCGTTCGATTTCCTGGGAGATGAGCGGCCGTTCGTCGTCCGTCACCACGCCTTCGGGAAGAGACTTGATGATAGACTCGGCCTCGCGGTAGCCCTCGACGTAGAGCGTCGCGAGGGGGCTGAACTTCTTCGTTTCGGCGTGTTTCAAGAGTTCATGAAGGTTCTTCGTTTTCCGGAAGGCCTGGAGGAAGGAATGGGACTCCTTCTCCGCCCTTCTGAGGAACTGATACTTAAGCAGGATCATGGCCCAGGACACGATCGAAAACCCCATCAGGATAAAAACGATCCCTTTGCCGACCCATCCGGTCTCGCCGAAGAGACCGAGCACTCCCGTGCTTAAGCCGGGCACCGCGCTGATTGCGAGCATTTATGACACCTCCATTAAAATATTGAAAATTATTACAGCCGCGCCTCTCTATAAAATATCAAATCCCCAATTTCCAATACGGCGTCAATAGACGCCGATCACGCGGCCCATCTCCGACACATCATACCCCCCCATTGCCGCAACATGGTCCCGGAATTCCCTGTCCTCACGGATGATGGAGAATAACGCCTGCATCATGGGAGTTTCGGAGAACTCCTGCGGGACCGCGAGGTCATACCGCTCCTGCGCCACGGAGATAAAATCCAACTGAAGCGCCTGGGCTGCCGAGAGTACGGCAAGCCCGGTATCTGCGGCGCCGGAGAGCACGGCGGCAGCCACGGCCATATGGGTAAATTCCTCGTGATCATACCCTTTTACGTTCTTCGGGTCAATTGCTAATCGTTTCAGGTGCAGGTCCGTCAATAGCCGCGTGCCTGCGCCTGCCTGGCGGTTTACAAAGACCACGTCCTCCCGCGAAAGGTCCGCAAAGCCCTTGATGCCTTTCGGGTTGCCTTTGTTCACGATGAAGCCCTGGGTCCGGTACACAAGGTTTACCAGCACGGTTTTCCGGTCGGGAAGCAGTTTTTTAATGTAACTGACATTATATTCTCCCGTCTCCTCGTCAAGGAGATGGGTCCCGGCGAGGTGGGCCTCGTGACGCTTGAGCGACAGCAGTCCGCCCATGCTGCCGACGTGCGCCGAAGAGAGCGAGAGCTCCGGATGCTTTTTCTTGAGGAAGTTGGCAAGCACGTCAAGCACCGTGTCGTGAGAGCCGATGCAGACGATGGTATTTTCGATGTCGTGGGGAGAGCGTAAAAGTTCGACTTCCACCTCGTGGTTCGACGCGATGCCCTCGCTCTGACCGGGCACACGGATGACGCCGTCTGCGCGCACCAGCGACATGAGCGCCCCGGCCCCGCGGGTAACGGGCGTGGCGATCAGGTTCCCGGCAACGCTGCCGAGCTTGACGCGGATGAACTCCTCCTGCCCGAGCGACGACGCCACCTGCCTGCCCAGCTTTGCCGTGAGTGTTCCCGGATCGGGCGGTGGTATGCCGCGGAGAGCGTAGATGAGCGGCCTCACGAAGAGCTTGAACGTGAGCGCCGCCGAAACCGGGTACCCCGGGATGCCGATGACCGGCTTGTTGTTCACGATGCCGAGGATCACGGGTTTTCCCGGTTTGATCGCAACGCCGTGCACAATGACTTTGCCGAGCCCGGCAATCACGTCGGCGGTAAAGTCTTCCCGCCCGGCCGACGAACCCGCGTTGATCACGACGAGGTCGGAATCGGCAAGAGCATCGAGAATGGTCTTTTCAAGCAGCCGCGCATCATCCTTGACGATCGACTTGCGGACCGCATGGGCGCCCCACTCGCCCGCCATTGCAGACAGCATGGTCGAGTTAAAGTCGATGATGTCGCCCTTTTTGAGAACGCTTCCCGGTTCAACCAGCTCCGTTCCCGTGGGGATGACCGAAACGACCGGCCTGCGGCGGACCATGACCGCAGTATGCCCGCTCGCGATCAGCGCGGCCAGGTCAACGGGACGGACCACATGGTTCTCGGAGAGGATGAGTTCCGTGGCGACGATGTCCTCGCCCACGAGCCGCACGTGCTGCCACGGCGTGGAGGGCTTCAGGATCTCGATCTCGGATCCGGAAACTGTTTCCACGTCCTCGATCATGATCACGGCATTGAAACCATCGGGCAGGGGATCGCCCGTGTCGACGGCAACGGCCTGGGAGGGCACCTTGAGACGCTTGGGTCTCGTTTCTGCCGCGCCGAAAGTGTCGATGAAACGCGCGGCATAGCCGTCCATGGCAGCGGAATGGTAGAAGGGCGACGAGATCTTCGCGATCACGGCTTCGGACGTTACCCGGCCGAGCGCCTCGTCTACGGGAATGCGTTCTCCGGAGAGAGGCTCGCCGATGGCGCCGGCTTTCAGCGCTTCTTGATATTTCCGGATCGCCTCTGCGAGCGGCTCGTTATCGAGATATTTTTTTTGCTTGAATGCCATATCAGGGTTCGTGGCGAGAGGCTCTTAAAACAACCTTACTTCCACCTCTTCACCCGCTTCTATCCCGATCTTGTTCACCGGCACCACGACCGTGCCCACGGCCTTGACCAGCGTGCTGATGAGCCCCGATGGGCCGAAGACCGGCGCGGCCCAGAGCCCGTCCTCCCGCTTCTCAAGTGCTACCCGAACGTGGTCTTCCCTGCCGGGACCGGAGGCAATGCTTCTCGCGAGTCGCGCCCTGACCGTACGATAGGGTGTTGCTTCTGCAAGCGCGGGAGGAAGCACCTCTCCCGTCAGGCGGATAAGTATGGGTTTTACAAAAAGCTCAAAGCAGATGCTCACCGCGGCAGGATGTCCCGGCAACCCGAAGATCGGGACGTGGCCGTGGGACGACCCGACCAGTCCGACGACAAGCGGCTTGCCCGGTTTGATCGAAACGCCGTGCACCAGAACGCCGGGCTTTCCTGCATCATTGATCACGGCGGCCGTAAGATCCGCAGTACCGACAGAACTGCCGCCGGTCAGGAGTACCAGTGCGCTGTCGTTGATCGCCGCTTCGAGCGTCTTCCGCAGGCCGGCATACTCGTCGCGAATGATGCCCTTCTTCTTCGGAATGCCGTGGGACTGGATTATCAGGCCTTCTAAATTATAGGAATTGCTGTCCCGGATCTGGCCCGGCGCCGGGACCGTGTTCGCGGGAACGATCTCGTTCCCGGTGGAGATGACGGCAACCTTCGGTTTTTCAAAAACGTTGATGCGCGTGATACCGAGGCTCGCAAGCGCCGACATGTCCTGCGGACGCATGCGGTGCCCGCGGCCGAAGATGCTCTCACCTTTTTTGATGTCGTCTCCGGTCTGAACGATATTTTCGAGCGGGGCAACGGCCTTCACCACTTCAATGCTCCCGGCGTCGACGGGCTGGGTCTGCTCAAACATTACAACGGCATCGGCGCCCTGTGGCAGCGCGCCGCCGGTGGCGATCTTCAGGGCCTCGCCCCTGGCAAGGGCGCGTCCGGGCATGGTCCCCATGAGGATATCGCCGACGACACGAAGAAACGCCGGCCGCGATTCCGCCGCGCCGAAGGTGTCGGCGCTGTTGACTGCATATCCATCCATGGTAGAGCGGTCGAACTCGGGAAGGTCCGAAGGGGAGGTTATATCGGTCGCGAGGACGCGTCCGAGAGCGGAGCTGATGGAAGTCTCCTCAGGAGAAAGGCCGGGCATGATAAACTGCTCGTTCAGGATCTTGAGTGCATCCTCGCGGGAAACGACGCCGCTCCTGCCAAGCATGTCTCTAACGGTCATCAGAACTCCAAACAAAAATGGTTTCATCCGGACACCGGGTGACAAAATGAACCTGCGGAGGAAAAGACGGGAACGCTGCGACGATATCTATAGTTGCGGATTCCGCTGCTTGCCGCTTTTCCGTTCTTCCTCTCCCAGCATCCCCGGCTCCCGGTCGCCTGCGCTTATTTTCCTTCCGCCTTCGCCTTGATCCTGCGTACATACGATGCGGTGCGCATGCCGGCAACGGAGCCTTCTCCCGCCGCGGCCACGATCTGCATACCGCCGCACGTGCAGTCCCCTGCCGCAAAAACGCCGTCGAGATTCATCCGCTGGTGTTTGTCCACGATCAGACAGCCCCGGTCATCGGTCAGGCCGCCGGCTTTCAGGATGAGCTGCGAAATGGGCGTGGAGCCCATGGCAATGAACACACCATCGAGGGCAAGCACGGTCTCCGCGCCGTTCCGGCTGATCCTGAGGCCGGTGACCAGCTCGTCGCCGACGACCGCATGGATCTTTGAGACCGGCAGAATTTCAACGTTCGATTTCGATTTGAGCCTGTTCATGACCGCAGTTACGACATCGAGTTCCTTGTGCGGGACGATAGTGACCTTCTCGGCGAGATCGGCAAGATGGAGTGCTTCTTCAGCGGCCTCATCATCGGCGCCCACGACCGCCACGGCTCTGCCTTTGAAGAAATTTCCGTCGCAGGTTGCGCAGTAGGAAACCCCTTTGCCGAGAAATTCCTTGGCGCCGGGAACTTCGAGCTTCTTCCTGGCCACCCCGATGGCGATAATCACGGCGTGGGCTTCGTAGACCTCGTCACGCGTGCGCACCCGCTTTACCGGGGGCTGCAGTTCCATGTCCACCACTTCCACGGGATAGATGATCGTTGCGCCGAATTTCTCCGCCTGTTTTGCCATGATCTGCGTCAAGTCCATGCCGTTGATGGTTTCATACCCCGGATAATTTTCGATGTGTGCGATCTTGGCGGTGTAGCCGCCGACAAAATCTTTTTCGAGCACTATGCATTTCTGGCCTGCTCGTCCGAGGTAGATTGCCGCCGTGAGCCCCGCCGGTCCGGAGCCGATGATGATCGCATCATAAAACTGTGCCATGAAAATTCCTCCTTGTTGTCGATGAATACTTCATTTTATCTGAGAGGCGGAGACAAGTCAACAACGTAAGCAAATTGGATGCATGACGGACGATGCTGCATGCGGGGAACCTAAAACCGGCTGATTGTTCTCTGCTTGCATCAGGCGCTGTAATTCGGGTACTATGGCCCGATGAATAAAGGAGGGGACATGACGCGGGAAACGATCATCGAGGCGATCCGGGCCGGATCAGCGGACAACAGGCTCAGCTGCGAAAAAGCGCATGAGCTGTCGGCTACGCTGCACATACCTTTGCGGGAAATCGGCATGCTGTGCAATGAATTAAAAATAAAAATCTCATCATGTCAGCTCGGCTGTTTTTGACTGTGACCACGAACACGCGCTCCTGTGCAGGGGCGTTCCGGTATCTGGCAGGCCGCACGTTATAGGATGATGAGCGCTCTCGCGGGGTGAATGAAGAGGGTATGCTCTTTTGCAGAATCAGGGATTAAGGGGGGTGGCGGGGTCCTGATCCGACGTCAGGCCGGGCATGGTCAGGGTGTCGCAATAGCAGGTAACCCTGTTCTTGCCCAATGATTTTGACCGATAGAGAGCTATATCGGCTTCATGGATAAGTTCGGAGACCGGCTTCATCGAGTCCACTTCCATAGTCGCAACGCCGAGACTGACAGAGATTTTTTCGTTGGGGTGGGCAACCTTAACCGTAAAGGGGTACTCTTCGACGGATTTGCGTACGCGTTCGGCGACCGCCATTGCTTCTTCAATGTCGGTCTCTGCGAGCAAGACGGAAAATTCTTCTCCCCCGTACCGAAAACAGGTGTCGGTGCTGCCGGTCCTGCATGCCGCCTTCAACAGGGGGCCCATCTGCGCGATCAGCCTGCTTCCCTCGAGGTGCCCGTAGCGGTCATTTATGCGCTTGAAGTCGTCGATATCGATCATGATAAACGAAAACTGACGGCTGGTACGGAGCTTCCGGCGAACTTCATCGTCAAGCTTCTCGATCAACACGCGGTAGTTCAGCATCCCTGTCAGTTCGTCCACCCGTGAAAGTTCAAGCGTCTTCCGAAAGAGCTCCGCCTTCTCCAGTCCCGCAGAAATGAGATGGGACAACGTTCGGAGAAGGTCGAAATCCTCGACCCTGAATGCGGACGTCTTGCCATGGCTGAACCCCATGACGCCGACAATACGGTTTTCGTTTTTAAGCGGAATGCCGATATAGCTGCCGTATTCCTTGTGCTCATCAGGGTGATGAAGGAAACTGTCGAATAAGGCGGTATCATCCAGGAACAGCGGCTCACCGCTGGCGGCAATTGAGCCCGGCGCCCCGTTGTCGAAAAAGATGGCCTCCGTCATCTTTGACTGCAGGAGAGGATTATAAAGAAGGATCGGCTCCAGTCCCGTGAGGTCCTTTTTGACGATATATACTGAAGCATCTTCAAAAATAATGGTCTTGCCGATCGTGGCTACTATTTTCTGGATCAATTCAGTCGGTTCGAGTTCTGATGCGATGATTTTACCGACTTCGTAAAAAAGGTGGGTCTCTGTCAGCTTTCGGTAGAAAAGGGTCTTGAAATCCCTTTCAACGACAGAGGGGTTGCTTCTTTTTTCGACGGTTTTTTTCACTTTCGGCATCACCCACCTGCCCGGGTTAGAAAATTGATAGGTTGTCTTTTTCGTCTTTCAAAACGAGTATACCACATTTTTATTTTTCAAACCATAAATATTTTTCATTTTTGTATTGCAAAATACTGCACCTAACTGCAGTCCTCAACATCGGGCAAAGTACAATTGTCATATTGCTTTGATGCTCCTTCGACCGGCATCCTGAATGAGCGCAGGAAATGTGCCGGATCACGGCAGAAAAACGTGCCGGATCAATGCGCCGCTTCTCTCGGATCACAAAGCTCCGACAACCTGTACACCTGTCCTGAAGAGAAGATGCCGGTTCTCCCGGTCTATAACGACCCGCGACCCCTCCTTTATCTCCCCCGAGAGGATCTTCGAAGCAAGAGGATTCAAAATTTCCCGCTGAATCACCCGCTTGAGCGGCCGCGCGCCGTACATGAGGTCGAATCCATTTTCGGCTATCAGTTCTTTTGCGTTGTCGGAAAGTTCTATCTCGATTTTTTTATCTGCCAGCCGTTTCTGAACTTGGCCGACCTGAATCGTAACAATCTTTTTCAGTACGTCCGCGTCGAGCGGATGGAAAATGATCGTATCATCAACGCGGTTCAGGAATTCAGGACGGAAGTGCTGCCGCATGACCTCCGTCACCCGTCTCCTCATCGCCTCCTCATCGTTCTGCAGGTCTTGAATATACTGGCTGCCGATGTTCGACGTCATGATGACCACCGTGTTCTTGAAGTCCACGGTTCGTCCCTGGCCGTCGGTCAATCTGCCATCATCGAGGAGTTGCAGCAGCACATTGAACACCTCGGGATGGGCTTTCTCGATCTCGTCAAAGAGGATCACAGCATAAGGCCTGCGCCGGACCGCTTCCGTCAGCTGCCCGCCTTCTTCATACCCGACATACCCCGGAGGCGCTCCGATCAGGCGGGAAACCGTATGCCGCTCCTGGTATTCGGACATGTCGATGCGGATCATGGCTTGTTCGTCGTCGAAAAGGAATTCGGCAAGCGCCCGCGCGAGTTCAGTTTTGCCCACGCCGGTCGGCCCCATGAAGATGAAGCTCCCGATGGGTCGGTTTGGGTCCTGGATCCCAGCACGCGCACGGCGAACGGCATCGGACACGGCGATGATTGCGTCGTCCTGACCGACGACACGCATGCGGAGACGGTCCTCCATGTGCAGGAGTTTCTGCATCTCGCCTTCGAGCATCTTGCTCACCGGAATGCCGGTCCACTTGGAAACGATTTCGGCAATATCTTCTTCGTCAACTTCTTCCTTCAAAATCTTTGTTTCAGCCTGGAGGGCTCCGAGTTGAGCTGATTCTGCGTCGAGCCGTTTCTGGAGCTCAAGGAGCCTGCCGTAGCGCAATTCCGCCGCACGGCCCAGGTTGCCTTCCCGTTCGGCTTTCTCCGCTTCGATCTTCGCCTGTTCGATCTGTTCCTTGACGTTTCGTATTTTCTGGATGCCCTCTTTCTCCGACTGCCACTGTGCCTTAAGAACGTTTCGCTTTTCTCCGAGCTCGGCAATTTCCTTCTCGATCTTCGCGAGCCGATCTCGCGATGCGGAATCATGCTCTTTTTTTACCGCCTCGCGTTCTATCTCGAGCTGCCGTATTCTGCGCTCTACCTCATCGAGCTCGGTCGGCATGCTGTCGATCTCCATGCGGAGGCGCGACGCCGCTTCATCGATCAGATCGATGGCCTTGTCCGGCAAAAAACGGTCAGCGATATACCGGTGCGAAAGGATCGCCGCGCTGACCAGCGCCGCGTCCTTGATCTTCACTCCATGGTGGATCTCATAGCGCTCCTTCAGACCACGCAGAATGGAAATCGTATCCTCGACCGATGGTTCGCGCACGAGCACCGGCTGGAACCGCCGCTCGAGCGCCGGGTCTTTTTCAATATGCTTGCGGTATTCGTTCAAGGTCGTAGCGCCCACACACCGCAGCTCGCCCCGGGCGAGGGCCGGCTTCAGCATGTTTGATGCGTCCATGGCGCCTTCCGCGGCCCCTGCCCCGACGACGGTATGCAGCTCATCGATGAATAAAATCACCTCACCGCTCGCCTCGGTCACTTCCTTGAGAACGGCCTTGAGCCGGTCCTCGAATTCTCCGCGGTATTTTGCGCCGGCAATGAGGGCGCCCATGTCGAGCGCAATGACCCGTTTGTCCTTGAGTCCCTCGGGCACATCGCCGCTCACGATCCGCTGCGCAAGCCCCTCGGCAATCGCGGTCTTGCCCACGCCCGGCTCTCCGATGAGCACCGGGTTGTTCTTGGTCCTGCGGGAAAGCACCTGGACAACACGCCGGATCTCTTCATCCCTGCCGATAACGGGATCGAGCTTGCCGCGCCGGGCCAGCTCCGTCAGGTCACGGCCGTAACGGGCCAGCGCCTGATACTTGTCTTCAGGGTTCTGGTCCGTGACACGCTGGCTGCCGCGGATATCGATAAGGACCGTGAAGATGGCATCCTTGGTAACGCCGTGCCGCGCGAGAATGTCACGCGCCGCCCCGTCGCCGTCTGCCGCCGCGATCAGGAGATGCTCGGTGCTCACGTACTCATCCTTCAGCCGCTCCGCTTCCTGCTCGGCCCGCTCGAACAGTTTGCCGAGCCGCGGCGAAAGATAGGTCTGCACCAGCCCTTCGACTTTCGGAAGCCTGTTTAATACCTCCTCGATCTCCCCCTTGATCCTGCCGGGATCTGCACCGAGTTTCTTGAGCAGGGGCGGCACGACCCCGTCCGTCTGCTCAAGCAGCGCGAGCAGGAGGTGTTCCGTCTCGATCTGCTGATGATGGCGTTTCGCCGCTCCGTCCTGTGCGGTTTGCAGCGCTTCTGACGCTTTCAAGGTTAATTTATCGAACCGTGCCATTGTTTCCTCCTACTGAAAAACCGATGGAGGGGAATGCCGCTCTCTCCCGCCGATTGACAATCGACGCAAAGTTAGCCATCCCTCCTTCTTCATCCCTCATGATTCATCCCTCATGATTCTAATCCTTCTCACCGGAACCAGGGCGTTCCGCAGTTCCTCCCTGCGCCTCATCTCGCGCTCCAGCTCTTCGCGAAGCCGGAGGATGGTCTCTTCCATTTCCCGCTGCATCTGTTCCATTTTCTCGCGCATCGAGAGGATAACCTCCACGCCGGCAAGGTTCACACCGAGCTCCCGTGTAAGCCGCAGGATCATCTCGAGCTTTTCCACATCCTCTTCTGAATAAAGACGCGTGTTCCCGTCGCTCCGTTTGGGTTTGATAAATCCCTCGCGTTCGTACAACCTGAGCGTCTGGGGATGGATACCCAGCATCTCTGATACGACGCTGATCATAAACAGGTGATTTTCACGTGACGCCATAAAGAACCTCGCAGAAAAAAGAAGCGTGAAAGATGCATGATTCATGATGCATGATACCTGCTGCACCGTGCCTGAATAGTGCATCCTGAATCTTGAATCCTGGATCCTGCTTCCTACCTCTTCCTGAACCCCCTGAAGGTTATCGCAGTTCTCGGGTTGGAAGGATGCAGCCGGTCGAGCTCCCGCAAGAGTTCCTTGCCGCGCTCTGACAGCCCGGTCGGAGTGACAACCTTGATCGTTACATAGTGGTCCCCTACGCCCCCTCCGCCGAAATGGGGCACGCCTTTTCCCTTCAGTTTCAGCTGCTGCCCCGTCTGCACTCCCTCCGGCAAAGAAAGCGAAACCATGCCGTCAACAGTAGGGATTTCTATTTTTTCTCCAAGAGCCGCCTCCTTGACGGTGACACCCGCGTCCGAATACAGATTATCGCCTTTCCGTTCGAAATAGGGGTGCGATTTCACTTTCGTCACGATAAAAACGTCGCCGGAAGGTCCTCCTTTTTCGCCGGGTCCGCCCAAACCTGCCATACGCACCCGTGAACCGTTGTCAACGCCCGGGGGAATCTTCACGTTGATCCGTTCCGATTTGGGCACGACACCTCTTCCCGCGCAATTTCGGCAAGGGCTAGGGTTGATTGTGCCCCCGCCGTGGCAAGTGGGACACGTCTGGGCGAACTGCGCAAATCCTCTTCCCTGGGATATCCTCCCTGACCCCATGCAGGTCGGGCAGGTGCGGGGAGAGGTGCCCGGTTGCGCGCCCGATCCGTTACAGACCATACACGTTACTTCTCGCTGAAGGTCAACCTGCATGGTTTTTCCGAAGATCGCGTCCTCGAGGTCGACCTCCACGGTATAGGTGAGATCCTCGCCTTTAACCGGACCCCGCGGCCGTGTATGTTCGCCGAATATGTTGCCGAATATATCCTCGAACCCGCGTGCGTCAGAAAAACCGGCGCCGCGTGCAAACCCCTCATATCCCCGGCCGGGACCGGCCCCCTGACCAAAGCTTTGATCGAAGGCGGCATGGCCGAACTGATCATACTGCTGTTTCTTTTTGGCGTCGGAAAGTACCTCATAAGCTTCATTTATTTCCTTGAACTTCTGCTCCGAAATATTGTCGCCGGGGTTTACATCAGGATGGTACTTTCTCGCGAGCTTCCTGAATGCCTTTTTTATTTCAGATTCGGAGGCGCCTCTTTTTATGCCTAAAAGCTCATAATAATCTTTTTTAGTTGTTGATCCCATAGTGTATATATACCTCTGATGGAGTTATATTTTATTTATTATAAAATATGAGTGCCATATTGTCAAGTTATGTGCAAAAAAAATAGCAGTTTTTATAACCGCCATAAATGCGACTTACAGTCCATCATCCATATTATGTATAGATTCCCACTTTACTCTTAATTTTTAATTCATAGCAGCACATTTATCCCACAAAACATTTAAAATACATAAAATTTATAATTTATTAATAAAATCATTTGCTATATCACAAACCAGCAAACCTTCGAATCTATCATTTCTATACACCCACGCTTCGGCACGATCGTGCTTTAGCTTCTCAACCTGACGCATGATATCGGCAAGATCATCCGGATTTAGCTGTCCCCTGAGCAACGTGACCAGTTCTAAAGCATAAATCCGGCAGAGTGGATCATGTTCCTGCAATCCATCTCGTACCAGCTTCTGAAAACGAACGACGAACTCAGGATGAGTTTCCGCGATCCTTGTCAAAGCGTAGAGAACTCCAGGCCTGAAGACCCGCTCTTCAACAGCGAAAATATCGGCGATTAAGGGGATGACATCCGACATTTTCTCCGGATCAGTGCCGACAATTTCCCCCAGAATCTCGGGAGCCGACCATCCAATACCGCCCGATTCATCGGACAGGGACCATAACAGTTTCCGGATGGCATCGCGCAGGAAATCATAATTGTTGTTTACATACAGAGAGGATACGTGGCCGATTGCCTTGATTGCCCTCCAACCAATGAGTGTGGCTTTGTCATAGGCCAGCCTCACCAGAACACTGAACACCTTTCTGCTCTGCAAAGCCAGCGTTCTGACTGTTTCGAAATCGTTTGCTTCCAGTGCGGCAACCAAGGTCTGCTTCATTTCCAGTTGAGTCAACATAAGGTAGATGGAGGCGGGATTACACGCGGACTTCTTTAAATGTAATAAGATCCGACAGCCTCATGGCCAGCCACGCCATGATTTGGACCGCGATAGGAAGCACCAGGCAGGAGAGCGCCGCCAGCGTTACCCGTTTTTTCGACGTCTGATGCTCCAGAGAGTTTTTGGACTTGGTCATGGCAAAATTCAACAGGAAAGCGAGAGGCAGATAGGCAAGGACCCGAAGATAGAATTTAGTCTGGAGGATGACTAAAATGGAGATGAGCAGCACCACTTCAATGAAGGTAATAAGAACAGTTCTCTTCATCGAAAGCTGCCATATTTTTTTCGACAGGACGTATTTGATAACCAGCGTCACACCGACGCCGATCACAAACATGGTCGAGACAAATACAAAAGTGCAAAAGCATCCCACTTCAACTGCCCATGCGGACGAAGGATATGCCAAGAGTGCCGCTATGAGGCCGGCGGAGAAAATAGAAACCGCCTGCCCGTTCTTTTGCCACCCCTGAACATCCATACGGACCCTCCCCCTTACTGGACATTCCCGCAGTACTCAACGTGCGCTGTCCGGCACTGTTACTCGTATCGGAACACCCTGTTTGGCCCTGCGCCGCGTCATGCGGCTTGGTCACAGGCTGCCTTTGATCAGATATTAATGAATACAGTTCTTGTTGTCAAAGAAATTCGCAATAAAATGCACGGGAAACTCCCTGACCATGTGAATTTTTGTTACAATTCGGGATGCCGGCATGATTCGGAAAACAGCGGAGGAATTATACGATGCGAGACTTCCGGAAAATGGCGCGGGATCGAAAAGAAAAATCAGACCGGCTCATTTCCCTTCTGGCATTTTTCTAACGAAGCATATGCCGGCAAGCTTCCTTCTCATTTTCAAATGCCTCGCATCATTAAAATCAGGGCCGTCTCTTCCCGTCCCTTATTTCTTCTTATGACAGACCAGACACTGTTCCTTGGGTGGATGAGCGGCTTTGAGCGGAGCCTGTCTGCCCGGCGCGTGGCAATCGATACAGGAGGCATTTGTGCTGGCGTTTGTATGGCGGTCGTCTTGCGGAACAGCAGGAACCTTGTTCCTCGAAGAAAGAAAAAACAGAAAAATGAGAACCAGGACTGCAAGAGCTAAAAGCGACCAGGAATTTTTCATTCATGTCCTCCTGAGATATGCCAACGTTCGCGGGACTGATGGCAAAAGTAAATCCGCGTACTGTTCATCAAGGAATGGTGCTGCAATTATGCCGGGAAGGAGGGCCGCTGTCAAGTATTCGCAACAATGTTTTCCCGATTTTTGAAGAATCTAAGCATGGTCAGAAGAGCATGTTTCTGGTATACTTTTTCCATAATCCGTATTTTGGACAACCTTTCCTCCGGAACTCCAGATTTTTGTCTCTTCACGATCGTATTCATTGTTTAAGGAGCGGCCATGAACCATTACAAATTCGACGTTATTGTCATCGGGGCCGGCCCCGCCGGGGTAGCTGCAGCAGGAGCGCTCTCAGGCACGGGCATAACCGTGGCTCTGATCGAAGCCGGCGCGTACGCCGGGGCCGAGAATTGGTCCGGCTGCGTATACTTCACGGAAAACCTTGCGGCCCCGGATTGTTTCGGCCCGGCGGCCGTCGAGGCGGCGCCTTTTGAGCGAAGGGTCACCCGCCGCGGCACGCTCATGCACAACGGGCTCGATGTCATCGGCGTCGAACTCACCAGTCAGGATGCGTTCAAGAACTGCTATACCGTCCTCCGTCCCGTGTATGATCCTTATTTCTCACACCTGGCCCGCGCGAAGGGCGCGGTCCACATTACCGGCACTACGGTCACCTCACTCATCCGAAAAGAAGGAAGGGTCGTCGGCGTCCAGACGAATTACGGTCCGCTCCATGCCGGCGTGGTTTTCCTGGCCGAGGGAGACGCCTCCCACCTGGTCCGGTCCGAGCAGCTCGAACGCACGGTCCAGCCGCACTTTCTCCAGGGAGTTAAAGCCGTGCTGTCGCTGCGGCCCGACGAAATCGAGAAACGGTTCAGGCTGGGGCCGAGCGAAGGCGCGGCCTACGAACTGCTCCTTCGCAACGCCTCAATCTCCGGCAGGACGGCAAAATTGAACGTGGGCGGTTTTCTGTATACGAACCGGGACAGTCTCTCGATAGGCTATGTCGTTCCGCTCGACAATGTGCGAAACCATTACCGCGGCAGCCACGACGCACTCTTTGAGTGGATGCGCGGCCTGCCGTTTCTCCGGGAACTGACGGAGGGTGCGTCGCTTTCAGCGTACGGCGCGAAGATCATCAGAAGCGGCGGGTGGCGCGAACGGCCTGTGCTCGTCCAGGACGGACTCGCCGTCGGCGGCGCATCAACAGGGCTCGGCGTGGATATTCCCTTCCCGAACTTCACCGGCCCCGCATCCGCAACAGGACTCTATTTCGCGCGGGCGGTAAAAAATATCCTCAAACGAGGTAGCGCCTTCGATGCAAAAAACCTGAACAGGGAATACCGGGATCCACTGCTCGAAAGCGCCTATGGCAAAAATGCACACTACCTTTCCGCATGGCCGAACTATTTCGGCAAAACAAGCGTGCTCTTCAGCAGGACCGTGGACATGGCCTGCGGCAGCGTTCATTTCTTATCAGAGAAAAACCTTATTGATACGGGTCGGTTCCTGAGAAGCCATGTCCTTTCCGTTCGCGGAGTCAAAGCATCAGCCGGTGATGCCCTGCGCGCAATCAGTGCGCTCAGGCTCTGGAAACCCATGATTAAAGCAGCGATCAGCCCCCGGACGATCGGCCGCTGGTTCGTCAATCTTTTCTCGGGAGCGCCAAGCCCCGATGAGAGATTGAGAATCGTTACTCATATCGGGGGCAGGGAGTTTGATGCAGCAGCTTTGCCCTGGCCCCTCGGCTCGCTGATCAGACGGCTCTCGCCGGCACTCGTTTCCGCGCTCGAGCAGGTCTATGCCAATGACGACATGCTTGCGCAGAAAAAATTTGCCCTTGCGGTCAGGAGCATGCTGCGCGGACTTAAGCTGACTGATTTCATCGTCCTTCCCGCCTTCGGGGCACTTCTTGTTCTCCTTGCGCTCGTCACCGCGCTGTGGGATGCTTTCCGTTTCTACGTGCTTAAGACGCCCGTGGAAAAACTCCTTGCGGAACCGGTCATGACGTACAATGAATCGCAGAGAAAAGCGCGGGACCTCGACGCACTGAAACTCCGGCACAGCCTGGAAGCAAAGCTGGCGACGAACACTTACCATGTCGGGAGCGCGTCGCATATCAGGACGCTCTGGCCGGACCCGATCCCCTTGCAGCCGGACATGTCCCAGGCAGCGCTCTGGTGGGTATGCCCTGCGCGCGTCTACGTGTACGACGCACCGCTTGCCGGCCGCGGCAAGGTCGCCGTAAACTTCGAAAACTGCATTAAGTGTGAATCCTGCTGGCGGGCGGAACCACTGCGCGTGCTCTGGGGGCGTCATACGGACCACAGACTGATTTACCGTCCCGACAGCGCAGCGACGCCTCTTCTCCTGAATGCCTTGCGGGCCACCCCCCCGCTGCCAAAGGGGGCACGACCGGAACTTGCGACGATCGACGAAAAACTCTGGTACCTGAATGAAGACGTGCTGTCCGCCGGTCAGGAGGCGCTCTCTGCAGCATCAGCTTTCCTGGATGCAGTTGCAAGCCTGCCGGCATCGGCTGACCGCGGCAGGCGTTCCTGGCCGCTTGCGCTCGGGAAAAGGCTGGTCGAAAAGATTACGAGGCTCGAAGCAGCACTCGTCAATGACGGCAGGTACGCGCAGGCTGATGTTCTTCAGCTCGACAGAAAGGACCTCGAGCTGCAGCTCAAGGAAGGAAGGCTGTTTCATGCACTCTACTGCTGCCGCAGATTCGAGCAGCAGCTGCTGTCCTGGATCCGCAGTACGAACCCTCCCCGTTCGCTCGCCTCTTTGCCGCCCGGAAGGGACCGGAATCTCCTGAATGAAGAAGTTTCCCGCCTCTTCCCGGATCGGAGCGTAAAACCCTGGGAAGAGGCTGCCATGCCGGAAGCATGGGCGGAAATACTGAGGAAATTCATTATTGAACACCGCGATGCGCCGCTTGAGGTTGTCCGTGCCCTCTCCGTTGTGAACCCGGCCCTCGGACTGATAGCTGCACACCAGCTTGCTGCCCTCGATCTCCTCGTAAAAGCCGGTATCCAACCCGGACCCGGCATCTGTGCCGTGGCTGCCGACCATCTCGATATCGAGGAGACGAGCGACAGCGTTGGCATAAAAGGTTCACTCTCTCTCGTCCCGGTTGCGGCAAGCAGCACGCTGCTGCTCATTGCCCGGGGGAAGGCGCATCTGGTCCCCCTTGCCGGTCCGGGTGTGGCGGTCACGCCCATGCCCGCAATCGGGTTCAGGGCTGCAGCGCTCGCGGACATATCCCTTGATTTACGCGTAGAAAAAAACGCCATTTCTTCGATCGGACAAAAAACCGTACCCAGCGCAGCTTCCTACCTCGCCATCGCTCTGGGCGCCGGCGACTACCTCTGCAGGAGGATCAAGGAGCATGCGGCAGGAAGAGTACAATTCCCCGGACAGATGCTCGATACCGAGGGACGGGACGGCATTGCGAAGCTCGGGGCGGTCAAGGCCATGATCGGGCGCACCGAAGCCTGGCGTCTCCTGCTCGAAACCCTCTTTGACATCGGCGATGACGCCGCACTCAGGACTCCGCACTCCGGGCTGGATTTTTCCCTCCTCACCTCCACGATCGCCGCCATGGCCTTCAGTCCCGAACCCGGCACCATGGGATACGATGCGGGACAGGTGTTCGGCGGCTTCGCGTATTCCGAGGACGACCTGCTCTCACGGTTCTACCGGGACAGTGCGCTTTTCCGGTTCCTGGAGCCGGGGTACGGTGCATCAACCAAGCTCCGTAACGCTCTCGGCTCCGGCCAGGAAGGTATCGTGTTTACCCGCTTCGGCGACCTGCAGAAAATACAAAGCGAACCCCTCAGGAACTTCGCGCGCAGCCTATCGGACCTTGAGAACAAAAGCCGCACTGTGCCCGAAGGCGCAGATCAGGGTCTCGCTGGAGAAGCACAGGCAGTCATCATCGGCATACGCAGCCTTCTCCTCAGGATTGAGGACGGACTGAACCAGGGCAGAAGCATGGAGCGTGAAGCAGCCGCCGCTGAAGTGCTTTTGGGTCTGGCGGAGGACGCGCTTCAGAGGGCTGGCGTCTCGGCAGGCCGCGGCCGCGTTTCGCCCCGGGCCGTGTTCCCCGTGGAGCCGGAAGGAACGCCGGTCACCCTTGACGGGGACTATGAGTCCTTCTGCACTGCGCCCGGCGCTCCCCATGTATCAGGCAGCTTCCTCCTGTCCGCGCTCGACCGTTCCCCGCGTTTTGTCCCTGAAATGCAGCTCCATGACCCCCGTCTCCGAAACCGGTGGACCGAGCTCACCGGCTGGTTCAAACAGAACTGCCGCGACAAAAAATATGACGGGCTCTTCATTGAACGGTATATCGAGAAGATCCACGGCCTGCCCGATGAGGTCATCGAGGCAGTCAAGGACCATAAGTGGCTCGCCACGTACGTTCCCAAATCCGAGGACGGACTCGGCTGGCATAAAGCCGAATATTACATCCTGAATTCCGCTGCAGGCAGCTTCGGCGACGCCGGCATCGATCTCCTCATCATGGCAAGCACCAGCATCGGGACAACCCCCATTCTCCTGGGACTCGAAGACGAGTTGCCGCGCGTGCGCCAGGAGCTGGCGCCCCTGGTACAAAGTGCGGGTATGCTCGGCGAAATCGGTTCGCGTCTGGACAAAATCATCGGGACACTGGCGAACCCCAATCCGACGCGGATCAAAAAAGAATATGAAGAACTGATGAAGCTCGTGGATAGCCGCATCCGCCGCACCCGCGTAGTCAAGTATCTGGCGGCAAATTTCCTGCGCGCCTTTTACAGTGCAGGCATTGCAGGCAGACGAGGCGATTTCAGCGGGTTTATTTCGCACCTCAAACAATCAGGCATCCTCTTCGGGAACGTCATGCCCGATGTGCGTTCCGCGCTCGAAGAGCTTCCCCGGCGCGAGCGGTGCCACAAGCTTTTCCTCCGCTATCTCGGCCACGGCGGCGTGAGCGCTTTTGCCCTCACCGAGCCGACTGCGGGTTCGGACTCCGGCGGCGTCAAGACTACGGCCAAGCTGCAAAGCGCGAAGCTTGTCCCCCTCGCGGACGGAAGGTACTCTTTCCGCATCGACGATCGGAATGACGGAAGCGAGCGATATTTGATCGACGCAGACAAGATCATTTTCAACGACCAAGGAATCGCTTACCGGACCCCTGACGGGCAGTCCGCTTCGCTTCACTATGACCGGTACGACTATACAACAGACCAGGGAACGCGCTACTACCGCTTCCAGGGGAGCAACTGCGAGTTCCATGATATCGGCCAGGTGCGGAAGACCAACGATGGGCTTGTATATGAATATTACAGTCTGACCGGCGCAAAGATGTGGATCACGAACGGAAGCATTGCAACCCAATTCTCGCTCTTCGCCCAGACAGCCGAAGGCGTCACGGGCTTCATGGTCGACCGGCACAGCGAAGGTCTCAAGGTCGGCGCGGATGAAAAGAAAATGGGCCAGCGCGGCTCGCCCACGAACGAAATCTCGATCGACAGCGTACGCGTTCCCCGGGAGTCCGTGATCGGCTACGAGGGCCACGGCCAGGTAAATGCCCTCGAAACGTTGAACGTCGGCCGCTGCGGCCTTTCCGTCGTGTCCGGCGCCCTCATGCGCAAGCTGCTGGAAGAAGCCCGCCGGAATATCCCGGCAACGCCGGAGCGGGACCGGTTGCTCGGCGAAGCTGCCGCAATCATGTTCGGGTGCGAGTCTCTTGCTTATTATCTGGTCGGTCTTTTCGACCGGCCGCACGAGTCGGTCCGCCTGGAGTCCGCAATTGCGAAGTATGTCTGCTCCGAGGACATCCATGAGCTGATCTCGCTCATCGAATATGCCTACGGACCTTCCGGACAGACGGAAAAGTTTTTGCTCGAAAAAGCACGGCGCGATGCGCGTATCCTGACCATATACGAAGGAACGAACGAAGTGCAGCGTTTTCTGATCCTGAAGGATCTGATCGCCATGGCCCCGACCTGGCCCGGGGTTCCACTGCCGCAGAATGATCCCGCGGCACGAACGCTTGCAGCATGGAAAAACAAACTGAGAAACCAGGTTCAGGATGCCGCCCGTTTGCTCGGCGAAGCGTCCTGGTCCGATGCAATGCTCCAGCCGGCGCTCTTCCCTCTTGCCGAGATGGCCGGAGAAATCCTGCGGCTTGAGTGCGTGTACTACCGCATGGAGTGGCTCGAACAACGTAGAACGCTCCTCGAACAGGGCAGGAGGGATTCCGTCCTCGATCTCCTCGACGCAGGCAATCGTGCCGCGACGAGGTCCCTCGCGCGGCTTGACTATCTTGACAGAAAATACTCTTTCGTCTGGGCCCTGCTCCGGGATAACAACACCATGCCCGAAGTACGCGCTGCCGATGCCGCACTCGATGCACTCGCGGAAAAGGTACGGCCTGTCCCCGCGTCTCGGGGCAGCATGCGGGCCCGGCTCAGCTGCCTTGTCATCGTTCGTCCCGTTGCAGAGCTTTCTCCGCGCCCGAAGATCGTGGAGGGTGCGATACAGGAAATCGTCTGGCAACTCGATGCCTGCGACCGTGCCGGCCTGAACCAGATGCTCGGAATCAAGAACGCGTCTGATTCCAGTGTAACCATAGACGTACTTATGCCCGGAGGTCCTGAGTTTGACGGTCTCTTGCGTGCTGCGGCAGGGGCCCGTGCCGACACTCTTCACCGGCTCGCCATCGATCCCGCTGCAGGTCCTGAATCCTTTGTAAAAGCCGTCAAGGACCTCGAAGTCATGCAGCGGTACGATCTCATCATGACCGGCGCAGACTGCCTCAATGGAGAGGGAAGTTTGGGCGCCTATCTGGCCGGATGTTTCAAGAGGCACCACTACCGCAGGGAAGGCATTGAAGTAAAGCCTGACGGTACGGGCTTCAACCACATCGTCCTGCCGGCAGTCATCAGCATTACTTCCCAAGCGCAGGATTCGGGCTGCGACGTGACAACGGCTGTCGCTGCGGCATTCTCGCCCGTAGGAATAATACGGCCTTCGCTCGATTCGACGGCGTCCGCTCGCTATGAATTAGCATCCGGAAGCGCCGCTGCCGCGCAGAGCGTAACGAATGCGGATGGGGCGGCAATCTATCTCAGGGAGTTTGCAGCATCGGCAAGCGCCGTACGGACTGCAGAGTACGCCGCTCAATTGAAAAGGGGAAGGCTTTCGCAGGACCGAGCGGTCTGGGCCGTGCTCGACCCGCAGGATCAGAAATCCAACCTCGCCGTACTCCGCGCCGTCCGGCTTTTGGCGGACCGTACGGGAAGGAAGGCCCATGCCGTCGTTCCGGCGCCGAAAGGTAGCTGGCCGTCGCTCCTCGGACTGGCCCAAGCTCAAGGATGTGAACAGGCGTTCTGTGTAGACACGCGTGACGGCAGGCTGTCGAATGAAGGAAAGCGAAGACTCGTCCGTGTCGTGCAGACAACTGCGGACACGATACTCCTCTGTGCAGGCCCGGAATGGACGGGCACCTTCGGATACACGGCCGGCGAAGTCGGCACTCCCAAATCGCCTGTCCTTCTCTGCTCCGGTGTTACGGGAATTGAAAAGGAAGGCTCCGGCCCGCTTGCCATTACGCTTCCGTCGTACGAAGGCAAACTCGTTCGACGTTATCTGCTGACAACCGGTTCCGCTTACATTACCGTCGGTCCGGCAGCTGATTTCCCTGCTGTTGCCGGAGCACGGCCCTTCGACGCTGCAGGCCTCGATTTCGAACTCGACCCCGAATGGACCATGCCCTTGTTGCCGGTGGCAGCCCCGACTCTCTCGCAGGCTGATGTGATCATCGATCTCGGTTACGGCATCAGGGATAAAGTGGGGCTTGAACTGGCGCAGAAGCTCAAGGCGAAACTTGAAACACTGGGACTCGCCCCGCTGTTCGGCGCAACACGCAAGGTGACGCAGGACCTGAAACTTGTATCGCTCGAAGCCCAGATCGGCCAGACGGGTGTGCGCGTAAATCCCAGGCTCATCATCGCGCTCGGCATCTCGGGAGCGCCGCAGCATATCGACTACGTGGGAACGCGCGCAGAGATCCTCTGCTTCAACAAGGACCCCGAGGCCCCGCTCATGAAGCTGAACCAAACGAGGACTTCGCCCCGCGTCCATCCCATCGCCGGTGATCTTTTCGTGACGGTGCGAGAGCTCATTGCCAGACTTTCGTAACTGCAAGGGGCTGTTGAAGAAACGGCTCTTTCATAAACAATATTGCAGACACGAGGAAGGATGAGGGACATGCGGTTTTGGGGGCGATGGTTGGAGGGTGTGGCCTTTCAGGGGGAACAGGCATCAACAGTTCTTTGTTACATGCATATTCCCGATATGCAAAAAGTATAAATCAAAAACAGCGAGACGCTCAATGAGCGATCCGCCGCGCGGGCAAAGTTTCATACATCACGCTGGCGACAACCACGCCCGAGAGAAACGTCAGGCCGCCGATTACGGCAATCGCTGCCGGGATATTAAACATATCCGCCAGCAGGCCCGAGAGGAGAGCTCCGACTGCGTAACCTCCGTCGCGCCACAGGCGGTATACGCCCACCGCCGACGAGCGCCAATCGGGATGGGCCACATCAGAGACGGCAGCCAGAAGGGTTGGATATACGATTGCCGTGCCCAGACCCAGGAGCACAGCCCCGCCGACGTACACGCCGAAACTCCGGCCGAACACGAATATCCCGATCCCAATTGCCTGTACCCACATGCCGAAGGCGATCATGCGTTTGCGTCCCAGCCGGTCGCTAAGCGCACCGGTCAAGAGTTGGCTCAATCCCCATACACAAGGATAGACGGCGGCGATGATCCCGATTCGCTCGATCGGCAATCCATGCGTGGCCAGATAGATCGGCAGCAGTCCCCAGACCATCCCGTCGTTCAAGTTGTTGACCATGCCCGCTTGGCTTACCGCGAACAAAGCGCGATCTCGCCAGCTTGTCAGGAGAAAGACTTCGGTAAATGAGCGCTGTCCGGCCGTCTTGGCAAGCGCAGCAGATCCGGCGTCCAGTTCTGCTTCGAGCCGGGCGTGTTCCCGAGTGTCGCGCACGAAGATGATTGATAACAAAAGACCCATCAAGGCAAAGACGACCCCCGGCAAAAAAGGCGCTGGCCGCAATCCGTATGCAGACGCCAGATAGCCGGTGAGGAGCGCTGAAAGTGAAACCGCGACATAGCCCGCCGCTTCATTCAGCCCCATCGCCAGCCCGCGTCGCTTCGGGCCGACCAGATCGATCTTCATGATGACCGTCATCGACCAGCACAACCCCTGATTGATCCCCAGGAGAAGATTGGCAAAGACCACCCAACCCCAAGCCGGGGCAAACATGATCAAGAGCGGAACAGGCAAGCCTGCCAGCCAACCAGCGACAAGAATGCTTTTTCGGCCTACGCGGTCTGACATACGACCGGCAAAAAGATTTGCGGCTGCCTTGACGAGTCCGAAGCTGACGAGGAACGACATCATGGCAGCTTTCGAGGTCAGCCCGAAATCGGCGCCCGCGATCAATGGAACGACTGTACGTTCCAGGCCGACCATAGCTCCGACGAAGGCGTTGATGATCACCAGCAGCGTAAATTGTCGCCAATTGGCGCTCAAACCCAGTACAACACGAGGATTGTTCATCGTTCACACGATTTGTTAAATTCATATCTCATCTGCGTATGGGCATTGTAGTCCTCTGCAAATTTCCCGAATTGAGTCCACGGCCACCCAACCTAATACGTTCCCACTGAGCGCTAACCATACCGAATCAGTAGGGTGACGGTTTTCGCAGCCGCCGAGATACAACGGCGGGGCCTTAAGATTTTACTGTTGCATTTCCCGTTTTCAGTTCCTTCGCAATAACGGTCAACACCACACCGCCAAGAATCAGAACCGACGCAAGCATCAGTCTGAGCGTGACGACTTCGGCCAGGAAAATGACTCCTCCGAATGCGGCGAGAACCGGCACCGAGAGTTGGACCGTAGCGGCATGGGTCGAGGACAGGCCTCGAAGGGCAGTGTACCATATGACGTACCCTAATCCCGAGGCAAGTGACCCGGAAAGAATAGCGAGCAGAACACCCCTTGGCTCTGCATGTACGCCGTGAACACCTCCTGCCCAGACCACAAGGGCGAATGGCACGGCTTTTATGAAGTTTCCTGCTGTTTGGCAAACTGGGTCTTTTGCCCCGCGGCCCCGCAACGAATAGAGGCCCCAGGATATTCCGGCCAGTGTCATAAGAAGCGAGCCGCCGGACGAAGGCGCTGTTATGCCCGGGAATACGAGGTAGATCAAGCCTGCGAGCGCGATTGCCAGACCCGTCCACTGCAGCGGATGCGGCCGCTCGCCGCTTCGCAGACCGGAGATGATCATTGTGGCCTGGACCGAGCCGAAGAGAATGAGAGAACCGGTACCCGCGCTCAGACTGAGGTAGGCGAAGGAAAAGCCGACCGCATACAGAAAGAGCCAAAAACCCGAAAGCCAGCTTCCGGCGGCAAGAGGATGATCGGCGCGCAGAAAGATCGTCAGCACCGCGAGTGTAACCGCGCCCGAACCCAGCCGCATGGCAGTGAAGCTGGCAGCATCCACCACATGTGAACCAAGCGCCATACGACAGAGCACGGAATTAGTGGCAAATGCCGTCATTGTGACCGCAGTGAGGAGCCACGTCCTTGCCTGTCCATTCTGCACGTCCACGGGATATGTCCTTTCCATCTTCCGTCTGAACTGTTTGTGCTTTTAATTCAATTATAAAACAATTTTTTGCGGCCAGGTTTTATCGTCTCAAAATTCATATCTTATCTGGGTATAAACATTGTCATTCTTTGCAAGCTGCCCGAACTGGCTCCACGGCTTGCCTCCTCCGAAGATGTTACCTCCAACGGCAAACCAGACGGCGTCTGTCAGATTATACTTCACCTCGGGATTCAGCAGGTAATCTCCATCCGACAGGCCATAAAACGTGAAGAAGGACAGCCTCAAGGTCTGGTTCCTTAAAAACTGCGTCAGACGGACTGTCGCAAGCTGGTGAAGACGCTTCTCCTGGGGGAAGCCGGGGGGCAGGTTCTGAACATAGGCTGAATAATCCTCCATGTATTCGCCGTAATACTGGAGGCCGAGCGTGAAATCCTCCCAGGGCTGCCGCTGATACCCCACGAGATACCTCGTCTGGGAATTGGGGATCATGGGGTTATCGCCCGACTGGTCGTCTCTCGAGTCATAGTATCCCGCTTCGAGGCTCACGACTCCGTCGAAGACCCTGCCCTGGGAACTCGCACCGTAGACATTGAGCTTCGGATAAAAGAGTGTAAGCTTTGTGGGTGTTACCGGGTCGTCAGGCATTATCGATGGCTGTCGTGAGTATCCGCTATAGTAATATAATGATGTATCGAACCCGGCGATATCGCGGTATATGCGCAAGGCCGTTTCCGTTTTTCTCAAGTCTCTGTAAGGATCTTGTACTTCCCTGTTCGTGATCCCTGACAGGGGGTCATACATCCAGAACCTGCCTGGATTGGGGTAATGGTTCGGCTCAAAATAGGGGACGGCGATAAGTTCGATTGACGCAAATCCCGGGTACATGCCGACCTTTGCGCCGTCAACGCCTTTTTTCAGGTATTCCAGGGGCCTGCCTGAGAAGAAGGCTTCGTAATCTTTGGGGAAGACATCATTAATAAACAGCAGGTCGCCGACACCCCAGGTGATGACCTGTCTTCCGATACGCGCGTCCCATGCGCCCCCGGTATAATCAGCGTATCCCTCTCTCAGTTCGGTAGATGCCTTTTCGTCGAGATTATCGTAAAACGCGTCTTCTTTGATAAAAAGCCGGAACGGGTCCTGTGAGGCCTCGAGCTTCATCTGTGCGCGTTCCTCGGACAGTTTATAGTCTTTGCCGTTGGGATTGTCGGTGCGCGTGTCTCTCGCGTAGTTTCCCTGCAGAAAGCCGTTGAGGGAGACATCAGCAGCGGATGCAGAAGAGGCTAAAAAGATCACCATCGCAGTAATCAAAATTGTGTTAACGCCGCTTAGGTTCATATGAATACCTTTCATATCTACTCAGCCCGTCATTCCCGCGAAAGCAGGGATCCAGGCGTATGCCGATTTAAAATCAAAACCTCTGGATTCCCAATAGAAGCATTCGGGAATGACGTTGGTTTTAACGTGGGTTTCCAGGCATTTTTACATGACTTGAGCGGATATTTTTTCAAATCCCCCTGTCCCTCTTGCTAAAGGGGATTGAGCGGATAATCCTCATTCGATCCATCTCCTCGGCGGCTGCTTGAGATAACGTTCCGAGAAAAGGCTGTCTTCGACGCCGATGTTGTAATCTACTTTCGAGAACGTGACTTCCGTCGTGTGGCCGCTCTGGACGTTCTTCATCGTACGCTTCGTGATTGTCGGGAATCCCTTCACGTCCTTGATCTCGTCGGCGGTGAAGACTTTGTAGAGGTCTCCCTTTCTATCGTAGTATTCCTCTTTCATAGGGAGGGAGGTCTTCTTGTCGATCCAGGAAAGTTTATAGCTGTAGTCCACGTCTTCCACCTTGGGTGTGCTTTTGACCACGATGCAGTCCTTTGCGCCGATCTTCTCCTCTTTCACAACGACATGAGTATCGTCCTCCAGGTACCGTCCCGACACGTCCTCATAGGAGAAATCCGATCCCACGAAGCTCGAACTCTTGTCCCTGGCCGCAATCCGTCGCACCATGCTGATGGCCGGAACGAACAGCCAGCGGTCCGCGTCCCTTCCGGGATGCTTCTGGACCATGAAGGTCATGTCCTTTACGTCGGCGGGTTGATAGAAGTACATGAAATATTTCTGTTCTGCTCCCACACCGCCGTAATTTTTCCGGATCATGGTCATTTCACGGATGCGCTCCTGGCCTCCGCTGCTAATGAGCTTCATCATGACCCGGGCTTTAAAGTCCTTGCCCGCGTACAGAAATGCGGCCTGAGATTTTTTCATGATCTCGTCCGCCGATATGGCGTGCGCATTGCTCGAAATAATCATAACGACAAACAGTCCTGCCATTAATAGGAAAAACTTTTTTTTCATCATAACCCTCCAGTTCAGCCCTAGTTCCAATACTGGAGACAGGGCTGATATAAAGTGCAAACAGTTAATTGTCGGATATTGATCCCGCTTCGGCCATTCTGGAATATTGCGGGCAGATGTTAAAACCTTCTCTACTCGAATAATCTACTGTCCCCCGCGTACGGGCCAGACATAGTAGCTATAGGCCTTGTTGAGATATTTGATGTTACCCCAGACCATATCGACGGCCCATGCCTTAGCGGCATCATTGGTATACGAGGTAGACGACCAATAGAAGTCGCTGGCCCGTACATTGGTGAATCCTTGGCTATTCAGCCATTCGGCGGTATTGGTCTGGGCGTTGTTGACAAGGCTTCCCACCTCTTTGAAGTTCGGCAAACGCCAGTCATTATGTCCCAGGTAATTTTCAGCATTCAGTTTTGCCACATAATCAAGGGCGTTCTGCCATGTAACCGCTCCGACGAATGTCTGGCTCTGTTTCCAATTAGGATCTCTTGTCTGCATAAGATTGCCGTTGGGCGCCCAGACCAGCCCTGTCAGGTTGTCGGTAATCGTGGTATCGGCGTTTGCGGTGAACCGCGGATTCGGCCATGCAACGCCTTTTTGCAGGTCTCCATCCTGCCCTGTATTCTTGCAGGATATTACGGTGCCTGAGCTGTCATAGCAAGTCGTCTGGCCTGTCCTGGGTAGCTTGATCGAGTTATCTTTGCTTGCACTGTAGCTCACACTGACAAAACTCGTTGTCATAACAATCGTCAATAATGCTACAATCCAAAAGCTCTGTCGTACTTTCATGCCCTAACCTCCCGTATTGAAATTACTTGATACAGTGCCAATATCTATGACCTTTTTACTGCATTTCTGTCTTGAAAAAGCCAGCCCTGCGTCAACGTTATCAAAGCAGGCAGATACAGTATCGTCATCAAAGCGCTTAACAACATCATGCTTACGATGAAAGCGCCCACCGTAATATAAGGCGTGAGCGGAGCGAAGAGCATGACCGCGAAGGCAGCGGCAAATAAGATCGCGTTTCGCATGATGCCCTTGCCCGGTCGCGCGGCGGTCCAGAGCAGAGCGTCGGATAATGATTCTCCAGGGGTCTCTTTCATCCGCTGCCTCAGCCTGCTGACAAAATGGATGGCGAAGTCCACGGCCATGCCTAGGGAGAGGCAGCTCATGACCGAGATAGGCATGTCGAAGTCCTTGCCGGTATAACCGATGACGCCGTAGATGAGCAGGATCGTGAACAGAAGCGGTATATAGCCGATCATCGCCCATTTGATCGACCGGAAATCATATGCAAGGATCGCGAACACGGCGATAAGCGCCAGCACCAGGCCTTTTACCATGTCCCAGAGAACTTCATGGTTCCAGACCAGGTTGAAGTACGCGATGCCTGCCGGTTTGAACTCCATGGGAGTCGGATTCTCCTTTCGGTAGTCATTGACCGTTGCAATGACCGATTCCATCGCCTTCGCGTCCCAGGTCTTGAGCTGCACCCAGATATTGGCCTTGCGGAAGGGATAGTCCGCCACGTTGTCGAGATCGGAGGGTTTTGCCGACATGGCGAAGAGGAACAGATACTGTCCGATCATCTCTTTGGTCTCCGGCACCGCGTCGAACTTCGGGTTGTCGTTATGGAGTACGCGGTTGATCCTCTTGACATAATCAACGACGGAGGTCGTCTTGCCCACAACGGCCAGTTTTTCCAGGCGCCGCTGAAGTCCTTCGATATAGCGCATGGCTTCCGGCGTTTTAATGTAATCGTCCTTATCCGAGACGGCCACGATGTAGCCGAGAGACGTTCCGCCGAGGGCCTTGTTCATGACCGTATCGGCCACGCGCACGTCGCTGCCCTTCTTGAACCATTCCACAAGATTGTTGTTCACCACCGTCTTCGAGATGCCGATGATGGCCCCGACGACGAGCAGAGCGCCCACGAGAACGGTTGTCGTTGGTTTCCGGATGCCGAGCCCGGCGAGTTTCTTCAGGAACGACGATCCGCCTGCTTCAGAGTCCTCGGCTCTTGATATCTTCTCTATCTTTTCCTCTTTCACAAACATGAACATTGCCGGGATGAAGCTGAAGCTCAGGACGCGAAGGGCTATCGTTCCGAACGCCACAAGTCCGCCGAAGACCTTGACCGGGATGATGTTCATGAACAGCAGCACGCCGAAGCCGGCGGCAGTCGCCAATGCCGTGTTGCGCACGGGCCTGCTTACGGCGTTCATGGTCGCTATGATCGCTGCCCGCTTGTCCTTCTTCTCGCGAAAGCGGAAATAAAATTCGTTAAAGATATGCATGCTGTCCGTTGCAATTGCCATCATGAACACAGGTGCCATGGAACTCATGATATGGATCGGAAATCCGAGGCCGATCAGAAGGCCCATGCTCCAGACAATACTGATCATGGCGTCCATCATGAGGGTCATGGAGAGGAACAGGTCCTTGAACATCAGGAACCTGACCAGGAGCATGACCATCCCTGCTATGGGGGCGAACACGGCCATGAGCTTGAACATGTCCGCGCCGAAGGTATCGCGAGCCACGGGGTCGCCGGCAACATAGTATTTCTCGTCACCTTTTTCTTTTTTGACGATCTCCCTGATCCTGTCGGCGATCTCTTTTCCGTTCCCGCCTTTTTCGAGAGGAACATAGATCGCCGTGGTTTTTCCGTCTTTCGAGATGATGCGGTCGATGAAGAGCGGATTTTCAAAGAGGGCCTTGCGCATTGCGGCCATCTCTTTGTCGTTCTTCGGCACCGCGGTCATGAGCGGGCGCACGTTCAGCATCTCGCCCTCGACGGTCACGTTGTCGATGGTCGTGAAGCTTGAGACGTCACGGGCCGCCACTCCCTTGATTCTCAGGATTTCATCGGTGATCCGCTGAATCTTGCCCAGGGTGTCCGGATTCAGGATGCCCTTCTCGTTCTGGATGCCGAGGACGATCATGTCTTCATAGAGGCCGAAGGTCTTCTCAACTTCGTCGTTCCCGACCCGGACAGCTGAGGTGGGCGGAAGCATGTTTTTGGGATTCGTATCTGTCCTCACTTTCGGGAACTGAGTCAAAAAAGCAAGAGTGAGAATGATCGACGCGATAACAACGAACCTGGGATGATCGACCGAGAACTCAACCAGGGAAAATTTACGCATGCACTCCTCCTCTATATATGGAAACATTCTAATACTTGCATGTTTTGGAAACTAAAAAGTCAGGTTCATGTCCGCCGGAATCACGGTTTCCTTATAATAATGCGCAGGATCAGCGACCTTCACGCCGTCGATCAATTGTTTCGGAGATATATTGAACAGAGAAACATTCAGCGGACAGGCCAGAACCGTTGCACCCTCGGCAATCAGCATGAAGAAGAGGTCCTCCACGGATGGCAGTTCCATCTCTTCCATCTTCTTCATGACTGCATCGCCCTCTTCCTTGGGCTGGTCGGGCAGACACGTGAGCTCCTTCACCTTTTCTTTGTGCACCGCGTTGATGCCGCGTGATCCGAAAAACATCGTGACCTTGGAGCCTTCCCGAAGTAGGCTCAGCGCTGTCATCAGGGCGTTATAGACCTGGCACAATTCGTCATGGAAGCACATGATCGACACATTTTTTACTATCTTTGTCATACTTTTTCTCCTTATACATGCCGAGTACTCTTCTTTTTGTCACCGGCGCGTCTCCGTAAAGTTGTTCCAGGCCTTCCTGCATCAGGCTGCATGCCTGACAGATTTTCTTGTTGGCGATTCCATAGTAAACATGCGTGCCCTCCCTTCTTGTCGTGAGAATGCGTTCCATGCGCATGAGGGAAAGATGCTGCGACGAATTCGCCTTTGAAACTCCGAGTTTCTCGGTGATCTCGCCGGCGGTCAGTTCGCCATCTCTCAGCAGGCAGAGGATCTCAAGCCGTGTCGGATTGGAGAATATCTTGCAAAAATCGGCATGTAACTTCAATATCTCTTTCTTCATGGCAGGTTGCTGAGGCCCCTCCTCATCTTCCAGAGGAAGTATTTCTCGAACCGAACCTTCATCCACTTCGCCCAGATGGTCTTCCTCGTATAGGAGCTCTGGCGCGGAGGAAGCACGGGATAGGCTCTCATGTATGCAGCTGTGTTTCCCATGTCCATGAGACAAACCACGCCGATTTCCGACGGAGGTGGCGGGGTCTGCCCGGTGATGCCGGCAGCGATTGTTGCCGCGGCAATCTTCGCCATCTTCACCGTCATAAATCCGGTTTTGGGAACGCCCGTCGGCACCGGCGTCGCCTCCGGCGGTGCAATCGCCATGGTAACACCGATGGCAAAAATATTTTTATATTTCGTGTGTCGATAGTTCTTGTCAACGGGGATGAACCCGCGGGGATTTCCGAGCGGCATGACGGCAGGCACGCCTTTGAACGGCGGCGCGATCATGGCGAGTTTGAAGGGCAGCTTTGTGCCGTCCTTGAGTTTGATTTCTCCGGGCGTTACCTCTTCAATGGCCTGGCTGATGAGGGGCTTGATGTCCCGCTCGGCAAATTCGTCTTCCATGAAGCGCCTGGATTTGCCGAGACCACCGACGCCCATGTGGCCGAGATAGGGTTCCGAGGTGAGATAGAGGATGGGTACTTTGTGGCGCATTTTTCGGCGGCGAAGCTCGGTGTCCATTTCAAACGCAAGTTCGTAGGACGGGCCGAAACAGCTGACCATTTGCGAAGACCCGACGACGATCGGTCCGGGGTTCTCCAGGATCTTTTTCCACGATTCTCCGGCTCTTAATGCATGATCAAGGGTAAACGTACAGTCGGTATGGCCCTTGTCAGGTCCCAGCCCGGGGATCTCGTCAAAGGAAAGATAGGGACCGGTGGATATGACGAGATGATCATAGGGCAGCTCTTTCCCTTTAGCGGTGATGACCTTCGACGAATCAGCATCGATCTGTTTTGCAGCTTCATGGACGAAATCAATTCCTTTCGGCTTCAGGATATCGCTCACCTTGAGCGTAATGTCCTCGGGCTTCCTCCACCCCATGATGAGCCACGGCAAAGACGGCAGGAACACGAACCGGTCGTCGTCGCTCACGACGGTCACATCCGCTTTTTTGCCGAGCAGCCGCTTGAGTTCAAAGGCCGCTGTTAATCCCCCGAACGATCCCCCTAAAACAACGATTCTTGCCATTGTGTCCTCCCTTAGTATGTCAAAGTTAAAACATACCTGTTACGTTATCGCCGCTCGTTATAATGTCCGTTAATTTATCGTAGTCGATAATTTTCACTCGGTCATCCATTTCGGAATCCTTGAGACCCCGGAGCCTCTTGTCGTCATCCAGGACATACACCGTGCCGGAAAAAGCTCCGAGCCGCTCCTTTTGCGCGAAATAAATTCCGTTCTGCAGCAGGACCACATCGGCCCCGCTCTCCTTCGCAAGGGTCAAGCCGAGTGCTCCATCAGTCGTGTCCGGTGCGCTCTTTATCATCACGAGCATCGTAGCCTCCTCTTCAGAATATCATTGTTGCTTTTGCATCTTTCAACAATCCGGCTATCTCTTTGCTGCCGACTAACTTTACGTTTACAACAAGGTCATTTGATGCAACGTGCTGCGCTTTGAGTGAAGCAACGTCGGCATAAACCGATACACCCATCTCCAGACAGTCCTTGAGAGTTCCTTCGAGGTTGGTGAACCCGGTCCCGGCATCGTCCTGCCCCTTCTTCGCGAGCAGCACTCCGCTGTCTACCAGGATCAGGTCCACGCTCATTTCGAAGGACACCGCGCCGAGTGCGTGGCGCACAGCCTCGGCAGCATTGATGTCTCCGTAAGGAGATCTTTTTAATATCATCGCAACATTACTCATATGTTCCTCCTATGCCCCGAGATTGAGCCAGACATCGGTCTCGCCCATGGTTGCGAACAGCCCCTTGAGGGAGCCGACTTCCGTTCCCGCAAGGTAATCTTCTTTCGCCGCACGGCGAAAGTTGAGGCACCCGCCTCAGAGATACACCTTCAAGCCTTTTTGGATGAGCCTCGTGAATTCCTCTTCGGCATTCAGGATGCCTTTTGCCTTCTGTTTCGTCAGAAAGCAATAGATGCCGTCAGCCGAGGCGATGAGGTTGACGGTATGGCCCTTGTTCAAAGCGGATTCAGCAATGCGGGCGCTCGTCAGTGTGTTCTCGTAAGAATAAGGCGATGTTGATAAATACAGAGTTACGGTTTTCGACATAGCAGTCTCCTTTCTTTGGTCGGGAAATTGCCGGGTTCCGGAACGCCAGCAGGATATCAGTTCCGGACGCCAAGCGTTATCTGCTCGTGATAGATCGGGTACGCGATCGGCTCGACATTGTTGTAGCCGATCCTCTTCCGCCGTGCTTCATCGAGAAGGTGATATCGCACGGTCATGTCCACAGCTGCGGGAGTATCGCTGCCGCGCTTAATCACGGAAAATCTGAACGCTCTCGGCTCTCCGTACGGCAACCGAGTGTCTCTAAGGTCGACAATGAAGGGCCTCCACAGAATGTGCCGCTTCATAGTGTACACCTTTTCCGCCAGCACCTGTCCGCTCGAACCGAGAAGCCGAAGCTCCAAGGTCAGGTGCCGGTCCGGCGTGCCGGTCGGCAGATAGTGGGCCGCTCCCGTGTTGGTAAGCGTGACAACGAGCTCGCCCGCCTCCAGTTTATGTTCGACCCGCAGGGCCTGTTTCACGCGCTCCGGGTCGTGACCGCCGTGGAACAGGTGCCGCCTTCCTTCCCGGGCCGTTGTCCTTGCTGCTGCCGGCCGAACGATCGCGGGCATGTGACAGCCGATGCAGTCGACCTCGTGCCCACCCTTTTCTATTTCCGCCACGGTGCCGCAGGGCGGCACAGAGTAGAACGTGTCCCACCGTTTTCCCGTGACCACATGGCACCGTAGGCAGGGCTTCATGCCCCGGGACATCCCGGGGTCATACTCCACGGCATGGGGCGCCCGGTCTGTCCGGAAAGGTCCCACGATCCTGTTGTTCCGGATGTGGCACACCGCACACGTTACCCCCTCGTCCCGCAGTGCTGCATCGTACTCAGGATTGGGCGCGAGAATGGGATCGAATTTATCCCGGTCCCTGAACCCAAGGACAAGGCTCTGTTGCTGGTTCACCAGCGGCGTATGGCAGTTGAGACATATCTGCTGGGAGCCGTCATACCGGGAGTCAACCTGGAAGTACGGATCCGTCCATGCTCTGCCGTGAATGCTTGCGGCCCACTCGTCGTAGATCTCACGATGACACTGCCCGCACGCCTTTGCGCTCATAGACGCGATCCCCCGAGGCATCTCGACTTGCATCGGCCGCTCGAACCGCTCATCCACGACAAAGATGTTCATCGGCCGGACGAGCCGCCAGAGAAGGAAAGCTGCGATAAGCGCAAGGATGATCAGCCATACCCTCTTCTTCGTCATAACGTGACTGCCCCCATCCCTTTGGTTCACGGCTGCTTTGCACCCTCAGGCAAAGCGTCGGATCATCCGCCCAGTATCTGGGACCACATTTTAAGACCGGTAACTGCGATGATAACGGCGATTGCGATCCGAAGGTGCTTCGTGTTCATCTTCTTGCTGACGCCTCCGCCGATCTTCGCTCCCGGGATCGTGCCGACGACGAGGGCCAGCGCTGCCGGCCACATGATCTGGCCTGTTGCCATTTTGCCCATCGTGCCTGCAATCGCGCCCAGGAAAACGATTCCCAGCGTGCTGCCGATCACAATTCTGGTCGGGATGTTCAGCAGGTAAATCATTACGGGGACGTAGACGAAAGCGCCGGGCGCTCCGACCATGCCGCCGAATACGCCGATCGCCAGGCTCACCGCCATGGCCAGGGGAATGTTGTACTTAAGGTCTTCAGGTGTAATGTCCGTTCCTTGCTCCCGCTTTGGCACGAACATCGTTACTGCCGCGATGACCGCCATGGTCGCGAAAATGGCGAGCAGGAAGGAGCTTTTCGTATGCTGAGAATAGAAGGAACCCGCAAGGTTTCCCATGGCATTGCAGATCCCCATATAGAGAAGAAGCGATTTGCTCACGAATTTGTTCTTGTTATGAACGAGGACCCCGGTAAGGGACGCGAAAAGGACCTGCACCATGCTGATCGCGGCAACTTGCTTCATGTCGAACTGGCCGACGCCGAGGACCGGCGGCACATAGAGAAGCAGCGGGATCATAAAGATCGCGCCGCCCAGGCCCAGAAGCCCGGAGAGGAATCCTCCGCCCAGGCCCAGAGCGACGAGCGTGCCGAGGAAGGGTGTATTCATGAGCGTCCCCCCTTGATATCGCTGTCGCTTAAGAGCGCCGTCTTCAACGCTTCATACTTAATAGTGTCGTTCCGTGCGATGAACCTTCCGTTTACCATGACCGAGGGGCACGGCGGCGGATCTTTTTCCTGTGCGTATTCCGGGGAGGTCTTCTTGATTACGACGATCTCTGCGCCGAATTCCTTTTCCGCCCGACCGGCGGTTTCCAGATTGGACATTCAGCGCTTTCCCATGGGGTCATTCATGTACAACGTGATAACATGCTTCTTCATTAAACTATCTTCTCCTTTCGCCTGGATATGTACCCTTTTTGGTCACCGGACAACAAGCCGGCGCTGGAATATCATCCTTATATTCTTTTTTCAGGAGTTTGAGCATCTCCGGAATCAACGGCTCTCTGAGGAAGTAGCATTTGAGTCGGCCATCGATAAAAAAATCGACGACGTGGTGCGACCGCAGAAGTTTGAGGTGCTGCGATACGTTCGGCTGGCTGATATCGAGCGATTCCTCGAAGTCGCTCACGCATTTGACACCTTGCACAAGATCTTCGAGGATCCTGATGCGAACTGGATGGGCGATAACTTTTAACAGGTCGATTCGTTGCTCAATAGGGATCATAATGGCCTCCTCAAGAATTACATGCAAACATTATTATATTTTTATATAATTGTCAAGATAAAGTTATTATTCTGGGTCCGCTCATTTCTATGATCGAGGGGGGATGGAATATCGTAACAACAGGATGCAGCAAGAAAGTTTTTAGACTAAAAATACGGGAGGGGTTACGCCCGATTGCAGGGTCTGCGGGCGATCTTTTCCCAGGTGTCCTCGTCCACTTCATTGATATACTCTTTGATCGAAAAAACTTTGCCGCACGACGTGCAGCGGAAGGTGACCGTCTTTCAGCCGACGCGGAGTTCGACTTCTTTACCGCAGTTCTTGCACTTCATAAAACTACCACACCAGAAAAGAACTTTAAATAGCCGGCTACCAGCCGGATACCACCACTCACGCGGGATTCGGAGTCACGACAAAAGTCGCTGGATTCCCGATAGAGCCATTCGGGAATGACGGCTGATGTATACTCCGCATTCCGCAATCTGCATTCCACAATTGTTCTACTCCACCACATCCAGCTTGATCGACAGTTCCTTGAGCTGGGCCGGAGACACGCGCGACGGCGCCTCAGTCATGACGCAGACGGCCTTTTGTGTCTTCGGGAAAGCGATCACATCGCGGATCGATTGGGCGCCCGTAAGGATCGCCGTGATCCGGTCCAGGCCGAAAGCCAGGCCGCCGTGGGGCGGCGCCCCGTATTCGAGCGCCTCAAGCAGGAACCCGAACTTTTTGCGCGCGTCCTCTTCGGCGATGTTCAAGAGACCGAACATCTGTGACTGGATCTCGGAGCGGTGGATACGGATGCTGCCGCCGCCGATCTCGGAGCCGTTTAAGACGATGTCATAGGCCTTGGCGCGCACCTTGAGCGGATCGGTTTTCATAAATTCAAGATCTTCGTCCTTCGGCGCGGTAAAGGGATGGTGCATGGCATCATACCGCTTTTCATCGGCGTTCCACTCCACGAGCGGGAAATCGGTGACCCAGAGGAAGTTCAGTTTGCCCTCGTCGATGAGCTTAAGCCGCTTGCCCATGAGCAGCCGCAAATAGCCCAGCGTCTCCGCCACGATCTTGGGGCTGTCGGCAATAAACATCATGAGGTCGCCCGGCTTTGCCGCAAGCCGCTCGGCAATGGCCTTGACCTGGCCGTCCTTGAAGAACTTGGCGATCGGGGACTCGAAACCCGCCTCGGTCACCTTGATCCAGGCAAGTCCCTTTGCTCCGAAGACCTTAGCCTCGTTCGTGAGGTCGTCCACTTCCTTGCGGGAAAGCCCGGCCAGGTTCGGAGCGGCAAAACCCTTTACCTTGCCGCCGAGCTCCACGGCCTGGAGGAATACCTTGAAGTCCGATGCTTTTGCAATATCGGAAATGTCCTTGAGTTCCAGCCCGAAGCGCGTGTCCGGTTTGTCGGAACCGTAGCGGTCCATTGCTTCGCGGTACGGCAGGCGCGGGAACGGCACGCGTATCTCGATCCCTTTCACTTTCCGGACAACTTCGGCAATAAGTTTTTCCATGAGCACTATGACGTCGTCTTCGTCGATAAAGGACATCTCGAGGTCGATCTGGGTGAACTCGGGCTGGCGGTCCGCCCTGAGGTCCTCGTCACGGAAACACTTGACGATCTGGTAATAACGCTCGAAGCCGGCCACCATCAGGATCTGCTTGAACAATTGGGGAGACTGCGGAAGCGCGAAGAACATTCCGGGGTTCACCCTGCTCGGGACGAGATAATCCCGGGCGCCCTCAGGCGTGCTCTTCGTGAGGAACGGCGTTTCGATGTCGATGAAGCCGTTCTCGTCGAGAAAGCGGCGCACGGTCTTGGTGATCTCGTGACGCGTGATCAGCACTTTCTGAAGACTCGGACGCCTGAGGTCGAGATACCGGTATTTGAGCCTGACCATCTCCGCCACATCCGTTTCGTCTTCGATCATGAAGGGAGGGGTCTTTGCCTGGTTCAGGACGGTAAGGTCGGTAACGAGCACTTCGATCTCGCCGGTCGGGAGCTTTAGGTTCACGGTATTGCCCGGCCGGGGCGCAACCGCGCCCGTGACCGCGATCACGTATTCGCTTCTGATATCGTGGGCCAGCGCATGTGCATCCGATGCCGTTTCAGGATTGAAGACCACCTGCGTGAGGCCGCCGCGGTCCCGGAGGTCAACGAAAATGAGACCGCCGTGGTCCCTCCTGGTATGTACCCAGCCCATGAGCGTTACCTGGGCGCCCACATCCTTCTTCGTCAGTTCTCCGCAGGTATGCGTTTTCTTGTGTGCTTTCACCGGGCCGATTCCCCTCTTTCTCCGATTCAAAAACAGGCTGGATAATAGCACCCATAGCGCACCAAAGTCAAGCCTCCGTTGCATGCCTCTGCACGGTCGGAACTTGAAATTGCTTTCGATCTTCAACGGGTTAAGCCGGAGTAAATGGCATGGCGGGATTCATTCTCGCTGCGGACACCCAAGACAACGGATAAGAAGCAACAGGAGGGAAATTCGGAGGGGGAAAAAGGCCGAAACGACGAATAGCGCCGGCAAGGGATCGTCTTATGAGCTTTTTGCGGCCTTCAGAAGTTTTTCGAGCTTGTCTGCTCCGACGCACTCTTTGGCATAGGCGCACCACTCGATGCAGGACGTGCCGATGGGCCGTGCGTTCAGATGGCCGCATTTCTTGCACTCGGTCTCCGGCTCGTCGCTCCAGATCTCGATCTTCTCGCCGCATTTCTGGCACCGGATGTCTTCCGGCTTCGGCGACCGTATTTCCGCGCTTCCTGGGCAACCTTCCTTAAACATGGTCACACTCTACACGGTCCGTATTACTCCTGCTATGATCTACATCATACATTCCCTAAACTTAATTTTTGACCGCTTCCTTCACGGCATTAACGATCTCGATTTTAAAGTTGTAGGGAGTTATTGCCCGGTTGATTTCAACCGGAATAAAGAGATTGAACGACTTGCCCTTGAGTCCGGCGGCCTGGTCGCCCTCAAGGGGGAACAACGGACGGATATCGTATCCCTTCCTTTGCAGTGAAAGGAACACGTTCGTGATCGGGATCACGGCCTCCTGCATCGAACTCTTCGCCGGGACGATCTGGTCCGGGAGCGGATTGTTCCTGTCCGGGAAACGGACCGTTGACGGCATGATCCGGTGCGTCACGTTGTTCACATCGCTGTATTCTGATCGATCCCACAGGATCTTCACCTCACGATCGCTGAGGTTATCGAAGCGCATATTGAACGACTGCTCGCCGACCGAGAAGGCTATTGCAATCACCCTGTCCCGGAACCGCAGTTCATTCGACGCCACGGGGGCCGTCATCCGGTAGTTGAGCCTGTACTTCACCAGGTTTTGGATGATCTTCTCGAGCCGGATATTGAGCGTCTCACCTGTCTTGACGTCCTTGAGCGCGATGACCTTCGGTTTGTAATTTTCCTTCTGCACTTCGAGGACTGCTTTCGACTCGAGCGCCGGGTCGGTCGGCACGTCCGCAGTCACTTCGGCGGGCGGGCTATACGTCCGTTCCTTCAGGTCAGTGCCTGAAACAACCTTGATGACCGCGTCGGCCGGATCGACGAAAACTTTAAAATTTTTCGTGACCGAACTTGAGCAACCCGTTGCAAGAACCGCTATGAGCGCCGTAACAACATATCGTCTCATCTATCCCTCCTCAGCACAATGGCAAGCCTATCATTCTTTATAGTAGCATATCCGACAGGAGCTGTCACGAAAATCTCACTGCGCCATCACTTTGAATTCCAGTTCCCTGTCTCCCAGCAGAAAACGCTTACGCATCACCTTCACCCTGACGGCTTCATCATGCTTTTTGTAAAACAGCACGATCTTGATGTCAGCCACTGTTTGCACCGGTGAGTCATCAAGGGCAAGGACAACATCCCCGGCCCTGATACCCGCCTTGCGGGAGACGCTGCCTGCGGGAAGGTCCGCAATCACGACCTTGCCGTCCGCTTCCTTGAGCATAACCATCAGTTTGGGTGCCGTGGCGCCTTCCTGCGCTTCGGGATAAATCAGGTAGTCGGCAATACCCCGGTCCACGTCGGCGTCGTTCAGGATCGTCGCATACCCGTATCCATTGCGCCGGAACGCCCGCTTCGGGATCCCCGAGCCATAGGCAAGATGTCCCGAGCCCGCCAGCACGATCATTTGGCGGAGAGGGTCCTTCCGCAGATACTCATCAAGAGAGAGCGCCATGGTCTCGTCCCAAACCACCTGTGCTTCGTAAAAGAAATCGAAATTCATTTCACCCCGGTCTTTGTGTTCCGCGAAGGCTTGCTTCAGGCGGTCACAGTAGGCATCATCAGTGAAGTCCATTTGTTGCGGGAGCTCCTTTTTTTCCTCTTCGGACAGGGACGCTCTGCCTGCCTTCGCCACCTTATCAACGATTTCCCTCCTCGCGTTGAGGGCCACTACCGGGATCTTCTCTGCCCGGGCAAAGTCGAGGATCGGCTTATAGAGGTTGAAATCGAAAACCCATCGTGAAAAATATTCCGTTTTTTTCAGGAACTCCCGCTCCCCGATGGCCCCGCTGATATAATCATCCAGCACTTGCTGGAAAGGCCGCTGGAACATCTCCATGCCGATGGCGATCCTGGAGTTCTTTTTGAACAGGCCCTTGATGACCTGCAACTCGACCGCATGGTTACTGAAGCGGTCGTGATATTCTCCGACATAAACGATCTTTTTACTTGCAACCTGTTCTATGATCCGGGAAAGCGTCTTGAGTTCCGCCACTTCAACGGCAACAGGATCCGTTTTCAATTCCATAGTCTTCCCCCCCTCCGATCCGGCGTTTTTTTGTGAAATCGCTCCCCGCGGGCTATCGGTTGGAAAGCCGGGTTCAGCGGATGACGCCGTGCACTCGTTTGCCCCGAAGGGGAGAACGACGAGAGAAACCAAAACAGCAAGGCTGACAGCAACATATTGTTTTTTCATGTGTTCCCCGCATATAGAAGAAGTGAAATTGTAATCTCATATTAGCAGAAATTGTGTACGATAGCTATATTTCCAACGGCACCAATTGACTTAACAGACATATGGTTGTCGGACCGAATTATGAGGAAATCGTCTATTAACCTTATGATAATCCGGAGAATGATCGGAGTCATGGCCCGAACATCACTTGTGACCAGGCACCGGGCACCGAGGAAATTAGAAACCGGTGCAAAATCTTCTTCCGGGACTGCGCGGCCCTGCCCGAACAATTGACTTTTTTATGAAATTATGAATTTTGAAATGACAAATTGACTTGAATATGCTTTAATAAATATCTATAATAGTTACTGAGCAACCAACGCTGGCCGTCAGGAGAGGAACTTCGAATATGGCTGTTAAAAAAAGCACCAAGAAGAGAGCTGCCAAGCCGGTGAAGAAAAGTGCTGCAAAAAAACCGGCAAAAAAAGCGGCTGCAAAGACAGCGAAGAAAGAAATCAAAAAAACCGCCAAAAAACCGGTTCGTAAGACCGCCCCGGTGAAGAAGACCGCTGAACCAAAACCGGTGCGCGTATCTTCAGCCTTACAAAAACGCCACGACCTCCTGAAAAAGATACTCCTGAAGAAGCGAAACGAAGTGGTGGACGGCCTGGAAACGCAGATGGGACGGCGGTTGACAAGAGATATGGGGCAGAAGATCGATTCTGCCATGGACAGCGCCGATCAGTCCGCACTGGATGTCGATCAGGGCATAGACTATTCTCTTTTGGAAATGAAGTATGAGCAGTACAAGGACATCGCAGACGCCTTCCGCAAGCTCCAGAACAAGTCATTCGGCCTCTGCGAGGAATGCGGTGAAGAGATTGACATCAAACGGCTCGAAGTGAATCCCCTCGCCCGGTACTGTATATCTTGCAAAACAAAGAAAGAGGAGATTGAGCGGATTCAAAAGGAAGAAACGAGATTCAAGGAGTAGGTTTGCTGAATACGGCAGACACGTGCAGCACCTATAACGGCCGCCGACCGCCCGGATGAATCCTGGTTTTATTTATTGAGACTGCCTTTATTCCTCACTCCCCGCGTTTGAGCTGGGCTGTGGTTGAAGAAAATATCGAGCTGTCCA
>CAVYLT010000092.1:0-18881 GCA_963769335.1 Nitrospirota bacterium | reverse complement strand
CAATCAGTGAAGTGGTAACTGCCTTAAGGAGGAATAAGATACCATGGCGGAAAATAAGTTGTTGATTGTCGGCGGAGGCTTCAGCGGCCTCACGGCAGCAGTGGAAGCCGCGGAAGCGGGCACTGAGGTCATTCTCGTGGAAAAGAACCCCTATCTCGGCGGCCGGGTGACGCAGCTGAACAAGTACTTCTGGAAGCTCTGCCCCCCGAATTGCGGTCTGGAGATCCAGTACAAGCGCATCAAGAACAACGGCAATGTGACCATCTACACCATGGCCGAAGTGGAGAAGGTCTCCGGTTCCGAGGGCAATTTCGACGTGACCATCAAGATCAAACCCCGGTTTGTGAATGATAACTGCACGGGCTGCAAAAAGTGCTCTGAGGCATGCCCGGTGGAGCGCAAGAATGATTTCGATTTCGGCATGAGCACCACGAAGTCGGCCTACCTCCCTCATAACCAGGCCTTCCCGCTCAAGTACGTCATCGACGAAAAAACCTGCAAAGGCGCTTCCTGCGCCAAGTGCGTTGAGGCCTGCAAATACGATGCGATCCACCTGGACATGAAGCCGGAGACGGTGAACGTGAAGGTCGGCGCCGTGGTCATGGCCACGGGCTGGAACCCCTATGATGCCGCCAGGATGGACAACCTCGGCTACGGCAAGGTCCAGAACGTTGTTACGAACATGATGATGGAGCGGCTGGCTGCTCCCAACGGTCCCACGGGCGGCAAGATCGTCCGGCCCTCTGACGGCAAAGAAGTGAAGAACATCGCTTTCGTGCAGTGTGCGGGTTCGCGCGACGAGAACCATCTGGCCCACTGCTCCTACATCTGCTGCCTGGCCTCGATCAAGCAGGCGACTTATGTTCGCGAGCTCTATCCCGATTCAAAGGCAAAGATCTTCTACATTGACATGCGGACCCCGGGGCTCTATGAGAACCGGTTCTACACCAAGATCAAGGAAGACCAGAACGTGTCCTTCCTCAAGGGTAAAGTCGCCAAGGTGGAGCAGGCAGAGAACGGCGACGTGAAGATCACTGCCGAAGACATCCACGGCGGCGGCAAGATTACCGAGACCTTCGACATGGTCGTGCTTGCCACCGGCATGAAGCCTTCGACAGAGTCTCTCAAAGGTGCGGGAATTACGCCGACCGAAGACGGGTTCGTGGACCAGGCAACGCTTCCGAAGGGCATTTATGCGACCGGCACGCTCAAGACCCCCGTTGACGTTGCTCGGTCAGCGCAGGATGCCACCGGCGTGGTCATGAAGAGCATCCAGAGCTTGAGGAGGAAATAAGGATGGAGAAGAAATTCGGCGTATATATCTGTAAGGGCTGCGGCATCAAAGAGGCGATGGACGTCGAGAAAGTCGCCGGCGCGGCCAAAAAGGTCCAGAACTACAAATTCCATGACACCCTGTGCAGCCCCGAGGGTGTGCAGCTGATAAAAGACGACATGGCGAAAGAAGGCGTGAACACGATCATCATCGCCGCCTGCTCTCCCCGCTTCAAATATGAAGAGTTTGATTTCCCCGGCGCCATTGTCGAGCGGGTCAACATCCGTGAGTTTGTTGCCTGGACCATGGAACCGAACACGGACGCGACGAACGACGCAGCCTACGATTACCTGAACATGGGCATCGTCAAGACCCAGAAGGGCGATCTGCCCGAGCCGAACATCCTTGCGGACCTGAACAAGACGATCCTGGTGATCGGCGGCGGTATCGCCGGCATGACCGCTGCGCTCTCCGCAGCAGGCGCGGGCGAGAAGGTCGTGCTCGTGGAAAAAGACGTCCAACTCGGCGGGTTCGTGAACAAGCTTTACAAAAAGATCCCGACGGGTTCCTACATCAACAAACCGCTGATCGTGGACACGGACATCGCAAAAACCGTGAGCGAAGTGGAAAGCAACCCCAATATCAAGGTCTACAAGTCCACGGCGATCGCCAAGACCGATGGCCAGCCGGGTCTCTACGACGTCGAGTTGTCAAACGGTGAGAAGATCAAAATCGGCTCGATCATCATGGCCACGGGCTGGAAGCCCTATGATGCAACCAAGCTCGATTACCTGGGCTACGGCAGGATCAAGAACGTGGTCACGAACTTCGAACTCGAGGAAATCGCGAAGAAAAACAACGGCAAGCTGCTCCGTCCGTCCGACGGCAAGCCGGCCCTCAAGGTCGCCTTCATCCAGTGCGCGGGCCAGCGCGATCCGAGCCATCTTCCCTATTGCTCGTCCATGTGCTGCGCCACGTCGCTCAAACAGGCGCAGTATGTGCGGCAGAATCCCGATGCCCTTGCGATGATCTTTTACAAGGACATCAGGACGCCGGGCAGGACCGAGCTCTACTACAAGGAAGCACAGAACAATCCCGGAGTGATGCTGAGCAAAGCAGACGTCACCGGCGTTTCCGAAGCCGTGAACGGCAACATGTTTGTGGAGATGGAGAACACGCTCTTCGGCACCAAGACCGGGGAGAAGGTAAAAGTGGAAGCGGACCTCGTGGTCCTTGCCACGGGCATGGTGCCGACTACACGCTGGCCCCAGGAATACGCCGACGGCCTGACCAAGGCAGCGGGCGGCGGAGACGAATCGAAAAAGAACTACCTCGAGCAGACGCCGAAACCCGACTACATCCTGAACCTCGGCTACCGGCAGGGCCCGGAAATCCCGACCCTCGAAGGGGCCTCGGGCTTCGCCGATTCGAATTTTATCTGCTTCCAGTACGAGACGCGCAGGACCGGCATCTACGCAGCCGGCGGCGTGCACCAGCCGATGAACATGGCCGAAGCCATGGAAGACGGGGCCGGCGCGGCGTTCAAGGCCATCCAGGCCATGGACCATGTGGCGCGCGGCGTTGCCGTCCATCCCCGGGCCTGGGACGTCACGTTCCCCGATCCGATGCTCATCAAATGTACGGCCTGCAAGCGGTGCACGGAAGAATGTCCCTTCGGCGCCATCGACGAAGACGAGAAGGGCATTCCCAAGTACAACCTCAACCGTTGCCGTCGCTGCGGCACCTGCATGGGCGCCTGCCCCGAACGCATCGTGTCGTTCAAAGACTACAGCGTTGACATCGTGGGTTCGATGCTCAAAGCCATCGATGTCCCCGACGATGAAGACACGTTCCGCATCGCCTGCCTTGTGTGCGAAAACGATTCCTATCCCGCTCTCGATACGGCAGCCATTGCCGGGAAGAAAATCGACCCCGCAGTCCGGTTCGTTTCCATGCGCTGCCTCGGCGGCATGAACCTCGTCTGGGTGGCCGACGCACTTTCGAAGGGCATCGACGGCATGCTGCTTTTGGGCTGCAAGTACGGCGAGAATTACCAGTGTCACTTCGTCAAGGGCAGCGAACTCGCGAACACGCGTTTCAGCAAAGTCAGCGAGACCCTGAACCGGCTCCAGCTGGAATCCGAGCGGGTGCAGTTGATGCAGATCGCCATCAACGAATATGAAAAGCTCCCCGATATGATCAACGAGTTCGTGGAAAAAGTGAAGGAGCTCGGTCCGAACCCGTTCAAGAGCATGTAACGGGCCAGTTCAGAGTGCAAGGTTCAGAGTACAGAGTAAAAAAATAAACGACTCCTAACAAAGTAATTGGAGGATAAGATATATGTCAGAAGCAACGGTTATTAAACCCGATTTGCAATTTGTGAACGAGATCATCAAGGGCGGCGGCGAGTCCCTGAAGAAGTGCTACCAGTGCGCCACCTGTTCCGTGGTCTGTAACGTCACTCCCGAAGGCAACCCCTTTCCGCGCAAGGAGATGGTGCTCGCCCAGTGGGGCCAGAAGGACAAACTTCTTGCGAGCCCCGACGTATGGCTTTGCCATCAGTGCAGCGACTGCACGGCGTACTGCCCGCGCGGCGCAAAACCGGGCGAAGTGTTGAATGCCATACGGAAACAGAGCATCAAGCATGTCGCGATGGTGCCCTTTTTCGCGAATATCGCACAGGACGCGAAGCTCCTGCCGGTCCTTTTTGCAATTCCCGCGGTCCTGTTTTACGTTATTTTGGCGGTGCTCGGCAACGGCGGTTTTACCGCTCCGCGCGCCGAGGGCAACATCATGGCCTACCATAAGTTCGTCCCGGTGCCGGTTATCGACACCGTGTTTATTCTGACGGCGATCTTTGCCGCAGTGTCGGCCTTCGTAGGCATCACGCGGCTCTGGAACGGCATGAAGGCCCAGGCCGGTGAAACGAAGTCCAGCGGAAGTCTTGTCGGCGACATCATTTCATCCGTCACCACCATTTTGGCACACTCCAAGTTCGCGGACTGCAACGTTAACCGGATGAGACAATGGGGTCACATGCTTTTGTTCTACGCGTTTGCCGGACTTGCCGTGGTGACCACGTGGGCGATCATTTATCTCTATGGCTTTGAACTCCTGGGCATCCAGCCCTTCGGCCCTTTCCATTTCGGCGAATCTCCCTACCCGAACAGCGATCCCGTGAAGATCCTGGCGCTCATCAGCTCCGTTGCTTTTGCAGCAGGCGTCGTGATCCTTCTGCTTAACCGCATGGCCAAAGCCGGCAAGGCGGGGATGGGTTCCTATTTCGATTGGATCTTCCTGACGATCGTGATCGGCGTCGGCGCCACGGGCATGCTGTCCTGGGCGCTGCGGCTGGCCGACATGAATGCCGGGTACTTTGTTTATTACCTCCATCTCGTGTTCATCTGGTCGCTCTTTGCCTACGCGCCCTACTCGAAGTTCGCGCACCTGTTCTACCGCACGACTGCAATGGTGTTTGCAAAGCATTCGGGACGCGACAAAAAATAGAGTCCTTAGAGACGGTTGCTCCCCGCACGGTGCATGAGCGTGCGGGTGCGCCGCCCTCTCCGGAAAGAGAAGTCGCTCTTTCTCTCTGCCGGGACGAAGTTGCGCAGTTGCGAAATGCCGCGTTTGGAGCGGGTTTTCGCGTGCATCATTCTTGGCAACAACCGGAATTATGATATATACTCATCCCGCTTTTTTGGGAAACCTGTACCCGATATCACGTCTGACGGCGCGGTGCAGTATCATAATCCGGCGGTGCAAACTGGATCTCCACCGGGAACGCGCCTTCGTTTGAACAACGGTTCGCCATTCCACAAGTATACGGAGGAGAAAGCCGTGAAAGTCAAAGAACTGCTGAGTATCAAGGGACTGGAATGCTTCAGCATCACGGGCGACCAGACGGTGCTCGATGGTGCGAAGCAAATGACGGAATGCAATATCGGCGCGCTCCTTGTCATGGACAGGGGGTCGCTCGCAGGCATCATCACCGAGCGTGATATCGTTAAAACGACGGCGGAAGAAAAAAAACAGTGCAAGGACGTCAAGATCAAGGACGTCATGAGCACGAACCTCCTCGTGGTAAAACCCGGCGATGACCTCGACTACGTGATGGCCATCATGATCCAAAACAACATCCGCCATACCCCGGTTGTCGAAGAGAGCGGACTGGTTGGACTTCTTTCCATGCGGGACGTGGTCCGGGTCCTGGTAAAGAATCTGAAGGCTGAGAACCTCTACCTGAAAGACATGATCGGCGGCAAGCTCGGCGAAATGGGCGATTGAGGTATCGTGCTTCTCACACGTTTCCACCAGAGGGAGGGATGCCGGCAAACGACAAACGACAGACAGCAACCTATTTCATATGGTTCATCGCCGTCTGGGATGATTAGGAATTATCAATGCTTACAGACATTTTTTTAATAGAAGTCAATTTTAAAAAGGAGGATATATAATGAGTAACACGATTCTATTCGCCCTGATCTGCGGCGTTGCCGGCGTCATTTACGGCATCATGACCGCGATCTGGGTGAACAAGCAGGATTCAGGCAATCAGAAAATGAAGGACATTTCCAATGCAGTGAAGGAAGGCGCTAATGCATTCATAGCGCGCGAGTACAAGACAGTGGCTATGGTCGCGGTGGTCCTTGTGGCGGTGCTTTGGTACTTCCTCGGGACCTGGACGGCGATCGGCTTCGTGATCGGCACGGTGGGTTCCGCCCTTGCCGGCTTCATCGGCATGTGGGTGTCGCTGCGCGCCAACGTGCGCACGGCAGCAGCAGCGAGCAAAGGCCTCCAGGCCGCGCTCAGCCTCGCGTTCAAGGGCGGTTCCGTGACCGGCATCATGGTCGTGGGCCTCGGCATCATCGGTCTCGCCGGCTTCTACTTCATCGCCAAGACGGCAGCCCCCGAGCACGCATCGCATGCTCTGATTGGGCTCGGCTTCGGCTGCTCGCTCATGAGCGTGTTCGCCCGTATCGCGGGCGGCATCTACACCAAGGCCGCTGATGTGGGCGCAGACCTCGTGGGTAAGGTCGAGAAGAACATCCCCGAGGATGACCCCAGAAACCCGGCAGTGATCGCCGACAACGTTGGCGACAACGTGGGCGACTGTGCTGGTATGGCTGCTGACCTCTATGAGACCTACACGGTGACCCTCGTGGCCGCCATGCTCCTCGCCAAGACCGTGTTCGGCGCAGACAGTCCGTGGATCGAGTTCCCGCTCATGCTCGGCGGTGTTTCGATCATTGCTTCCATCATCGGCACTTATGCTGTGAAGCTCGGCAAAAGCAACTACATCATGGGCGCCCTGTACAAGGGCCTTGCCGTTGCAGGCGTTATCGCGGCAGTTGCGTTCTACTTCGTGTCCAAGAGCTTTATTGAAGGCCTCGGCGCAAATGCGGGCGTGTTCACGGCGAACACTGTGTTCTTCATCTCCCTCATCGGCCTTGCTCTCACCGGGTTGATTGTGTGGATCACCGAGTACTTTACTGCTAAAGAGTATTCCCCGGTGCAGCACATTGCACAGGCCAGCCTGACCGGACACGGCACGAACGTAATCGCCGGCCTCGCGGTCAGCATGAAGTCCACTGCACCGCCCGTGCTCGTGATCGTTGCCTCGATCCTCGGCGCTTACTGGCTTGGCGGCGGATTCTCCGGCCAGGCAAACGCAGCATCCGGCGGTATCTTTGCAATCGCACTGGCAGCCGTGTCCATGCTTTCCATGACCGGCATCGTCGTGGCCATCGATTCCTACGGCCCGATCACGGACAATGCGGGCGGCGTCGCTGAAATGGCGGGCCTCCCGAAAGAGATCCGCGACATCACGGACCCCCTCGATGCGGTCGGCAACACCACCAAGGCAGTGACCAAGGGCTATGCCATCGGTTCCGCAGCGCTGGCCGCTTTGGTGCTGTTCTCGGAATATTCTCGCTCCTTCACCGGCGGGGTTGTATCATTCGAACTTTCGAACCCTCTGGTCCTTTGCGGCCTGTTCATCGGCGGCATGCTCCCCTACTACTTCGGCGCGCTCCTGATGGAGTCCGTGGCTAAGGCCGCAGGCGGCGTTGTGGTGGAAGTACGCAGACAGTTTGCGGAAATCAAGGGCATCATGGAAGGCACCGGCAAGCCTGATTACGCAGCGTGCGTTGACATCGTTACCAAGGGCGCCATCAGCGAAATGATGATCCCGGCGCTTCTTCCGGTCGTTGTTCCGGTCCTGGTTGGTCTCCTCTTGGGTAAAGAAGCCCTCGGCGGCGTGCTCATCGGCGCCATCGTGACCGGCCTGTTCCAGGCCATTGCCATGACCTCCGGCGGCGGCGCATGGGACAATGCCAAGAAGTCCTTTGAAGACGGCGTCACGGACAGCAAGGGCGTTGTGCACAAGAAGGGCAGCGAAGGACACAAGGCTTCAGTCACGGGCGATACGGTCGGCGATCCTTACAAGGACACCGCAGGTCCGGCCATCAACCCGATGATCAAGGTCATCAACATCGTTGCGCTCCTGATCGTGCCGTTGATGAAATAAGCAACCTGTAACGTCAGTATCAACGAGGGGCCGGCCGAAGGGCCGGCCCCTTTTTTCTCCCCAAGGGACCTACAGAACGTAAGCGATGGTCGCCAATTTTATTGAAATTTATCGATAAAGTGGTATTATTTATGCGTTATGCACGATCGTGATGTGGAAGTACTCGTTACAGCAGGTTGCTCCCCAGACGTTGTAGCACATTGTATCGTTGTGTCGAAAATGGCGCTGTCGATCGCCGATCGCCTGAAGACAGGAGTCGACCGCGATTTGGTGAGAAAGGGCGGTTTATTTCATGATATCGGCCGTTCCAGGACCCACGGGATCGGTCATGCGATGGCAGGCGTCGAAATTGCAAAAAGTCTCAACTTTCCCCCGGCGTTGATCAATATAATAGAACGGCACATCGGCGCCGGCATTAGCGCTTCTGAAGCAGAGCGTCTCGGTTTGCCGAAAAAGGATTACCTTCCCCTTGCCGTAGAGGAAAAGATCGTGTCCTATGCGGATAATTTGACCAGCGGAACACGGAAAATGCCGTTTTATGAAGCGCTCGATCGGTTCAAGGACATTCTTGGACCGGACCATGAGGGAGTCGAGCTTTTCAGAAAGCAGCATTACGAGATTCAAGGATGGATGAAGTAAACCGAATGCACCCTGCACCCGTGCTATGCACCTGTGAAGGCGGGTGTAAACGGAATTTGGATTGTGCCCTGCTCTTGCTTGTGGCCGCGAAATGGAGACAGCAGGCTACGATAGCGCGGGTACAAGCGGAGTGCGGAATAAAAAGGCTATAGCAAAGAGGGTGTTATGAAAGATAAGAAAAAGGAAAAGATGATCGCGGAAGACATCAAAGTCGAGCCGCACAAAAAGAGCGATACCGATAAGGTCCTGCCCGTCAAGCTGACGGGGAACAGCAGATTTAAGTTCAGCTGCCACAAGGGTGTCAAGTGTTTTACTGCCTGCTGCAGTAATATCAATATCGTGCTTCCGCCCTATGATCTTCTTCGTCTCCGGAAGAGACTCGGCATGACCTCCGAAGATTTCATCAACCAGTACTGCGATATCGAGATCCTCGCCAAGACGCTCCTCCCCGTGATCACGCTCAAGATGCAGAGCGACGAAAAAAAAAGCTGCCCCTTCATCACACCCGACGGCTGCACCGTATACGAGGACCGGCCGAACATCTGCAGATACTATCCCGTGGGAATGGCCACGCTCCGGAAAAAAGAGGCCGAAGGCGGCAAGGACGAGTTCTATTTCTTGACCAAAGAAGACCACTGCAAAGGCTTCGAAGAGGACAAGGACTGGACCATAAACGCGTGGCGCAAGGACCAGGAGGCGGACCTCTACGACGACGTTAACCGTGGATGGATGGATATCCTGATCAAGAAGAAATCCTTCGGCGAAAGGGAATTTCCGGACATCAAAAACAAGATGTTCTTCCTGGTCAGCTCGAATACGGACTACTTCCGCGAGTTCGTGTTCGGCAGCAGTTTTCTTGAAACCTACGACATCCCCGAGGCCCGCATCGAGAAGGTCCGTACCGACGATGCCGAACTCCTGAAGTTGGCGTATGAGTGGCTGCGTTCCGCGATGTTTGCAGAAGAAACGCTGCCGTTCAAGCCGGGTGTGCTCGAAGCGCGCAAGGAGCGCGCGGGTGAGATCATGAAAAAAGTATACGGGAAGCAGGGGCCGGATGCGGAGTGAGCGGACTGCTTAGGCGGGAAGCAGTGAAGCGCCGGGAACGGCAGGATGAGTTCCGGAGCAGGCGCTTATTTAGCTGCCTGCCTCAAGCATGGAGTTCATTTCCTCGTAAATGGCATTCCCGATGGATATGCCCATATCGATAAATTCCGGACCGAATCGCTTGCCGGTGGCGGTCCGGAAGGTTTCCTTGATTTTTTCAATTCCCTTCATTTTCTCCCGGAACATTCTGTGAAGCGACTCGATGGGTGTGTTGTGGGTCTCGACCATGAGCCAGAGGGTCGTCGTGAAGTTCTCAGGTCCCCACCGGAACTTGTCCGCATCATAGAGCGCGTCGCTGACAAGCCTTCCCGCACCGTCGTTGCGATCGATCGTCTCCTGGAACGCTTCGTGGTTTCTGATGGCGTCGGCAATGAATTGACGCTCTCTCAAGCTTACCCCGAGTCCCGACAGGATCTTTTCGGCCTCGACGCTTCCCCGGGCGGCATGGTCCTGTTCTTTCCGCTTGATATCGTGGAGCAATCCCGCGATGATCGCCGCCGTGAACAGCGGCTCGGTCTCCGGCCAGGCGGTCCCTTTTTCGTGCGCTTCTATCAGGATGAGCGCCCCGGCGTCGCGGGCGACGGCTTCACAGTGAAAAAGGCCATGGGCGCACTCCATCTGCGATTCATCGAGGTAGGACCGGCACTCTCTGACAAGGTCATGGGACGCAAGGGTCTCGCTGGCCCTCCGAATAAAGTCCCCGTGCTTCTCGTAAAAGGCAGGTCTCGGGAGCGTCGCCGCCACGCGGCGCGCCGTTTCGCGAAGTCTTTGATACTGCGGCAGGCCCATGAAATAATAATAAACGGTCTCGCCGAACCTTGTCAAGGCCAGTTTTTCAGCCGATTCTCCGGTTGACAGCAATTGACATCCTGATATAATACCGGTTACATTTTTAGTGCGAAAGGGGCCTTCTGTGTCCGATATCCATAGTGAACGTATCCTGATCCTCGACTTCGGGTCCCAGTACACCCAGCTTATTGCCCGGAGGGTGCGGGAAGCCAAGGTCTATTGCGAAATCTTCCCCTATAACGCAGGGCTCGAGAAGGTAAAAGCGTTTCGGCCCAAGGGCCTCATCCTTTCGGGCGGGCCGTCGAGCGTGTACGACAGCGGTGCGCCGCTCATTGACAAGGCGCACCTCGAGCTCGGTGTGCCCGTGCTCGGCATCTGCTACGGCATGCAGCTCCTTACCCACGTGCTCGGCGGCGAGGTCGCCAAATCGCAAAAAAGGGAGTTCGGCAGGGCGGAGCTGAATATTCATAAAGGCGAGAAACTCTTTGCCGGAATCGGCGAGGGGGCCTGCACAACCGTCGTCTGGATGAGCCACGGCGACCGGATCGAAAAAATGCCCGCGGGCTTCTCGTCCATCGCGCACACGGACAATTCCCCGACTGCCGCAATGATGGACGCTCACGGCAAGTTCTACGGCGTGCAATTCCACCCCGAAGTAGTGCACACACCCCACGGCACGCAGATCCTCAGGAATTTTGTGTATGAAATCTGCGGGTGCAAACCGTCGTGGACCATGGCGTCTTTTGTCGATTACTCCGTGGGCGAGATCAAGAAGTCCGTCGGCGGCAAGCAGGCCGTGTGCGGCCTCTCGGGCGGCGTGGACTCGTCCGTTGCCGCCGTGCTGGTGCACAAGGCCATCGGCAAGCAGCTTACCTGCATATTCGTGAATAACGGCGTCCTCCGGAAGAATGAAGCAGAACAGGTCCAGGAGTCATTCAAGAATATGGGCCTGAACCTTAAGTACGTCGACGCTTCGAAGGAGTTTCTAACCAAGCTCGCCGGAGTCGAGGAGCCGGAGAAAAAACGGAAAATCATCGGCAACACTTTTATCGAGGTGTTCGAGCGCGAAGCCCATGCCGTGGGCGGGGCGGAATTTCTTGTACAGGGCACGCTCTATCCCGATGTGATCGAGAGTGTGTCGTTCAAGGGGCCGTCGGCAATCATCAAGTCCCACCACAACGTGGGCGGGCTGCCGGAGAAGATGAAACTCAAGCTCGTGGAGCCGCTCAGGGAATTATTCAAAGACGAGGTCCGGGCGATCGGTCGTGAAATGAAAATGCCCGATGATATCATCGACCGTCAGCCCTTCCCGGGTCCGGGGCTCGCGATCCGTATCCTGGGCGAGGTGACTGAGTCGAGGCTTTTGATCCTGCGCGAGGCGGACGCCATCGTGCTCGAGGAAATCAAGAAGGCGGGGCTCTACACACAGATCTGGCAGTCCTTTGCCGTGCTGTTGCCGATCAAGACTGTGGGAGTCATGGGCGACGAACGCACCTACGAAAACGTGGTGGCGATCCGTGCCGTCACGAGCCAGGACGGCATGACCGCGGACTGGGCGAAGGTCCCCTACGACCTTTTGGGCATCATGTCCAATCGCATCATCAATGAAGTAAAGGGCGTGAACCGCGTGTGCTTCGATATTTCGTCCAAACCGCCGAGCACGATCGAGTGGGAATAGGCGCAGAGAGAGGGACAGCGTTTGGCGGGGCCCTGTTCCCACCGGGAAGCGCATGCCTGCTCTCCATCGACCTTCAACCCGGCTTCTTGCCTTCATCATCCTCCATCAAGAAAGTGCCCGAAAAACGCGCGTCCTTCGTTGTCAGGATCGATCACGTTGATCAAATCAAAACGCAAGCTCGGGTTGCCCGCTTGAACCACTGGTAGGATAGTATGTGTGAATTCTGTACAAAACACGGAGAAGGAAAGATCTGGTACAAGAACGCGGCGAATTACAGCCAGGATCTTTTCTCCGATCTCCAGCGCCGCCGCTATATTGAAAACTTTCTCACCACCGCCTTCAGCGATGGTTTCCAAACCTTGGGACGGCTCGAAACGATTTTTCGGAAGAAAGGCAAGCTTCCGCAGGCGGTCAGGACGGCAATGGTCAAAAAGTCCAAAGCCGAGCATTTCGGCCAGGTGCTTCCCCTCGAGGAGATCCGTGAGGTTGTAAGCAGGGCCAGGACCGTGGTGCGCATGCCCTGCGCATGCAGGTGGAACATCGGGAAAAAAGAAGAGCGCTGCTGCTACGCAGTGAGCTACGGGCCCGAGGCATGGTATAATGCGATCGACATGGGGTACTTCGGCAGAACGTCCGATGAAGGCCTGGAATCGCTCGCGCCTGACGCCGCAATCTCGCAGATGCAGGCGATGGAAGAGCAGGGAAGGGTCCATACCATCTGGACCATGATGACGCCGTTCATCGGCGCGATCTGCAACTGCGGGCCCGAGGACTGTCTCGCCATGCTGACCATCTCCCGGACGGGCGTGGAGACCATGGAGCGCGCAGAGTTCGTGGCGAGTGTGGATGACTCGCTCTGCACCGGCTGCGGGCTCTGCGATGCCGAGTGTCATTTCAAGGCCATTGAAAGCCATTGGCACGAAGGCGCATCCCATGCCCACGTCGACCCCCACAAGTGCTTCGGCTGCGGTTTGTGCCGGAGGGTGTGCAGTTCCGGGGCGCTCTCGCTCGTATTGAGATAAGGATTTGCAGGAGCGCAGACGTCCCTACGGACCACTGCTCAACCCCTCTCCTTATCCATCGAATCAGCCCGCATCAATAACCGACATCGTCGCTGCCACCGTTCGCCGCTGGTTCATCCATCTTTTGCAGGAATGCCCGAACCCGATCGGCATTCGTGCCGATATCACTGCGTCCCACGCGGGACGCGGACCGAATGTCGACCCTGCTCCCTTTGATCCCGGGCGTCACGCGGATGACGATGTCATCCTTGAATCCGAACCAGAACGTGGTTGCGACGGCCTCTATCCGTCCCTCCCGGGGATCAGCCTCGACGATCCGCCATCCCATGTTTTTTGCCGTTGCAAGTGCAGTATTAAATGCCGATGCAGGTGATGCGGGAAGCAGAAGCGGCCTGATGTCCGGGTATGCGCTCGCCTGCTGCACGGCCGTTTCCTGTCCTTCGTATGCGGCGGGATTTTTTGCATCGTGCCTGAGCGGTAAGACGGCCTTAAACTGCGGCGGATTCACCATGTCCGTCGTGATGTCGTGGATCATCGGCAGCCGCTCTGCACGGTGTCCCCATGCCCAGGGGACGCCTGCTGTCAGCAGGCCGATCAGGATTCCGCCGGCTGCTGCAAAAAATATGGAGCCGCGGCGTTCGTGCCGTGCAAGGACGCCTCCGATAAGTGAAACGATTGCCGCAATGCCGCCGCTTATTGCCGCAATTCTCAGGAGCGTCAGTCCGGTCATGAAATACCACCATCCCCACCGGGTCCCAAAACCAGAAAAGATCGCCGTGATGCCTGCAAGCACGGCAAGGCCGAAACCCGCTTCAGTGATGCGGTCGGCAACATGCCATTGAGTAAGGACCGGCTGCCTCATCGTTCGCTGTTCTGTATTCATAACCCCCCCCCTTCTCATGCCCATGCCTCCGGTGCATCAACTCACAACGCACCGAACTGCAAATGTGTTATCCTGACTCCTTCTTCAGGAAACAGGGGCACTCAATTCCTTCGACCTCTGCGGTTCTTGATCTTTCGAGCAGCAGCCATACTTGATCCCAAATCTATTTATAGTTTAGCACTCCCGGCAGGGACATGATTTACCGAAAAAATGATCAATTGTGTCAATCCGGCGCTTTACGCCGCACACTGCGGATCGTACAGCTCTATACAGCGACGGAATAAGCAAAAGGTAGCAACATGATCTTATCGCGTCAATGGTACTTTAGTCAGGTTAAGTTATCATGAGCTAATCGTCTCGTGATGATATGACTGCCCTGCGGGGCTGCGCTGGACCCCACATTGCTTTGTCGCCCTGTCCGCGGTGATATAATATAAACGTAGAGATGTTCCCTGTCTCGTTCATTCGGACGAAAGGAAGCGGCGTCATGGCAGGGAGGGAAAGGAGGGTTCCTTATGATGCTTGAGCTCACTGATAAAGAACGGCAGATCCTCACGCAGATCGTGGACAGTTACCTGCCGGAGTTGAGAACGATGATTGCGTCCGGTGTAGGGTACGATTTACGGATTGACATGAAAAACGAAGAGGAAATCGTAAAAAGCATCATCAATAAACTCCACCAGGAAGCCCCGGTAAAAAGGGCTGCATAACTTCCCGCAGGCAACCTGGAATGAGCGTGCGTAATGGCGCGGTCAGGGAAAGGCAGAAAGTGTTCAGAAGGCCTTTTCCTTTTTTTATGAAAAAAAGTTACAGGATGACGAAGTGCTTACGGGCATCGTATTGAACTTGATCACCGGAAAGAAAGACGGTACGCAGAACAAAGGCAGCCTGCGTTCACTGAGGGGAAGAAGAAGCCAGAAGACGCTCAGGAGCCCGGTTTCCGCTCGAAGGTACCGCTCTTGCCGCCCGATTTTTTCAGCAGCCGTACCGAGGTGATCGTCATTTCCCGGTCCACGGATTTGCACATGTCGTAGATCGTGAGACCCGCAGCGACAACAGCGGTCAAGGCTTCCATTTCAACGCCGGTCCGTCCCGTTGTCCTGACAGCAGCGCGAATAAGGACACATGATTCTTTCTGATCGGGCTGCAGGTCGATTGCCACGGACGAGAGCGCAAGGGGATGGCAGAGGGGGATGAGTTCGGAAGTCTTTTTTGCGGCCATGATGCCGGCCAAACGGGCGACAGCAAAGACGTCACCTTTGGCAACGTTCCCTTCGAGGATGAGCGAAAGCGTTGCGGGACGCATCATGACGCGGCCTTCAGCAACGGCCTCACGAAGGGTTTCGTCTTTTGTTGAAACATCCACCATGCGGGCGGCGCCCTGCTCGTCGAAGTGACTGAGCGGGTTCGTCATGCTCCGTTCTCCGCCATATCCGTTCATCCTCCGATTTTCGACATGGTCCGTTGAAAAAGAGCCCCCGATGTTTCATCGATGTAATGCCGGTCGGGCTTTACTTCGAGCGACAGTCTCAGGAGGCGTTCCAGCTCCGCGTCGCTGCACCCGCCCCGGAGGGGAGATTTGATGTCGATCTCCGTGTCCGAAAGGAGGCAGGGTCTGATCTTCCCGTCCGCCGTAAGACGCAGCCTGCGGCAGGATTCGCAAAAGTGCCGGGTGATGGGGCTGATAAAACCGATGACGCCCCGGGCGCCGGGAATTTTAAAGTTCGATGACGGGCCGCCGGAGTTCCCTGCCGAGACGGGCACAAGCGCGCCCAACGCGTTTTCGATGGTCCTGCGCACGTCTGACGACGGCACGCAGGCATCCCGGCTCCAGCGATCTTTAGCGCCGATGGGCATAAACTCGATGAAACGGACGTGGAACGGCCTTTCGAGCGTGAGCCGGGCAAAGTCCGCGATCTCGTCATCATTCAATCCCTTGACGGGCACCATATTGAGCTTCAGGGGGACAAAACCGAGTTCTTCGGCGCGTTCTATGCCGCGCCACACCTTGTCCCAGGAATCGCTTCCGGTAATGCGGAGAAACCTCTTCCTGTCCAGGGAGTCGAGGCTGATATTGAGCCGTGGCATGCCGGAGCGGGCAAGGTCTTCCGACAGGTCTGCGAGAAAAACGCCGTTGGTCGTGAGGCTTACATCGTCCAGGCCGGCTATCCGCTTTAACGAAGCGATAAAATCGACGATGCCGCGCCTCACCAGGGGCTCCCCGCCGGTCACGCGGACACGGGATATTCCCAACGGGACGGCGAAGGACACGAGCCGCAAGATCTCCTCGTAAGTGAGGATGTCGGCATGGCCCAGCATCTTCATCGCGCTCCGCGGTTTGCAATAAACGCAGGAAAGATTGCACCGGTCCGTGACCGATATCCTTAGATAATCGATACTCCGGTTATGGGTGTCGATGAGCGGCATAAGAAACTGTACCACAGCGAACGGGGGACTTCAAGCATTTTGGACACAAATATTTTGATTTGACCTTGACCGCCATGCCTAAAGACCGGTATAATCATACCATTCGCAGTAATGCCGGTCCGTGCGATGATTCCGCCGGTTTCCGCTGCTTGCGTGGAGCCATCTTCGAGGCCGGTATTGCCCGTCGCCCTTGAAAATCGTCCGAGCAAACAGAAGGGACTGGTTAATCCATCCGGAAGCACCGAGGACACATATGCAAAAATTAGGAAAACGACACATGTTGAGCCGGGGTAAGAACCATCTGATCTCTTCGGGATCTCAGCTCCGTTTCATTATATTTCTAATTTTGCTTCTCATATCCTACACGGTCCTCCTCCGGGTGTTTCAAAAAATCGCCGAGATCGTCCAACTTCCCATCTTTCTCCCCATCGCGCTGATCTCGCTCTTGATTTTCATCGGCATCGTCGGCATCTTATACTCCCACACTTTCGTCGGTCCCCTGCTGCGCATACGCAGGGCCCTTGAACAAATTTCCTGCGGCGATGCGAACGTTTCGCTGCGGCTCCGGGAGTCGGACGACCCGGTGCTCAAGGAACTGGTTCTGGTCATCACGCAGTTATGCGAGAACAGCAGGCATTCGCAGACCCTTCTCCAGGAGACGTCGCGGGAGTTCTCGGCGGACCTCACGGCGCTCCAGGACAAGATCAGCAAGGGCGCCGGCCACGCCGATATTCAGAAGCAGCTGGACCTGGTGCGGAAGAAACAGGAAATTCTGGAGAAGACGATCAAGACCTGCGGACTGAAATAGGAGCTGCCATGGCAGAGAGCGGATTTCGGGGGAAAAGCATGAAGTCGGTGGCCTTCGACGTGGCGGAAGGCTATGTTGCGGTGAACCCGCTGTTCCTCAAAAAATTCGACAAAGATATGATCAAGGAACTGTACGAAAACCTGAACCGGGCGCTCACCGCCACGAGGAACGAAAAGTTCGAGCTCAGCGACCAGGCGCAACTGAGGACGAGGAACATGAAGCTCCAGCGGCTGCACAACGCCATGATCATCCTGCGTAATATTGCCCGGGAGAAGAGGTTCCCGCTCTGAAAAAAAGAGGTCAGCCGATGTGCAGCTGACCCTGTTGATTTACCATGCGACCTTCCCTCGTGTACCCTACACGGCCACGCAATATCTCTTCTTAAAGTCCTCGGGAGAAAGTTTTGTCACCGCAGCCAGCTTCTTGAGCGACTCGCCCTCAAGGTCTTCCGGTTCAAGCCTGATCATATAACGCCGCGCCATATGGTAGTCGTCTGAATTGATGTCCACGGTGCGGATCCTCGTTTTACCGGTTTTGGGGTCGAGAAGGTCGGCAAATTTGATCGGATGGCAAACGCCGTCCTTCAGCATGATCATGGCGCCCGAGCCGCCCCCAATCAGGAACCGCACAGCACTGAAGCCCAGGTAGCGCGTATACTCGCGGTCATAGGAGATGGGAGGATGGCAGCGAAGCTCGTAGCCGATGTCCTTGGCAATGATCGTAGTTTTGAGCCCGATCTCGTTCAACTCGGCGGTCACGCGCTGTTTCAGCGTGTCGCCGAGCGGCACTTCGGCCAGACGGATGTTGCCGTGCTCGTCGCGCGGCACATCCTTCATGAACGTGAGTTCCTCGGGGTCGAACCGGATCGCCACGCCCTCGGCGATGATCGCTACGCCGTGGGCCCTGCCCAGGGCAGCGCGTTTTACGATGGCGCCGGTCAAGATCGCCACAACCTTGTTGAGTGAAATTTTATTGCCCAGCTCCTCGGGGATGAGCGTGAGCGTTGCGCCGGCGCCCATGCCCATGCCGAGCGCAAGGTGACCGGCGGAGCGGCCCATGGCCACAACGAAATACCAGCGGAACGCCGTCTGCGAGTCCTCCATCAGGTTTTCGACGAGCTGCGAGCCGAGCTGCCGGGCGGTTTCGAACCCGAAGGTCGGCACGCCGTGCGGGAGCGGGAGGTCGTTGTCGATGGTTTTCGGCACGTGGCAGACCGCGATCCTGCCGCCGCCGGCTTTTTCGACCTGCGTGGCCGTGAACGCGGTGTCGTCGCCGCCGATCGTCACCAGATATTTTACGTTGAGCGCGGTGAGCGCCTTAATGACATTGGACATCTTGGCGGGCTCCTTCGTGGGGTTCTCGCGTGAAGTCCGGATCATGGACCCTCCGCGCGTGTGGATGCGCGATATATCGTCAGGATGGAGCGTCACGACCTGGCTTGTGTCGTCTTTCGACAACCACTTGAAACCGTCATAAATGCCGATGACCTCCAGACCCTGCTTGACCGCCTCGAAGGTGACTGCGCTGATCACGCCGTTGATGCCCGGGGCCGGACCGCCGCCGACTACCACTGCAAGTTTACCCGCCATAACCGCCTCCCATAGTTTTTAAATCAATTGACTATGTCGCTGCGCCCCTTCGCGCACCGCGCAACTGTAACAAAATGGGGAGCGCTTGTCAATATGAAACAAGTCGGAGAGGGCAGGGGAAAACCCTTGCAAGCTTATCC
>CAVYLT010000091.1:0-103520 GCA_963769335.1 Nitrospirota bacterium | reverse complement strand
TTTTAAAAAAGAACGGTAGTCGTTGTCCAGAACAAAACAGATCTCCTGGCTCTCCGGTCGCTCTGCAGCAGGAAGCGCCATCTCGCGCGCAAGCGCGCGAACATCGGCCTTACACAGGGTCCCGAGCGGAAAGAGAACCTGCCCCATCTGGTCCTGCGTCAAACGATAGAGAAAGTAACTCTGGTCTTTTCCCGCATCAACCCCTTTTTTCAGAAGAAATCGGAACGATCGGTAATCCTGCTCAATGCGCGCGTAATGACCGGTGGCGAGAAAATCAAAACCGTTCGTCCGGGCGTACTCAAGGAGAAACTGGAACTTAACCAGGTCGTTGCACTTGATACAGGGGTTCGGCGTGCGGCCCCGGACGTACTCGGATACAAAGTCGCTGATAATGGTCCGGGAAAATTCGGCCTGAGCGTCGATCATGCGGTGGTGAATTCCTAAATGGTGGCACACGGCCTGGGCTGATCCGATGTCGCAACACAACCCGGCTGTCAGCTTCATGGTGACACCTTCCACCTCGAAACCCTGTTTCTGCAGGAGCGCAGCGGTCACCGAGCTGTCAACGCCACCGCTCATGGCTATGAGAACGCGCTTTGTCATAAAGTTTGGTTACGGGCTACTATTGAGACGAAGAGGCACAAAGGCTGGAAAGCGAGGGGACATATATAGCATCAAAAGAGCACTATGTGTACCATCGACAACCGGTCTTCGCAATGCGAATTTATCGCCGCATCCTGCGTGGCAATCTTACGCCTTCCTCCACTTCAGCACCAGGAGCGCCAGCGATCCGAGCATGAAGAGCATGCCGCCCACAAGCGCCCAGATCGCACCTGGATCTTTTACGATGAGCAGGATCGCCGCCGGACCTCTGTCGTAGTTCAGGCTCTTGAGGTAGATCCCCACCCCGTCATAGAACAAGGGCGTATTCGGTCCGAGCGTGCCGGATTTTACGGGCTCATTATTTTCATAGACAGATGCCTCTGCGGTCCAGTCTTTTATCGCGCCTTGAGCATCGGTCTGGACGTAAATGTGCTCCAGGCGCAAGGCCTTGTCCTCGGGCAGCGGCGCATAGGCGCCCTCGGGCATGGCACCTGAAAGCCTGTAGCCCCAGAACGCGCCGATGAGATGGGCAACAAGAATAAAGAGGAACCCGATATGGACTACTTGCGGTGAAATACGGAGAAAAAAATCGGTGCGGGTCCACTGCCCTTTGACGGCCTGCACGCCGCAGATGATCGTGTTGATCGTGAGCATCGCGAGCGCCGCCACAGCGGCAAAGAACCACCAGGTATACCAGAGTGAGTCCGGTACGACGTGCTGGACCCACCTGGACAGGATGTCGTCGTTCATCGGCGCGAAGATCTCACGATGCATCGGCATCATATAAGAACCGACAAAGAAGAGGCAAATGAGAGCGGACAGCGTCCAGACTGTGGTCTTGGGCGAAAGAAAAAAATTTTTCATAGTAATGTGGACCGAGGCCACCGTGTTGCCGTCGATTCAGCGCCAACGCGGTTGGCTTGCTCTATATTAAAACTCATGCGAACTTTTCATCAGAAGCCCTACGCCGACATAGGTAAACAGTACGATCGCAAAGCCAAGGATCCCCATCCACGTGACTTTCGGTCCACTCCATCCGCGCACAAGCCGCGCATGAAGATACAAGCTGTAATACAACCAGACGATCGTTGTCCATAGCTCCTTGGGTGTCCAAAGCCAGTAAGTGCCCCAGGCGTAGTAAGCCCAGATTCCGCCGAAGATCATGGCACTGGAGAAGAGGACGTAGCCGAGAAGGAGGCTGCGATACTGTTTGATCTCGGCAAGCGGTTCCTCCCCATACTGGACCTGTATTCCGAAAACAGCACCCATGGCAAACAGCGCGTAAGCAATGAACGAAAGAATGACATGGAGTTCAAACCAAACCGTTTTCAGCACCGGCGGCAGCGGCCCGCTCATGGAGGGTGACAAGTATGAACCTGCCAGCAAGAGCAGTATCATCGGGATCGTAAGCATCGCAACAAGATCCCGCTTTCGGTTCCATCCTGCAATGCAGTAAATGAGCCCGATAGCAAGGGCGAGGAAACCAAGCGTATCATGCAGCCCGATGAGCGGAACTCTTCCGTATCGCACTGCCGCCTGAGCAATGAGCGCGGCATGCAGCCCCAGCGCCGGCAGTATAAACCGCGGGGCGATGAGCGCGAGGGGATAGAGTATGAAGAGCATAATTTCCATAGATGTACAATGATCAACCGGGGCTTGCACCGTCCCTCTTTTGCCCTTCGGGCAGGAGGGGTAAAGCGCAGCGGATCGACAGCGCTCCAGACGAAAAAGGCATCCCGGATTTCCGGAATGCCTTTTGATAGAGCTCTGAACGCAAATTGACGGATACTATTTCTTGCCCAGAATGGCCTCTTTTGCAGCCTTGGCCACGCGGAACTTGACAACTTTCTTGGCCGGGATTTTGATAGCCTCGCCCGTTTGGGGGTTCCTGCCCATGCGCGCCTTGCGCTGGACAAGCACGAGTTTGCCGAGACCGGGAAGTGTGAAGGCATTCTTTGCTTCCTTGTACGCCAATGCTGCGATGTCTTCCAGGATCTGTACTGCGAGTTTTTTCTTGATGTCTGCCTTCTTCGCGATGTGGTCCGCTATCTGAGACTTCGTCATGGCTTTTGCCATAAAAATCCCTCCTTGAAGAAATAAATTAAAATTTCTAACTGCGCGGAGCAGGTTAGGTGCTCGTTATTGGGGGAAAGTATATACACTCTATTTTAAAATAGCAAGCGAAATTTTGTAGTTTTGTATGGGTATATTTAGGGTACGCATTTTTCAACCGCATCTGGACGGCTCGAACGCGTCTTGCTTCGAATGAACGTACGAGAGATCTTCAGCGGCTCGCGTTGACTGCTCCTTTTTTTCATTTTAAACGTTGCGCGATTTTTCTAACATCAAAGCACTGAGGGTCGGAAGCTTTTTTATGCCGCCAGTGCGGCCGCTCACGCGTCGTCCGGTCTTGTTCTCCTGCTTCGCAGCTGTTCTTTTCGCTGTTGACTTAAAAGCCGTGTTTGTGATAATTTATGCCTGTCGTTGAAGCTCATTTTTACCAGGAGGCGCGGTCATGACAACGAAAGTTAATTTTATTCTGAAGGTTCAGGACGCAAAACTTGCTGACGTACAAAAAGCACTCAAGGATGCCAACATCAATATTGTAAGCATTCTGGAAGTTCACAAGGAAGAAGCGTAAGCACCGGTATCAGAGAGGACGTTTACGCAGTTGCAGGAAACTCTCCTGCCGTATGACACTGGACGGAGTGCATCGCCCCGGTCATAATCTGCTATACTTGTAATGTAGAAACAACGATATGAAAACTACGCTCACGGAACTTGAAAATGTAGCAAAGGCCCTGTCGATCAAAGTATCGTATGACGATCTGAAAACTTCCCGGGGCGGCTCGTGCAGGGTCATGGAGACCCGCCGAATCATCATTAACAAGCATCTCCTGAACAGCGAGAAGATCAATCTCCTGGCAAAGGAGCTCGGCAATTTTGATCTCGGCGGCCTTGATATGCCTGCCGGCGTACGAAAGAAGATCGAGCAGGAAGCAGAACAGCGGACGGGAGCTTGAGCGGCGAGGCGTCCCCCCTCCAATCATCCGGTTCGGTTCTCTTGCGGGGTAGCCCTCTATGAAAAAAATTGCAATCTTGTTTGGAGTGTCGCTGTTCCTCCAGAGTTGTACCTATGCCATTTCTCCCGAAATGACAGACCAGGCCGATCGAACCCTCACCTTCCAGCAGCTGCAGGCAGACCCTGACACCTTCAAAGGCAAAATTATCATTCTCGGCGGTATCATCGACCTGACCACCAATACCAAGCAGGGCACGGTAATCGAGGTCGTAGAAAAACCCCTCGATTACTGGGGCAAGCCAAAACGTACCGACAAGACCGGGGGCCGGTTTCTCGTCGTGCATATCGGGTACCTTGACCCGATGATCTATGCGCCAGGCCGGGAGATAACCGTTGCGGCTGAGATAGAGGGCACCCGCAGCAAAGCCCTCGGGGAGCTGGAGTACAGTTACCCGGTCGTGGTCGCGAAAGAACTGAAGCTTTGGGCGCGGGAGCGTCAGTCATGGGACAGGCCGCAGTGGATCGATCCGCTTTACGATCCTAACAGCCCGGCCCGCCACGACTAGTGACAACGTGCTGCGTCAAGTGAGATCGTCATGATCGAGCGAGCCTGTCGTCTGATGATAATACTCTTTCTGCTTGCTGCAGGAGGAATGATTTCAGGATGTGCACCGGTATTCCCGCGGGAGCTCACGGATCGTGTTGACAGGCACGTTTCTTTCAAGGAACTGCAGGGCGATCCCGATAACTTCAAGGGCACCTGGGTCATGCTCGGAGGCGTCATCGTTTCAGCAAAAAGCATGAAAGAAGGGACGCTCATTGAAGTCTTGCAGAAACCCCTGGACAGCGACGGCAGGCCGCTTGAGACGGACCAGACGGAAGGACGCTTTCTCGTCGAGTCGGAACAGTTTCTCGATCCTGCCGTATATCATAGTGAGCGGTTGATCACCGTTGTGGCGGAAGTAGCAGGCAAAAAAACAATGCCCATTGACGAGATCTTGTATCAATTTCCGTTCCTCAACGCAAAGGCCGTCCACCTGTGGAGTCCGGCATCAGGCCCACATTTTTTCTTCGGCATCGGAGTGTCGGGCCGAATGTAGTATGGTAGTATTGTAAATAGTAGGTCTAGGAGCTAGATTTGGTCTGACACAATGATCGGGCGACTGTGTGATACTGGTTGCTTTTTTCACCCACCTCCCCGATCTTCTTTTTCCGTCCTGTCCGCTTGGCAGTACGCGCACGAGGGCTTTTTATGAAAAGAAGCTCGCAAATACTCTTCTACTTCCTCGCAGTGTTGATGCTCATCAGTATGTTCCGGCTTTTTTCAGAACCCCCGACCGAGGACGTTCCCTACAGCGATTTTAAGACACTTTTAGCGGAGAAACAAGTTAAGGACCTCGTCATTACACGAGACCACATCCGGGGTAATCGTATCCCGGACAAAAAGGGAGAAAAGGAAAAGCCCTTCACCGTCGTTCGTGTCGACGACAACGATCTGGTAAAGAACCTCGACGCCAGCGGCATCGCCTATCGAGGCGAAATTTCCGAGAACTGGCTCCGCGATTTTCTGCTCACCTGGATCCTGCCGCTCGCGGTACTCATGCTCATTTGGAGCTTTGTCTTCAGACGGATGAGTGCGGGCGGGCCGGGAGAATCCTTTATGAGTTTCGGCAAGTCCCGCGCCAAGATCTACGGCGAGAGCGAGGTAAAGGTCACCTTTAGCGACGTGGCGGGGGTGGATGAAGCAAAAGAAGAGCTCATGGAAATCATAGAGTTTCTCCGTCACCCCGACAAGTTCACCAAGCTCGGGGGACGCATTCCCAAGGGAGTGCTCCTCGTCGGTCCTCCGGGGACGGGAAAAACGCTCCTCTCCAAGGCTGTGGCGGGCGAAGCCAAAGTGCCGTTTTTTTCGATGTCCGGTTCGGAGTTCGTTGAAATGTTCGTCGGCGTCGGCGCCTCCCGGGTCCGCGACCTCTTCCAACAGGCCGTCCAGAAGGCGCCCTGCATCATCTTTATCGACGAGCTCGACGCCCTCGGCCGCGCGCGGGGCGCGGGCATAGCCGGCGCTCACGAGGAACGGGAGCAGACTCTGAACCAGCTCCTTGCCGAGATGGATGGTTTCGACCCGCGCAAAGGCGTGATCATCATGGCAGCGACGAACAGGCCTGAGATCCTCGACCCCGCGCTTCTCCGGCCTGGTCGTTTTGACCGGCATGTGCTTGTGGACCGGCCCAACATCAAGGACCGTGAGGACATCCTGCGGATCCATATCAGGGGCGTAAAACTCTCGAAAGACGTGGATATCTCCGTGCTCGCTGCGCGCACGCCCGGGTTCGTCGGTGCCGACCTGGCGAACATCGTAAACGAAGCTGCGCTCTTGGCAGCACGCAAGAACAAGACCGAAGTGGACATGACCGACTTCGAAGCCGCCATCGACCGCATCGTCGCCGGGCTCGAAAAGAAACGGCGTGTCATGAATAAGAAAGAAAAAGAGACCGTGGCCTACCACGAGTGCGGCCACACCATCGTGGCCGAGCTGCTTCCCACGACGGACCCCGTCCATCGCGTCTCGATCGTGCAGCGCGGCATTGCAGCGCTGGGCTATACGCTCCAGCTGCCCACGGAGGACCGGTACCTGATGACCAAGACCGAACTTCTTGATAAGCTGTGTGTGATGCTCGGTGGCCGCGTTGCCGAGGAACTTATCTTTCACGAGTCCTCGACGGGCGCGCAAAACGACCTTCAACGTGCTGCCGTTATCGCGCGCAGCATGGTAACCGAATATGGAATGACCGAGAAGTTCGGGCCTCTTACGTTCGAAAAAGAACGCAGACCCCTGTTCCTGGATATCGGCCTGCCGCAGGGCACCAAGGAATACAGTGAAGATACAGCACGCGAGATCGACCAGGAAGTCAAGCGCTTGATCGATGACGCCTACCGGAAAGTCCAGACGATGTTGGGGGCCAACCAGGACAAGCTCAAAATACTTGCTGCTGCACTGCTGGAGAAAGAAACCATCGAGGGTGAAGAGATCAGAAAAATGCTGGGCCTCCCGGAACGAAAGGAGCGGGCTTAGGACACCGCCTTAGAGCACGCGAGGAGAGTATTTCGAAAATCCCGGAGCGCAATCCCGAGTGCTACCGGTCGGCGAAGCTTGAGGTGACGCTAAAGAAACCGTTTCACTGTTTTCTTAAAAACACGACAAAGGCCCCGCTGCCTCCCAGGTCGCGCGGCGCCGGTGCAAATTCCGCAACCATTCTTTTCCCCCGGTCCCTCAGCCACGCGGCAACAGCTCCCTGCAGTACCGGCCCTTCCGGAGAATTGAGCCCCTTCCCGGTTATCACGAGAACCGCCTGCTGACCGCGGCTGTAGGCTTCCGAAATGAACTGTTCAAGCTTCTTAACCGCCTCATCTCTCATAAATCCATGGAGGTCAAGCTCCCGGCTGACGGAAAGTGTTCCGCGTTTCAACTGACGCAGGCGGCTGCTCGAAGACCTGTGCTCAGGATCGAGGATTTCCCCTTCCTGCTGACGAACGTCCTTGAAGGTCGTCCCGATTTTCTGCATTGCCGCCAGGAAAAGCTCATTGTCCCGGAGTGAGGCTGCAGGCACCGGTGAAGCCGTCTGTTCCTGCGTTCCGACTTTCTCCGTGCTGACGGCTTCCTTATTATCTATTTTTCTGGCTCCCGTAACTGCCTGGAGAAAGAGCTCGCTTTCGTCTACTTGCGTTTCCTCTTTTTTGCGGCGGGGTACTGCTTTCCTTGCAGTCGAGGGCGGCGGGGAAAATCCTTTGAGGGATTTGAAAGGATTATTCTTAAAATCAATGGGCGCTTTGTCGTCACCCTTCCTTTTTTTCATAAAGGCCAATTCTCGCCCCGGTCGGAGAAAAAAAATCACCCGGAGAGGATCAAAGTTTTCTTCGGTATTGGATGCCTGTCTGTAACTACGGGGAGCAGTTCATAGCGTATCTAATGGTCCGGGTACCGTTCACTGATGCTCCGGACCGTATCGAGGCACGAAAAGAGCGTCTCTACCATCTCCGGGTCGAAATGCGTTCCCGAACAGGCCTTCAGCTCGTCCAGCACCTGAGATTCTTCCCAACGCTCCTTATAGGCCCTGCGCGAACCGAGGGCGTCGTACACATCAGCAAGCGCGACAAGCCGGCCAAATACGGGGATCTCGTCCCCCTTCTTTGGACGCGCAGATCCGTCGCTGTTCTCGTACCCGGGAAGGACCTTGCCGTCCACGGGATTGACATTACCCGGGTAGCCGGTCCCGTCCCACTTCTCGTGGTGGTTCAAGGCCACAACCGCCGCAGCCTCGTCAAACTCCGAATACTTGTCTGAAAACAGCCGCGCGCCCATGATCGTGTGCAGCTTCATGGCCTCGCGCTCTGCATCATCGAGCCGGCCGGGTTTTTTCAGGATCGCGTCCGCGATGGCTACCTTCCCCACATCATGAAGCATGGCCGCCATTCGCAGGATGTCCCGGTTCTTTTCGATCACCTCATGGGAAATGTTGCGCTTGGCCGCCCAGGCCTCATAGATAACAACAGAATAGGCCGCAACCCGGTTTACGTGGGCGCCCGTCTCCTTCGGATCGCGCAGCTCCGCCATTTTGATAGTGCGAAGAATCATGGCGCGGGTCATCTGCGCCCGTTCGATCGCGACAGCCGCCATGTTTGCAAAATGCATCACGAGCGGCTCGTCCTTTTTTGAAAAGGGGACAACCTTCCCGTTGCTATGTGCGTTGATCAGCTGGAGCACGCCGATAGTGTCCCCCCGGTTGGTCTTGAGGGGAAAGGTCAGCATCGATTGGGTACGGTATCCCGAAAGTTCGTCGTACGACTTATTGAATGAGAACGACAGGCCGGGTTTGAGTTTATACACATCGGGGATATTCATGGTTTCCCCGGTGTTCGCGACATAACCCGAAATCGACTGGTTGTTGATCGGGACGGAAAAAGTGGAGTAGATCAGCTTCCTGCCGGGAGCAAGCTTTTTTTGTTGCGTTTCGTTTTGCGTGTAGCTGAATTTAAGCTTATCGTTTTCCTTAATATAGATGGAGCCGGCATCAGAATTTACCAGCTGTCGCGCCTCGCGAAGGATTCGTTCCAGGAGCACGTCGACGTCTTTAATCTCAGTGAGCTCGACGCCTAAACGCATAATCATGCTCAGTTTCTCTTTTTCGCTTGGCATGGTCTATATTTACAATATCATAGACCATTTGTCAATCGTCAATCTTTGACTCGTGTTGCTATTTAACAATTGACTCACCTGCTCTTTTTTGATATAGTACTAACTTAAGTTTCGACGGGCAGTAAGAGGTTTTCCTGTTCTCTTGGCCCGAAACAATGCACGCAGAGGTTGTGATGATGGTAGCGGATTCGAAATTGTTGGCGATTAAAAAAAAGCTCCTTAAGCAGAGGCAGGACCTTCTTTCCGAGGCTGAACAGACCTTAAACAGCAAGATCAGCACCGAAAAAGAAAGCTTCCCCGATCCCACAGACCAAGCCGTGGCTGAACTGGACAATAACTTCCTGTTGAAACTGCGCGGCCGGGAGCAGAAGCTGCTGAAAAAAATCGACGAGGCCATTTCCCGGATTGACGGCGGCACCTACGGAGTGTGCGAGGAATGCGGCGGCCAGATAAGCATCAAGCGGCTTGAAGCACGGCCTGTTACAACGCTCTGCATAGAATGCAAGACACGCCAGGAAGAAGAAGAGAAGATGCAGGCTGGTGGATAAAAAATTCTTATAAAACAGAGAATGAATAAAAAGGGGTTAACCGATAAGGTTAACCCCTTTATTATTTTCATGGTGGGCGATGCTGGGATTGAACCAGCGACCCCTGCCGTGTGAAGGCAGTGCTCTCCCGCTGAGCTAATCGCCCGAAGCGCTTATTTTTTAACACAGGGACCGCTTGTTAGTCAAGCTAATTCTTGAAATCTGTCATCAAACCGACAACTTTTTCTCTTGAACGGTCTGTCCTCGTCCACCTCGGTGATTTGACCGGAGATGGCAACTGTCTACAGTCAGTCTATTTTCAGTATCGCGCACTTGAGATACTGCGTCTCCCGGGCGGCAAGCAGCATCGGGATGGTCCCGCGCCTGGGAGCGCATCTCGAGCATCCGTGCCTGCCGGCCTGCCGAGTGTGCCGCGTCGATCAGCATCTCCCGAAACAATTCCTGGTCGATATGATGCGAACACGAACAGGTCACGAGCACGCCTCCCGGCTCGAGCAATTTCATTGCACGGAGATTGATCTCCTTATACCCTTTGAGGGCCTCCCGCACCTTGGCCCTGCTTTTCACGAACGCAGGCGGGTCGAGGACGATGCAGCCGAACCGTTCCCTGCTGTTTTTCCAGAAGGCGAAGCTCATCGAACACATCGGCGATCTTAAACTGAGCCGACAAGCCGTTCAGCGCGGCGTTCTCTGTTGCCAGGGAGACGGCCTTCTCCGAAGAATCAAGACCGATAACTTCGGTCGCGCCGGATTTCGCAGCCGTAAGCGACCACGCACCCACGTAGCAAAAGCAATCGAGTGTTCGTCTTCCACGAACGTAATCCTTGAGCGTGAGCCGGTTCTCGCGCTGGTCAAAGAAGAACCCCGTCTTCTGTCCCTTCGAGCACATCGACCCGGTAGGAGATGCCTGATTCTTCGATCGTCACGGGACCGGTAAGGGAGCCGAGAACGACGCGCTTTTCCTGGGGCAGGCCTTCAAGCTCGCGGGAGCCCATATCATTCCTCAATACAATCGTATCCGGAGAGTATTCATCCTTAAGCACCTCGAATAACTCGTCCAGAAGTCGATCGATGCCAGCGGTCGACGACTGGACCACGAGCGTATCAGCGTACTTGTCCACGATCAGGCCGGGAAGGCCGTCGCCTTCGCTGAACACCGCGCGAAACGATTCGCCGAATCCGAGATCACTTCGGAGGGCACGAGCGGCGGCGATCCTCCTTCTAAGGAATTCGCCGTCGATTTCCTCCTGCTTCCGGTGAGGATCCGAACGGCAATGAGGGAGCGCGGATTAATATAGCCCCGGCCGATGAAACGACCTGAGAAATCCAGCACGTCGACGATCTCGCCTGGTTCGAAAACCGCCGCAGAGCGTTCGAGCTCGTTGCTGAACACCCAGGGGTGGCCGCGCAGAATGCGGCGGTCTTCTTTTTGTTTGAGTGTTACGGTTTTCATGCTGGCCGGGAACAGTGCGGAGAGCCGGGAGCATGGCGCCGCAGTACCGGGATGGGTCGAGAGAGACGGTCATGAGCCTGCTTTACCTTTGCTCCACGCGCCGGCTCACAACCTGTTCTCGATGTTCGAATCGCTCCTGAGCGATTGAAGCCAGCTTCGGTAGGTGTTGTCCACTTTCTGCTGGTAGAGCAGGTTCATGATCTCGTCTTTGACTTTTTCGAAAGGCCTGACGGGTGTGCGCACTTCTTCCAGCTTGATAATGTGATATCCGCCGGCGCAGAGAAAGGGGCTTGAGATTTCGCCCGTCTTAAGCGGCTGCGCAGCCGCTTCCATCTCGGGCAAAAGGGAGTCCCGCTGCGTGAATCCCAGGTCGCCGTCCTCGGACGCAGCCGCTCCCTGAGAAAGTTCGCGGACGAGGCGGGAAAAATCCTCCCCCTTTTTTGCACGATCAAACGCCTGCTGTGCCTTTTCTTTCACGGTTGCAGTCTCGCGGGCAGAGGGGTTCTCCGGCAGCGGGAAAAAAATCTGCCGCAGCCGGATCTCTTCGGGGAGCGTGTACAATTTGATATTTCGGTCATAGTAGGCCCGGACCTCCGCCTCATCAACGGTGATACCGGCGCGGATATACTTATTAAACATGCGCGAGAGCGTCATCTGTTCCCGGAGCTCGATTTTATACTGTTCGAGGGTGAGCCCTTCTTTCGCCAGCGCCGCCTCAAACTGTTTCGTATCAAAGGAATTCCGCTTCATGATGTCGGCCACGGCGTCGGCAAGCTCTTTGTCGGTAACGTCCATACCGGCCCGCTTCGCGGCGGCCATCTGCAGCTTCCGGTCGATCATGTCTTCGAGGAGCATTCGATCGTCGACCTTGCCGTCCGTTTTTTTCAAAGCAGCTTCCCGCTGCAGATCGCTTAGAGTAATGATCTCATTATTCACGACCGCAACCACGCGGTCCACAACGACCGATGCGGTCGCGGCGCCCTGCATTCCACAGAAAAGAAAAATGCCGGATACGGCAATGAAAGAAAAAACTGTATTTCTCATGTCCTGCTCCCTGCCTCGCGCCGCCCGCTTTTTCTATTGCCTTTTGGCGGCCGCTCTTTTATTATAAATCCAAGCATGCTATGAAAACACTCTTTCCTGCTCTTAGTCTTGTCCTCGCCCTGGCAATACCGGCTGCAGCCGCTGACCTGTCTCCGCAGGACGAACTTTCGATTGCCGCAGTCGGCGACTTGATGCTCGGCGGCAGGACGGAACCCTTTCTCAAGGACTTCGGCCCCGGCTATCCCTTTGCAGAGGTAATGCCGGTTTTCGAAAAAGCCGATATTGTGATCGGCAATCTCGAATCTCCTGTTTCAGCCCGCGGGACCGCCGTCGAAAACAAGAAGTTCACACTCCGTGCCGGACCGATCGCTGCCGAGGCGCTCAAGCGGGCGGGTTTCCGGGTCGTTACGCTTGCAAACAACCACATGATGGACTTCGGGCCCCTTGCGCTTCAGGACACGCTTGAGAATCTGGACGCAAACGGGATTCTCTACACCGGGGCGGGAATGGACCTTGATGACGCTCGTGTGCCGGCAATCGTCAAGATCAAGGGAAAAACCATCGCGTTTCTGGCCTATTCCCTTACGTTTCCACTCGAATTTTTCGCTTCCCGCAGCCAACCCGGGACAGCGCCGGGATATGCGGACTTCGTGAAAGCTGATATCGAGAAGGTCCGGCCCCACGTGGACCTCGTCGTCGTTTCCTTCCATTGGGGTGCAGAGCTGTTGACTGCTGCCAAGGACTACCAGATCGAGCTCGGTCACCATGCCATTGATTGGGGCGCCGACCTCGTGCTCGGCGCCCATCCCCATGTGCTCCAGGAGCTGGAAATATACAAAGGCCGCCTCATCGCCTACAGTCTCGGCAATTTCGTTTTCGGCTCCGAGAGCAACCGCACAAACTGCAGTATGATACTACTTTCCACCTTCAAGGGCAACACCCTCGAAAAGGTTGAAGCGGTGCCGCTGGATATTAATAACTACCGCGTTAAGTACCGCCCCCACGTGCTCACCGGTGCGGCGGCCGCCGAGGTGCTCGACGGCATCAATGCCGCTTCGGGACGGTTTAAAACAAGGCTGGAAATAGCGAATGATCGGGGCACTGCCCTGGTCACGCCGCTCGCGAAGGCCACAGAATCGCCGGCAGCGGCTCCTCCCCTGCCCGGCAGCGCCCTCGGACCCTTGTCCCTGACGAAGCTCACTGCTCCAGCGCCTGGTAATTCACTTCGAACTTCGTCCTCGACCTCAGCTCCTTGAGCCACTGCTTATACCGTGTGTCCCCTTTTTCCCGGCGCAGTTTTTCGGTTATCTCTTTGGAGGCCTCATCAAGGCTGATCCGGCCCGGTTTCCGTTTGTCTTCCAGCTTGAAGATATGAAAACCATAGGGGCTCTTTACAATCCCGCTAATCCCGTGTTTCGGCAGACCGAAGACGACATTGAATTCCGCCGGCATCTCGCCCATGGCAAAATAGCCGAGATCTCCGCCCTTTTCCGCTTCCGGGGCAGAAGATTTTTTGCGCGCCACTGCTGCAAAGTCGGCATCCGGCGCCTGGAGAAGCTCCATCACCTTTTCGGCTTCCGCCTCGGTAGCGACGACGATTTGCCGCACGCGGGCCTGCTCGGGCTTCTCAAACTCCTGGGCGTTCGCCTGGTAGTAGCGGCGCACTTCCGCAGGCGTAACGGTTATGCGCCTGTTCACGTCGCGTTGAATCAGCCGCTCGATCATCATATCTTCCCAGACATCAGACTTCCATTTTTCGAAGTCGATGCCGAGGCTCGCAAGTTCCTCGTTGACATCTTTGCCGTGTTCGGTGCGCAGTGATGCGATCCGGGCATTGATCTCAGCGAGACCGACTTTGATCCGTTTCCGCTGCGCCTCGCGGACCATCATTTTACGTTCGATGAGGTCATTCAGGAATTCACGCTTGATTTCAAGCTCGGCCCCCTGCTCGGGCTTGACTCCCGCGCGGGCAAAGCGTTCCTCGAACTCGGCAAGCGTGATCGGATCGCCGTCGACGGTCGCCACGATCCTTACGTTGGGAGAGAGCGAGGAGGAGGGGGCGGAAACAACCGGCAGGCTCTCCTCTTCCTTTTTCGTGCATGAAAAAAATAGAAGCCCCAGCAAAAGCGCTGGGGCTATTATGTAGTACGTAAGTCGGGGGCTGTTCATAAGCAGTTGCGTTCTTACTTCGCGGCCTCGTTCTTCGGAGCCGGCTGGACGTTCATATGCGAAAGGTCCAGCTGTTTCGGCTGGGCCAGCGCAGCAATGGACTCGTCGAGGGCTTTTTCATTCACATCGATCTTGGCTTTGGCCCGGAGCGTCTTGGCGTATTCAAGGTACAGGTCTCTCCGCTTCTCCTGCATCAGCCGGGTCTTCAGCTGCGGCTCCACTTCTTTGAGGCTCATCTGTTTTCCCGTCGCGGTACGGATCTTGTCCTTGTTCTTGTCGTAATAGTCGCGGACTTCCTGCGTCGTCGGCTCGGGCACCTTGCTCATTTTATCGCCGATCTCTTTTTTCAGGACCGCGTTGAAAAGCTCGTTTTTGGCATCCTCCTGGATCCTGTGTTCGAGCTCTTTTCTCATCATATCCTGCCGCTTTTTAAATTCCGCGTCCTTATCGAGACCCTGCCGTTTCGCTTCCTGGATCACGAGCTCGATCCCGACCAGGTCATCAAGAAAGTCCCTCCGCGCCTTGGGGTCGGACACCACCGCCTGCTGCATTTGGGGCGTCAGCTCCTTCGAGCTGTTTTTTGAAGTCCGCTGTGGTGATCGCGCCGCGGTTCACCTTTGCAAGTACGGTACCGTCCGTTCCCTTGCTGCAGCCCGCCAGCGAAGCGGCGACGGTTAGTATCACAACAATTGTCATCAGTTTATACATCTTCATGGAATGGGTTCCTCCGGGAGTATGGGTTTCGTTCTTCTGCAAAACCCAGGTAATAAGCAGGTATGTCTCTTGTTTATAACATACTAGAGTAGTTCCTGCAAGCACTTTTTCACCGCGTCTGCGGCGGTCCGAAGCGATTCGTCGGGGAGGGAGATCTGGAGCGTATACTCCGGAATGAATTTGATTGTTCCTTTGTTTTTTTTGAGGAGAACCATCACCCGGTCCGGCGGTATGTTCGCCTGCTCGGCAAAGGTGATCTTTGCTACGTCCCTGCCTGCGTCGATCCGGAGGACCCCCGCTTTTTTGGCGATAAGCTTGACGCCCATGATCTCGAATAAATTCGACGCGGGCTCGGGGAGTTCGCCGTACCGGTCCCGCAGCTCATCGGCAATGTCGCGGAGCTGCACCTCATCGGAGGCGCTCGAGATCTCCTTGTATGCCGCGAGCCGCAAGCTTACATCCCTGATGTAATCCTCGGGGATAAAAGCAGAGGCGCGCATCGTGATGATCGTGTCGGGTTCGGCTGAAATTTCCTCGCCCCGCAATTCCGCCATGGCCTCTTCCATCATCTGGGTATAGAGATCGATGCCGACGGCGGCAATGTGTCCCGACTGCTGCTTGCCGAGTAAATTGCCGGCACCGCGGGTCTCGAGGTCCTGGGCTGCAATGCGGAATCCCGCACCCAGCTCGGACAGTTCCTGGATCGCCCGGAGGCGCTTACGGGCTACGTCGGAGAGCGTTTCGTCCTCGGGAGCAAGCAGATAGGCATAAGCCTTCTCGCGGCTCCTTCCCACCCGGCCTTTGATCTGGTACAGGTCGGCGAGGCCGAATCGGTCCGCCCTGTTGATGATAATGGTGTTTGCCGTGGGGATGTCGATGCCGGATTCGATGATCGTCGTGGTCACAAGCACGTTCAACGCGTTGGCGATGAATTTCGACATCACGTCCTCGATCTCGTGCTCATGCAGCTGTCCATGGGCGATGCCGACCTGTGCTTCCGGTACCAGGTTCCGGATGAAGTCAGCCATGCGTTCGATGCCCTGCACCCGGTTATGGACGAAGAACACCTGCCCGCCGCGCCCGAGCTCGTGCATGATCGCCTCGCGGATCACCCGCTTGCCGAAGCGCGCAAGGACGACCTGAATGGCCTGGCGGTCGAGGGGGGGCGTTTCGATGATCGAGAGGTCCCGGATGCCGGCGAGCGACATATGGAGCGTGCGCGGGATCGGCGTTGCCGTGAGCGTGAGCACGTCCACGAGCTTTTTGAATTCCTTGATCCGCTCCTTGTGCTTCACGCCGAACTTGTGCTCCTCGTCGACAACCAGGAGGCCGAGGTTCTTGAACGCGATGTCCTTCTGGAGCAGCCGGTGCGTGCCGATTACGATGTCGACGGTCCCGCTTTTTAATCCTTTGAGCGTCTCCTGCTGCTCGGACTTCGTGCGGAAGCGCGAAAGCATGTCCACGCGGATCGAGAACGACGCGACCCGTTCGGAGAAGGTCCGGTAGTGCTGGTCGGCAAGCAGGGTCGTGGGAACGAGCACCGCGACCTGCATCCCGTCTTCCACGGCCTTGAATGCGGCCCGGAGCGCCACCTCCGTTTTGCCGTACCCCACGTCGCCGCACACAAGCCGGTCCATGGGCCGCGGCCGCTGCATATCGCTCAGCACGTCCTCGATGGCCTTCTGCTGGTCCGCTGTTTCTTCGTAGGGGAAGGCCGCCTCGAACTCGCGGTAGAGATTGTCGGGGGGCGTAAAGGACGCTCGGTTCTGGGCCTCCCGGGCGGCGTAGATCGCGACAAGCTCCCGCGCCATCTCGAGGATGTCCTTCTTTACCTTTTCCTTGGTCCTGGCCCAGGCTGGGGCGCCCAGGCGGTCGAGCTTCGGCGCGATCCCTTCCGTGCCGATGTACTTCTGTACTTTGTCGAGGCTGTAGAGCGGAACATAGAGCTTCGCGTCAGGCTCGTACCGGAGTGAGAGAAAATCCGTTTCAAAGCCGTCTACGTTGATGTGCGTCAGGCCCTGGTACTCGCCCACGCCGTAGTCCGTGTGCACGACGAAGTCGCCGGGCTTCAGCTCCTTGAAGGTCGAGAGAAAAGGGGCTGCCTTTGCTTTTGCCGTCGACGGGCGGTGGATTTTCCTGCCGAAGATCTCTTCCTCGGTGATGAAAATAAGGCCCAGCTCCTGCCACGTAAACCCTTCGGAGAGTCTGCCGACGGACACGGTGATCGGCCACGGCCCGTGGTCCTGTTCCACAACGTGGGTCGCGATCGCCACGCCGAGTCCGTATTCCATAAACAGCTTCTTGAGCCGTGCCGCAGACTCGTCGGTGCCGCAGACGATCATGACGCTGTTGAAATCCCGTAACCGCCTGAGTTTCTCGACGACGCCCGCCATCGTGCCTTCCACCTGCTCGCGCGCCTTTTCCTGCTCTTCTCTCGTGATCGGCTTGGTAAGGCGAACGCTGAGCCAGGAGGAGGACTTCGTGTCCATGCGCAGGCCGTCGACCTCTGTGCCGAGGAGACGGAGGGCCAGCGTCGGGAAACGGGCAAGCTCCTCGTTAAGGGCCGCCCGGTCAAGATAAAGCTCCGGGGTTTCGGGCAGGACCCGTCCTTCCTCAGCCTCTTCCCGTCTTCCCGCTTCAATTTTTTCGCTCTGCGCTTCGATTTCCCGTTTCAGGTCGTCGGGCTCAATGAATGCAACGAGACTGTTCTCCGGCAAATATCGGAACAGGCTTTCCAGAGGATAGAAAAACGGCGCAAGGAACTCCGCACCGGGGGGAAGCGTCCCTTCCCTGACCTGGTCGATCAGGGCCTCGTTATCGATCGTGCTGCTGAATTGTTCTATTCCTTTATCGTTTAGGATAAGTTCCCGCACCGGCAACACCACGGCTTCCCTGATTTCTGCGGTCGAGCGCTGCGTTTCCGGATCAAACGAGCGCAGCGATTCCAGCGTGTCGCCGAAAAATTCTATGCGAATCGGCTGCTCGTGGAGCGGCGAGAAAAAATCGACGATCCCTCCTCTCCTGCTGAACTCGCCCACGCGGGTGACCAGTGATGACGATTCGTAGCCCGTTGCGATGAGGGAGGCAACAAGCCCCTCTGGTTCGAGGGGAGTCGCCTGCGTTATGGTTTTTACCGAGTCGGCAAAGAGTTCCCACGGCGGGAGCTTCTGCATCAATGAAGGGACCGGCACGACGCAGATGCCGGGATTGCCGGAGATGAGGCTGTAGAGGAACCGCATGCGCTCCCCGACCGTTCGGCTGTCGGGCGAGTCCGCTTCAAAGGGAAGCACGCCCCAGGACGGAAAAACGTGGATTTCCCCGTCCCATCCTTCCCTCCCGCTGCGGGGCGACTTGTCCAAAAAGAATTTCAGGTCTTCCACGAGCGCCTCGGCAGCGTCTTCCGAGGACGTAATAACGATGACGGGACGGTTGACTTCGCGCCTCAAGCCGAATAAAAAAAGGGCCTTGGAGGCCCCCCAGAGTTCGCTCACTTCGATGTTCTTGCGTCCCGCCTTGATGTCTTCGAGGACAGGCAGGAGGATATCGTGCAGGTTTTTCATGGCGATTTATTACTATAACACAGCACCAGGACTAATTCAATATTGTCATTTTTTGTGGTTATTGCTCGGCCCATGAGATACTGTATTTATTTTTACCTTTATGCTATTATCCGGCGTGCCCAGCTCTCTGGAGGCGCATCAGCAAAGAACGCCGGACTTACTGCTTAATATCTGCGTCCATCTGCGAAATCTGCGGATAAAAAAGACGTGCTCGTTGTTTTTAAGGAGATCGCCTTGCGTGATTGGGATCCACAGCAATACCTGCAGTTCGAGCATGAAAGAACACAGCCCTCCATCGACCTTGTAGCACGTATTTCTCTGGAAAACCTCAAAAGCATTATCGATATAGGTTGCGGCCCGGGAAACAGTACCCAAATTTTACGCAAGAGATGGCCCCATGCCGATGTCGTCGGGCTCGATAAGTCCCCGAAGATGATAGAACGGGCGCGCACAGATCATCCGGAGCAAGCCTGGGCGATCGGGGACGCTTCAACGCTGGCGACTGACCGGAAGTATGACCTTGTTTTTTCAAACGCGGCAATACATTGGATCCCCAATCATCACCTCTTAATCCCGCGACTGTTCCAGTTAGTTAACCCGAACGGCATGTTGGCAATCCAGGTGCCTGCTAATTATGAATCGCCTTTGTACAAAATCATATTAAACGTTGCCCGAAGCAGGAAATGGAGCGCATTCACCTCGGGCGATGACGCGCCGATAACATATCACAACGCCGAATATTACTACAATCAGCTCGTTTCTTTAACGCAGGACATCGTTCTGTGGGAAACGACGTACTATCACATTTTAAAATCCCATCAGGATCTTGTTGCATGGTATAAAAGTACCGCGATGAAACCGATTCTTGAAAAATTGCCGACTGATGCTACTAGGGAGGAATTCGAGCACATGGTGTTAGCTGAATGTAAGGAGCAGTATCCTTCTCAAAGCGATGGGCGAATTCTCTATCCTTTTATGAGGCTCTTTTTTACGGCGCGAAGAACTGCTGGCATATAGTTTTTTTTGGGGACGAAAAGTTCATTCTGTACTACTTGTCGATGTCAATGTTTCAAACTTTCATGTTTCCGTCCGAAGCATTCATCTACCCCTGCCGTAAATCACCGAATTCACTTGATAACAAAAGGGCTGTTTACTATACTATAATTTAGAATCGTCATATGACGAGAAATGCACGGAGAATGGCTCATGTAGTGCTGCCGCGAGGCCGCAGGTGTTCTTAACCATCGATAGGTTCGCTCTGTCTGTCTGGTTCAGGAGATGCTTTAACGACGCCTGGTGGAGATCAGGATCATGGTACGATGCTCAAGGTGTGGGGAACAGGCCCCGGAAGGAGCCGTCGTCTGCAGGGCCTGCGGAAATAAACTCGGAGCGTTGCGCGCTATCCCAAGGTCTGCGCCGAGAGAAAGCAGGATGAAAGAAAGAAGTCCCGGGACAGTTGCAGCCTTCGGCCTCTTCACCCTGGGAATATACTGGGTATTCTGGTACTATTCGGTATGCCGTCAACTTGTGGAACTGCGCCAATCGAACATGCGGCCGGGACTTTGCGCCCTGATCTTCTTCCTTACGATCACTCCCGTAGGATTTTGGTTCGTTAGTGCTGCAATTGTACAGCTGCTGGCTGTGTCATTCTCCCTGGGGCCTGAAGGGGTGGCTATTGTACAGCTCGTGTATTCTTTGTCAATGCTGGGTCTCGGTACGTATCTTCTCTCTTCTGCGGCAAAAGGTGTTCAGGCCCTCCACTCGGCGACGGGTTCCTCTTCCGGCTTCAAACATTCGGTTCCATATGCACTCGCCTCTCAATTCGGTCCATTCGTGATCCCATTTTTCACGGCACGCCTGCAGTCCGAATTGAACAGGTATCAAAAGGTACGAGACGTTTCGGCCGATGGGGCCGCGTCCCGAGAAAAACTGGAAATGCTTCGCCCGTTTCCTCTCCCGCGTTTAGCCATCGCTTTCGCAATTGGAGCGATTGTCCTCGCCGAAGTGTTCCTTTTGTCGGCGATTGCCATACCGCAGTACACTGTCTTCAGAACGAGGAGTTACAACGCAGCCGCGCAGTCGGACCTGATAAATGGGAAAAGGTGCGTCGAGGCCTACTATGCAGACCACGGCACCTATCCCGCATCGCTGGAACAAGTAGCAAGCTGCAAACGTACGTCGCACGAAGTTCACCTCGTCTATGAAAAACTCACACAGAGAGAATACCGAATCACGTCCTCCCATCTGCACGGCGATAAGGAATATCGTTGCAGCTCGGGGGAAACGACGGTCTATTGGAGAGACAAGAAAAATCTGAACAACGTGTGGCAACCAAAATAACGGTGATATGAAAATAAAAAAATATTTTTTCTGGTAAGAAGTATACATAGCAATTTTTAAGACTTGCAGTCCATGGTACATCCTGTAGTCCGTGTCCGCCCGCTGCAAAAATAGTCCATTTCTTATTCTCTGGCTCCTGTGTCGCGCCCACTACCTCTTAAGTTTTCCAGAATTTCTGCCGATAAGAATATTGAAGATTAACGTATGGGATAGGAGAATTGCGCCGTAAGCACTCTATAGACCTAGTCTTTCGTAGTAGGATCAGGCGTAATTACATCTTTCACAAAGCATACAATGCTTCTGATAATCGAAATGAACATGCAATTCACCCAACATGAATAATTTAGCTCAAAGGAGAGGGCTATGAAAAAACCAGTTCTTGTTTATCTTGCATTTTTTCTTTTTTCTATCATGTTTTTATCCTGCGGAGGCTCTGGAAGCAGCAGCGGACTATCCGGAAACGGCAATGCATCACTTGTCGCGATTGAGGTAACCCCGGCAAACCCGAGCATTGCGAAGTCCAGCATTATGCAATTCACCGCGACCGCAATTTACTCGGACAGCACGACCACCGATGTTACGGACCTGATAACCTGGAGTTCGAGCAACACATCGGTCGCCGTCGTAAGTAATAGTACCTCATCAGCTGGTCTGGCAACAGCACGGACAGCTGGGACTACCGTGATTTCTGCCTCCTTACTTGGTGTCACCGGAACAGCCAACCTAACGGTAACGAATGCAACTCTGGCATCCCTATCGGTCCTGCCAGCTCTGCCGGCCATGGCTGTCGGTAACGATATCCAGTTCGAAGCGCTGGGCATGTATTCGGATAATACGACCCAGGATATTACTTCCGGGGTAACCTGGTCGTCAAGCAATACCACCGTGGCAACCATCAGCAATGCTCCCGGCACCATGGGGCACCTGTCGTCTCTTTCGAGCGGGACCACGGTTATTACAGCATCATCGGGAAGCATAGACGGAAGCACCATAGCGACTGTAGGGACATTCACCATACAGTATGTAACGATTACACCGGTAACCCCGACCATCGCGCCGGGCACAACAATAGCGCTTGATGCGATGGCCGTTTATTCAGACTCTTCGCACCACGACATTACCAGCCAGGCAAGATGGACAAGCTCAAACACGGGCGTTGCTACGGTGAATAGTAGCGGTCTGGTAACCGGTATCTCGGCCGGAAATACTTTGATAACCTGCTCTACTAGTGACGGAATTTCTTCCGGACAGACGACTGTAACCGTTTCTCCGGTAACGCTTAACAGAATCACGCTTACGCCGGCAAGCCCGGTTGTAACAGAAGGATATACAATACAGCTTCATGCAACGGGTACCTATTCCGACGGATCGACCCAGGACATAACAGCGTCTGTTACATGGTCAGTTGACTCAAATATACTGACTGTCAGTAATGCAAACGGCTCTCGCGGTCTTGCATCAACGGTACCAGGAGCGTGGGGTCAGACATATGTCACCGGGACAGATCCGACATCCGGAATAAATGGTAGAATTCTTGTTACAGTAAACGCCGCTGTGCTGAAGTCAATTGCGGTTTCAGCACCTTCTCTGACCATCCCGAAGGGCAGTACTCAGCAATTTACCGCGACGGGCACCTTCAGCGACCAGACGGTCGCGAATATTACAAGTCAGGTCACTTGGACGTCATCAAACCCCGAGGCAGCTTCATTAAGCAATTCCGGTACAAATGGCTTTCTTACGGCTCTGTCAGCGGGACCAGACACTGTTTTTGCCATCGATCCCGTGAGCGGCGTTACAGGATCAGCTAATATTACAATTACACCGGCCCCCCTTTCTAGAATAACAATAACAAGTCCGGATACTAGCATTCCTGCGGGAAATACTGAACAGTTTTCCGCCACCGGATCATACGCTGACGGCACAACTGCGAATATAACCTCATCAGTTACCTGGACGGTCAATGCTTCGCCGCAATATGCGTCCATCAGTAACGCTCCCGGCACAAACGGGCTTCTCTACACCCTCACGCAGACACCAGTAACTGTTACTGCGACGGACCCGTCGACGGGAGTAAGCGCAAGTATCACATTCTATATAATTGCACCTACCTTCTCGGATTTTACCGTGACGCCAGCGTCTTCAAGCATCTACAACATGTCGACGGCCCAGTTCATTGCAACTGCTACCTATAGCAATGGTACGACGGCGGATATCACTTCCCTGGCGACATGGACAATTTCTGACTCGTCCGTGGGGTACGTTAACGCCAGCGGGCTGGTATTTATGACCAGCATCGGTAACGTCGTTATATCCGCCAACTACAACGGCAAAACCCATACCGTAACACTGTCAGATTCACAGAACACAGCCCATGTCGTTTCCGTATCGGCCGGAGGCAATTTTACCGTGGCGGTAAAAGATGATGGTACGGTTTGGGAATGGGGCAATGACTATAGCGGACAGCTCGGTATTGGTGTATGGGACAACAATAACGACACCCCTTACCCAACACCCTGGGAAGTAAGTGGTATATCGGGTGTTACTGCGGTTGCAACCGGTGACATGCATGTGCTGGCCATAAAATCAGATGGCACCGTTTGGGCATGGGGCAATAACTACTCTGGTGAATTGGGGAACGGCACGTATGACTACACCGATGTTCCCCAGCAAGTGCCATCACTCAGTAATGTTATAGCCGTTTCAGCCTCCAATATGCTGTCCATAGCCCTTAAATCGGATGGGACAGTTTGGACATGGGGCAATAACGACCATGGGCAGCTTGGTAACGGTACAACACAGAGCAGTTCCATCCCTGTCCAGGTGCAGGGATTGTCCGGAGTTATAGCGATCGCGGCGGGGAACCCGAATTATGAAGTGGCACTAAAATCTGACGGCACCGTATGGGCATGGGGAGCAAACGGAAACGGTCAGCTGGGAAACGGTTCTTCCGCATATTCTGTTGCAGGCACGGATAGCTGGGTTCCCGTGCAGGTTTCGGGTCTGACCGGCATTGTAAAAATATCAACCAACGACCATACTCTTGCACTCAAAAATGATGGGACGCTTTGGGGCTGGGGCAGCAACGGGTGCGGGCAGATAGGGGCTCCTGTTACAGGATGGTGCGGCAATTTCTGGTACACCGTTCCGGCGCAGATTGGCGGTGTATCGAACATAAAGACCTTTGCCGCCGGCAACGGTTATTCCGTCGTCATAGAAAACGACGGGTCTGTTTGGACATGGGGAACGAATGGTTCATGCGGAAACATGGGGGATGGTTTCGAGGACATTGAGACTCTAGATACTCATCCCAATCCGGGCCAGGTCAATTCTCTTTCCGGCATCACGTCCGTTTCGGCATCAGGGAGCACGATCGTGATGAAATCTGACGGCACATTATGGTCATGGGGTTGCAACGGCTCCGGGCAAATTGGCAATGGCACATCAAATCCATCGTATCCTTACGGCGTTCCATCACCGGTTGAAGTAAATCCGTTTTGACGAATATTTTTTTGCCGCTCCGCACATTGGATGGGCAATCGTTTTTTGGTTTAAAGGGGGCATAAATAGTAAAGGCTAGACAAAAATGACAAAAATATAAAAATTGCCTTACAGCCATCTCATTGAGGCTTGCCCGTACGATAACGCCTTTGCTGAAAGCTTCATCAAAAACATAAAGACAAGTGTCTATCTCTGTTAATACCAGACCTTGAAAGACGTCCAGCGGCGGCTTCCCTACTTTGTCGAAGATGTATATAATCGGAAGCGACTGCATGCCACTTTCGATTATGTTCCTCCCGTTGAATACGAGGCCCTTCCGGATCGAGACGTCATCGGAGTTTGTGGAAAAATGGCTCCATGACCTCTTATTACCATGATCGCGTTGGTCATCAAGACGCGCTTTGATCCACGTTGTCGTGAGCTTTCTGCAGCGGACCCTGGACGGGTACGCCTATGCATCTGATGACCGATACCTGCTGTAAACTTCTACCGGAAGTTGATAATATTTTTTCTAAACGTCTTTGCGATGTAGTAGGTGAAGCTGATAGTCATTGGTAAAATTTGTAGCTATATAATATATAGGTACGATCTCGTTATTCGATTTCCGGAAAGATCCTCGCTCATCCTTTCCCGCTTTCCCATGCCATGGCCCTTTCATAATCCCTAAAAAGCTTTTCTCTTTTTCTGAACTCCGAGGAGTGGACGCTCCTTCTTTTGCCCCGGAGAGGCGTACCCACGGCTGCGTGCAGCATTTCGTGGTAGACGATGAAAGCGACAAAGTAGCGGGGGACGGTCCTCTTGTCGAGCACGGGATTGATCCTGATGATTTTGGACCGTTCGCTGTAGCTCCCGAGGGTCCTTCTTCTCACGGAGAAGCGGGGACTTCTCGATCCCCAGGTGATTGAGGCGTTGATCCCACCGCCGAAATATTCCTGGTTTACTGAATCAGAAAGATCGCGAAGGTCGTGGTGCTTGCCGACGGTTTTCAGGGGGACTTTTTTCGGCGGTTTTGCTGTAATGCGTGTCTTATTCTCGCGCAAAAAACGCCTGAACAACGGCATCGCTCTTTTTCTGTTTTTCAGATAAGCAACAATCTCTTCAAACACGCTGCTGTCCGCGCTCGCAAACATCCGGTGAAGCCGGACGCGCAGAACATGGCCCTGCCTTACCGAAAGCATTGTCGTTGAATTTTCAGTGAGCGCAAGAGTAAGCGGCCTGCCCAGGCGTTCTTCAAAATAGTGCTTGAGCGAGCCCTCACTCTGATCGTACGGAAGGCTCAGTTGCTTATCGGTTGTGTCTTTATCCATAGAATACCAGTTTCAGCACTTGATGAATGCCTGCTTTGCTATCCCGCGTTGAAACACCATTTTCGCAGGCTAAAGCCCGCGGCTGCCAAGGCGTGACCCTGCTTTAGCGCATGTAGCCGCACCTTTTAGGATGCCTTTGTCACCGATCGAGAGAAGCTGCAAGACATTCCCTGCGCGGCAATGACTTCATTTTGTTCTTTCTCTCAATGAAAAATTCTACTATACTTTAGACAGTTGAGCAATACTTTCTTCCTCATGCCCGGTTAAAGGAGATTGTCATGAACGATTTTGCTGCTCCCCTTGGCCTCCAGCATCTAACCGCAGTTTTTACCGCCGTGTCCGGAGTCTGCATCCTCGTTTTTCTTGTTTTGTTTGTTGCCTGGTTATACGTCGTTGTCGATATACTGCGAAGCGATTTTAAAAATAATATCGACAAAATAATCTGGTTTATTTTTATCCTGGTTATGCCGCCCTTTGCAGTTCCTCTCTATTTCATCATAGGGAGAAAGCAACGGATTGACAGCAGGAACACTGATGAAAAGCCTCAGGCATCGTGAGCAAGAGAAGAGATGATGCCGACAGGAGCGCCAAAAAAAGCCAGGAAGAAATCAAAGCGCTGGCTTCTCTACATTCTGCAGTGCAGTGACAATACTTTCTATACCGGCATCACGAATGACCTGCAGTGCCGGCTCGACAAGCATAATAACGGCAGCGCCTCGCGCTATACGCGCAGCCGTCGGCCGGTGAAGGTGATCTATTACGAACGCTGCCTGAACAAGTCAAGCGCGCTGAAGAAGGAATTCAAGGTGAAAGCCCTCTCCCGGGCGGAGAAAAAAATATATATCCAGAAGAGAGCGAAATAGCGTCCGGCCGCAAAAGCGGAAATGGAAATCATGAATACAAATGCACTCGAATCCTATCGAAAAGAATTTCCTGTAATGCAGAAATATATTTACCTCGACCACGCTGGGGTTTCGCCGTTATCGCTCCGCGTGCAAAGGGCAATAGAGACCTTCCTGTCCGAGTCGACGCAGGGCGGCGCGTTTCATTACCCCAAATGGGCCCAGCAGATCGTTGCAACAAGGCGGTTCTGCGCAGAGCTTATCAACGCTGAGCCGGAGGAAATCGCCTTTGTAAAAAGCACGTCCCACGGCCTTTCGATCGTTGCCAAGGGGCTCGACTGGCAGCCCGGCGACAACATGCTTATCTATGAAAAGGAATTTCCTTCCAATATCTATCCCTGGCTGGACCTCCGGAAAAGAAGCGTCGATGTCAGGGTGATCCCGTCTCGTGAAGGCAGGATACAGCTTCATGACATCGAAGGGTTGATGGATGCGAGGACGCGGTTGCTTGCCATAAGCTCGGTGCAATTCGCGAATGGCTTCAGGATCGATCTCAAAAAGGTCGGGGACCTCTGCGGGGGGACCTCTGCGGGAGGAAGAAAGTTCTGTTGTGCGTTGACGCGATCCAGAGCCTGGGCATTGTCCCGATGGATGTTAAAGAATTCGGCGTCGATTTTCTTTCCGCGGACGCACACAAGTGGCTCATGGGTCCCGAAGGCGTCGGTATTTTCTACTGCACGCAAGAACTCGTCGAACGGCTCAGCCCGATGCTCATCGGGTGGAAGTCGGTAAAGAATGAGTTCGATTTTGACCATGCGGACTTTTGCCCCAAGTCGAATGCGTTGCGATTCGAAGAAGGTTCGATGAATCTGCTCGGCATTTTCGGACTTGGCGCAGCAGTTGATCTCTTGTTGGAAATCGGCATTCAACGGATAGAAGAACGCGTGCTCGATTTGGGGGATTTCATCATCGGAAAAGCGGAAGAGAGGGGCTATTCGATACGGACTCCAAAGGCGCGCGAGGAGCGGGGAGGGAACATCACTATTGCCGGGAGCTTCGATCCTGCGAAGGTGAATGACCTATTGCTGCAGAAGGGGATCATGGTCAACTGTCGCGGCGGCGGGATCCGCGTGTCCCCGCATTTCTACAATAACGAAACGGACCTGCAGACCTTGTTCAGGACCATGGACGAAGTCGCGGGAGGGAGCGGTGCTCGGCCTCAATGACCCGTAGTTCATCCTTTGGAAAAGAGTTTTTCCGCAGGGCAGCCGATTTCCCGCTGCTTGCAGTATTTGCAGGCGTACCTGCTTCTTACGAGCGCATTGCCCGTCGTGGAGAGCAGCGCCAGTATGCCCACGAGCGCTGCCAGGCCAAGAGAGAAGTGCCGTATGAGCAGCACGATCCCGCCCACGAAGGGAAGGATTGAAACGAGAAAATCAGGAATAAGATCAACCCACGAAATCTTCTCTGCAGAAAACTTTGTCGAATCGCCCTGTTTGAACAGCTTCGAACAGAGTCTCCCCATGCCTATGCCGCAGTCCTTGCCGTAGTAATAACAGTTCACGCAGCTTTTTTGCATCACTCGGACTTCCCTGCCGAGACAGTAGAGCACGTAGACAACGGCCACACCCGTGCCGTATCCCGTCAGGATCCACGCACCGGTGATGTAGATCAGTATCGCCAGGAGGCGCGACAGCAGCGGCATCCAGATTGGAAACTTCTCATATGTCTTCGTCTCTGCCATGTTCCGTCATCTTCCTACGCGTTTGAGGAAAACGTCCATTCCCCGGGAGCCCTTCCCGGCGTTTGCGTGATTGCATGGTCCGCATTCTCGCTTGCATGCCTCAGAATCTTGAATATTGACTCGACGCTTTCTTCCACGCCTATACCCGCTGCTATCTCGTCCGCGGTGAAGGACTTGCCCGGACTGTTTCTTAAGAAGGCCAGAACGTCGCCCTGAAGCTTGACGATCGCGCCGGCCATCTTCTTGCCCGCCTCAACTCCGGGCTGATGGTAGGCATTGATGTTCACAAGCGAGGCATACAACCCGACCGCCCGTTCGTAGAGTGCAATGAGCGCCCCGATCGATTGGGCATTGAGTTTATCGATCGTGATCGTGAGAGACACCCGGTTATTTTCGTACAGGGCGTTACGCGTTCCCTGGAGGTAGGCGTGCAGATAGTCACCGCTCGTGACGCCCGGCTCCACGTTCAGGGACGCCGCGTCACGATCATGGAGCACTTCGACGAACGTTGCGAAAAAGTTATTCACGCCTTCCCTGAGCTGCTGCACGTACGCATGCTGGTCCGTTGTCCCTTTGTTGCCGTACACTGCAATCCCCTGGTTCACGACCTTTCCATTCAGATCTTTTTCCTTTCCCAGGGATTCCATGACAAGTTGCTGGAGGTATTTCGGGAACAGCATCAGACGATCTCTATAAGGAAGGATGACCATATCCTTGGAGCCCCGCCCGCCTGTTGCCTGAAACCAGGACAGGGCCAAAAGTGCGGCGGGATTTGATTTGGTTTCTTTTTTTCTCGTGAAGTCGTCACAAAGTGCCGCGCCATTCAGAAAATCCTGAAAATTAATGCCCTGGAGCGCCATAGGAAGGAGCCCAACTGCCGAAGTTATTGATGTTCTCCCACCAACCCAGTCCCACATCGGAAATCTCGCAAGCCAAAAGTTATTTTTGGCAATTTCATCGAGCTTGCTCCCCACTCCGGTTATTGCAACTGCATGCCTTTCAAAGGACAGATTTGCTTTCTTGTAAGCCGCGGCAACTTCCAGCATTCCGTTCCTGGTCTCTGCCGTTTCTCCGCTTTTTGATATGACAATCGTCAGGGTGTCCACGATGTCACTCCCGATCTCGGTGAGCACGCGGTCGATGCCATCGGGATCAGTATTGTCCAGGAAATGGACTTTCATCTTGTCCTTCGCTGTACCGAGCGCATCGGCCACGAACTGCGGCCCCAGGGCCGAGCCCCCGATTCCGATGCTGAGAAATCGGGTGAAGCGGGCGCGCTTTCGCGGGAAGATCTTTCCCGCGTGGACAGCGAAGGTAAAATCCTTAATGGCCTGAAGGGTGTCCTCGATTTCCTTACGGATTTCCGGCGACGGCGCTCGCTCAGCCGACCTGAGCCAATAGTGGCCGACCATCCGGTGCTCATCGGGGTTTGCAATGGCGCCGGATTCGAGTGCCTCCATGGCCGCATAGGCTTTTTGGATCTCAGGCTCCATGCATGCAAAGAAATCATCGCTGAAGTTCATGCGGCTGGCGTCCAGCGACAGTCCGAGGGAGGGGACGGTACAGAGCATTTTTTTGTAACGTTCCCAGAGCGCTTTATTGTCCATGTTTTCTTTTTTCACCGCAGTGGACATGGGTCGCTGCGTGTGAGCCTCCTGAAAGAATAATTTTTAAAACGTAATAAACCTGGCGTCCCTCAGGTAAAAAGGAGGGCAATGCGAAAGGGGGAAAGCAACGTTCAAACGGTTGCCCCATTTCCCCGTCTTCTTTCTCCAAACTCTCCTGAAGGGGTTTTCACGACTTCAAGGTCAACCGGTTTCCGGGTTTTTCTACTCGTCTTTCCCATAGACCGCCCTGATTTTTTTCCCGAGCTCACGGAGCGCCTCGGAAAATGTCTTTCCGTGATCCATGAGCTCACGAACGACCTCTGCCTTGCTCAGAGACGCAATCACTTCGTCGGCCTCGTCCACGACCTCGCAGGCATTCTCGCCCTTATCAAGCTGTTGCCGGATGCAGGCCTCGAGCTGTTCGGGGGAATATTTATCTACAATTTTTTTTAAATCCTGGGTTTTCATGAGCGGCGCCGACAATGAAAATATTCTAGCATAAAATTCTGCCGGGATGAACGCTAATTTTGCTTTTTGCTCCCGGGATTTTGCCGGGGCTTTTGGAAAAAGGTGTTTTTTACTCTGACTGCTTTATGGTAATATACGTGCCATGGACGGGCAGGAGACAATTTGCGCAATATCAACGCCGCCGGGCGAAGGCGGGATCGGCATCATCCGTATCAGCGGCCGGGACGCGATCACGATCGTATCGAACATTGTCAGGCTAAAAAAAAAGAACGTCCTCCACTCCGCGGCCAGTCACACGCTGCATTACGGCCATATAATTGATCCTGCGACCGGCAGGATCATAGATGAGTCGCTCGTGACCGTCATGCGGGCGCCGGCGACGTACACGCGTGAAGATGTTGTCGAGATAAACTGCCACGGCGGCACGATGGCTCTCGGGCAGACCATGGCGCTCCTCATCTCGAGCGGGGCAAGACAAGCGGAGCCGGGCGAGTTCACGAAGCGGGCTTTTCTGAGCGGCAGGATAGACCTGGCCCAGGCAGAAGCCGTGATGGACGTTATCAGCTCCAAAACGGATGCAGCCCTTTGTGCTGCAAATGAACAGCTCCTCGGGGGTCTTTCAAAGGACATCGGGGACTTACGCGACAAGATGGTATCTCTTCTCGCATCAGTTGAGGCGGGCATCGACTTCCCGGAAGAAGATATTGAAACCGGGACGGGCCGCCCGCTTCGGGAGGAAGTGACCAACCTGGGTGCCCGGGTGGAAGAACTTCTCTCAAGCTATTCCTTTGGGAAGATTTTTCGTGAAGGGTTCGCAACCGCTATCGTGGGCAGGCCGAACGTCGGCAAGTCCTCGCTCTTAAACGCGCTGCTTAAACAAGAACGGGCGATCGTCACCGAACTGCCGGGTACCACGCGGGACGTGCTCGAGGAATACGTGAATGTCATGGGCATTCCGCTCAGGATCCTCGACACGGCCGGCATCAGGCATTCTCACGATATTGCGGAGCAGGAGGGAGTGCGGCGGAGCCTCGGGGCCATCGCATCAGCGGACCTCGTACTCCTCGTCCTGGACGGCTCGGGGCCGTTCACCGCAGAAGATAAACGCGTTCTCACAGAAACGCAAGGAAAGAACGCGCTCGCCGTGATCAATAAGTCCGACTTGCCGGGACAGCTCGGCAAACTTGACTGGCCGGAAAAGCAAATTGCAGTATCCTGCCGCACCGGAGAAGGTCTGGACGATCTCCGGCAGGCAATAGCCGGCATGGTGCTGAGCGGGGCTGTCTCGTCGAGAGAACATGCCTGGGCTGTCAACCAACGCCACAAAACCGCGCTGGAAGAAACCCGGGCCAGCCTGGAAAAAAGCCTGGCTTCCATACGAGGCGGCCTTTCTCCGGAATTTATCGCCCTCGACCTGCGCGGTGCTCTTGACAGCCTGGGGCTGATCATCGGCGCGACGTATACGGACGATATTCTCGACCGGATATTCAGCGAATTCTGCATCGGAAAATGATAAATATACGAATATAAGGGTGCCTTCTCCGGCAGGCAGGAGCCGGGGATCGCGAGGCGGGATTCACCCGGTCTTTTGTCTTTTTTGCGACCTCTGCGCCTTTCCAAACGATTGCTGTTGGGTTTTACTATCATGACCATGCAAAAAAAATACGGGGTCATCGTCATCGGCGCAGGCCACGCAGGATGTGAAGCCGCACTCGCTGCGGCACGCATGGGCTGCGACACGCTCATGCTCACGATGAACCTGGACAGCATCGCGCTCATGTCCTGCAACCCTGCCATAGGCGGCCTGGCCAAGGGACATCTCGTCAAGGAAATCGATGCACTCGGCGGCGAAATGGCGAAGATCATCGACCGCACCGGCATACAATTCCGCATCCTGAACCGAAGCAAAGGGCCGGCAGTTCGCGGCACGCGCGCCCAGGCGGACAAGCAGCGATACCGGCTTGCCATGAAAGAGTCCGTCGAAAAACAGGAGCGGCTCGATGTGAAGCAGGGTCTTGTAGAGAAGATCCTTGTAGCAGGCAGCAAGATCGCAGGTGTGGAAACAAATATCGGGGTTCAGTATCTCGCTTCATCGGTGATCATTACGACCGGAACATTCCTGAAAGGGCTGATTCACATCGGCCTGGTCCACTACCCCTCGGGCAGGGCAGGGGAGTTTCCATCAAACGCTCTTTCGGACAGCCTCAGAGAGCTCGGGTTTGAACTCGGCAGACTCAAAACCGGAACGCCGGCGCGTCTGAACGGCAGGACGATTGATTTCACGAAAATGAAAATTCAGCCTGGAGATGATCCGGCTCCGTTTTTCTCTTTATATGAAAAATATCATCCGCTCCCACAAATGCCCTGTTACCTAACTTATACTAATATAGAGACACACAAAATAATCAGAAATAACCTAGGCCGCTCCCCACTTTATGCCGGTGTAATACATGGAGTCGGTCCCAGGTATTGTCCCTCCATTGAAGATAAAGTAGTGCGGTTCGCTGATCGGGACCGGCACCAGGTATTTCTCGAACCCGAGGGACTCGATACCGAGGAGTACTACGCGAACGGTCTGTCCACGAGCCTGCCCTTCGATGTTCAGACCGAGTTGTACCGGACAATCCCGGGCCTCGAAGAGGTGGAAATTATGCGGCCGGCATATGCCATCGAGTATGACTTCGCTCCACCAACACAAATCCAGCACTCACTCGAAACGAAAAATATTTCCGGCCTCTATTTCGCGGGCCAGATCAACGGAACGTCGGGATATGAGGAAGCTGCTGCCCAGGGCCTGATGGCGGGGATCAATGCGGCGCTCAAGATCCAGAAGCGTGAACCGCTTCTCCTCTCACGCGCCGAAGCGTACATCGGCGTGCTGATTGATGATCTTGTGACGCGAGGCACGAGCGAACCCTACCGGATGTTTACGTCGCGGGCGGAATACCGGCTCATCCTGCGCGAGGACAATGCCGATCTCCGACTCCGCGAAAAGGGGCGGGACATCGGTCTTGTCTCGGAGGACGAGTTTAGCCAATGCGCTGAGAAGAGAAAACGCATCGACTGCGAGGTCCTTCGACTTAAGAAAGTCTGGGTCAAACAATCACCGGAAATAAATGCGATTCTCACCGGGCAAGGATCAGCAATGCTTGCAGGAGAGGCCTCTCTTGAGCAGCTCCTGAAGCGTCCGGAAATCGAGTACCGGGACATCGCAAAAATAAGCCCTCCCGAAGAACCGCTTACGAGCGAAGCTGCGGAACAGGTTGAGATCCAGGTAAAGTACGAAGGCTACATTCAGCGCCAGCTGAAACAGGTTGACCGGTTTGCAACGCTGGAGGAGAAAGACCTTCCTGCTGATATGGACTATGATGCCGTCACCGGCCTCGGCAGCGAAGTCCGTCAGAAGCTGAAGCAGGTCCGGCCGATCTCCCTGGGCCAGGCATCGCGCATATCGGGAGTGACCCCTGCGGCGATTTCGCTCCTCATGGTTGCACTCGAAAAAAGGAAACGGGGAAGAGGGAACCACTCTTTACCGGCTGAGGACGCTTCATGAACCCGAGAGAGCTGCTCATTGGGGGCGCGAAAGAACTTGGGATTGGCCTTTCCCGGGAACAAGTCGATTCAGTGTTTACATATCTGGCAGAGCTAAAGAAATGGAACCGAAAGATCAATCTCACGGCAATACGAGAAGACCATGATATTTTGATCAAGCATGTCCTCGATTCTCTTTCCTATTTTGCAGGCTTTTCGCCGTCGCCGGGGTTAAAACTTTTAGACATGGGGTCAGGCGCAGGCTTTCCGGCTCTTCCGATCAAGCTCGTACAGCCGGATATTATGGTTACCATGGTGGAATCGGTCAAAAAAAAGGCATCGTTTCTGCGGCACATGATAAGAACATTGAAGCTGTCGGGGATCGAGGTCCAGGACCAAAGAACTGAGGAACTGCCCGGCTCTTTCCATAATAATTATGATGTTGTCACGGCCCGGGCCTTTGCAGACATGAACACCGCAATTTCTTCGGGCCTGCCATTTATTAAGCCGGGAGGCACTATGGTTCTGAGTCGGGGACCAGAAGAGACCGTCGATCAGCAGAAGCTGGAAAAGTGCGGCGTCGGGCTCGTGAAAAGGATCGCGCTAACACTCCCGTTTTCAGACTATAAGAGAGCAGTCTGGGTATTGAAACGCGTTCGTTGATTGTTCCACGTGGAACAGAGGATTTCTTTCTTGCGGATTCGGGACAGAGCGGGGGAACTAAGATTTAAATCCTGGTCGATCTTGCAAATTATCCTTTGCCGCGATATTTACTCTGAGTCTCCGTGCCCCCGTGGAAATATAGGTTTTTGCTGAGCTTAGGCAATCGGCGTTTATTAAAGGAACTACGATAATTTAATATGTTAGGAAGCACACTTAAAATACCCGCAGAGTGGCGGGAGCTGGCTGAGGAGATCAACGACCAGAAGGGACCGGTTCTTGTTATTGGCGCTCCTGGGTCAGGGAAAACTACGTTCTGTCTCTATCTTACGGGGTTCCTCTGCCGCCGCAATAAACGGGTTGTGTGGATCGACGCTGACCCAGGCCAGCCATTTATCGGACCGCCGGCTACCATTTCTCTCGCCCTTTATTCCGATGCTACTGACATCCTCAAGCGAAAGACCCCTTTGGTCATGAGTTTTATTGGCAACACGTCTCCGGTCGGCCGATTGCTCGAGATGATTTCGGGACTTCAGAAGCTGATCGCCCAAGCACAAGCGCACAACCCCGACCTGATCCTCATCAATACCTGCGGCCTGGTGAACGGCGGGGCCGCGCGTGAACTCAAATACCACGAGATCGATATGATTTCTCCCCGCCACGTTATTGCCCTGCAGCAGGGTACGGAGGTAGAACACCTGTTAGCCCCGCATTCGCACCGGGCTGGGCTGCTGATCCACCGCCTCCCGATATCGCCTGATGCCCGGGTATCAACGGCCGAAGCGAGACGCTCATTCCGGGAGCAGCGGTTCAAGGAGTATTTTCGCGGAGCTGATTTTCAGGAAATAGCGCTCCATGATGTGGGCGTACATGGACCCGGCCTTGGGACCGGGGAACGGCTGACGTTCCGGGACATAAACAAGCTTTCGAAAATATTTCACGCCATCGTGATTCACGCAGAGCTTTCTGCTGACCGCATCTTTCTAATTGTAGAAGGAGAGTATGCCGAATCCGAGCTCTTCACGGCCAAGGAGCAGTACAATGTCCGGGAAGTCATGGTCCTGAAACGCTCTGAATTGGACCATGTCATCGTGGGGCTCAATGACGACCGGAACCTCTGTCTCGGCCTCGGAATCCTCCGCACTATTGACCTTAAAGAACTGTCCATCAGGGTAATCACCCCGTTAAAAGACGTCACTGCTGTCCGTCATATATCGATAGGTTCTCTCCGGGTAAGCCCGGCAGGTGGTGAACTCGGCCAGGTGTGAGTAATGTTCCACGTGGAACATTACTCAAGGGAACCCGAAACCGGCTGCGCTATCTCGAACCGCCTTTTCTCGGCCCCAACGCCCTTTCCCCTCTTCAGCTCACACAAATAATCTCGGAAAAGTATCTCCTATGATGCTTGTCATAACGCCTTTTCGTACCTTCCCCTATAATCGACCTACATCACGATCGTGGTGAAACTACTCTTGGGAGGAAACTACATGTTTTGTTATCAGTGCGAACAGGCATCAAATGGAAAGGCATGCACCAAAATTGGTGTATGCGGCAAGGACCCGGAGCTCTCAGCGCTCCAGGATCTGCTGATCTACAGCTTGAAAGGCCTCTCGCTTTATGCGGTGGAGGGGGAAAAAGTCGGCGTTCTTGACCAGGACGTGAACATTTTCACGGTAAAAGCGCTTTTTTCAACTCTTACCAATGTTGATTTTGACCCGAATCGGTTCGAAGTCCTCATTCAGAAAAGCGTCGAGCTTCGCGAACAACTGAAAACGAAAGTTAAAGCAGCGGGCGGCAAAACAGACCTCGCCCACGGAAGTGCGTCTTTTCAGCCTGAGACGACCCGGGAGGCCCTGGTGAAGCAGGGAAGAAAGGTCGTGGAGATGATCCCTGATGTCGCAATCAACCAGGACATTCAATCCCTTCAGGACATCCTGCTCTTCGGCCTGAAAGGAGTTGCCGCCTATGCCGATCATGCCCAGATTCTCGGTAAATCCGATGGCACCGTATATGCCTTTATCCATGAAGCTTTGTCGGTCATGACCAGGACGGAGCCGGGACTGAACGACTGGATCGGGCTCGTACTCAAGTGCGGCGAAGTCAATCTGAAGACCATGGAGCTCCTCGATGCCGGCAATACCGGTGCTTACGGCCATCCCGTTCCGACCAAGGTCCCGCTCGGCGCAAAGAAAGGCAAGGCCATCCTCGTATCCGGCCATGACCTCAAAGACCTCGACATGATCCTGAAGCAGAGCGAAGGCAAGGGGATCACTGTCTACACCCACGGCGAAATGCTCCCGGCCCACGGCTACCCCAGCCTGAAGAAGTATCCGCACTTCTTCGGCCACTTCGGTACGGCATGGCAGAACCAGCACAAGGAATTTGCCCGCTTCCCCGGCGCTATTGTGATGACCACGAACTGCATCCAAAAGCCGCTGGCAGCATACAAGGACAACCTCTTTACCGCCGGTCTTGTGGGCTGGCCTGATGTGACCCATATTTCGGATGGAAACTTCAAACCCGTGATCGATAAAGCCCTGGCTCTTCCCGGGTTCACCGAAGACATCCCGGGCAAAGAAGTGCTCGTTGGTTTCGCGAGAAACTCGGTCCTCGGCGTCGCGGACAAGGTGATCGATGGAGTAAAGACCGGAAAGATCCGCCACTTCTTCCTGGTAGGCGGATGTGACGGCGCCAAGCCGGGAAGAAATTACTACACGCAGTTCGTGGAAAAAGCGCCGAAGGACACCGTGATCCTGACCCTGGCCTGCGGCAAGTTCAGGTTCTTTGACAAAGAGCTGGGAGACATAGGCGGCATTCCGCGGCTGCTCGACATCGGCCAGTGCAACGACGCTTACTCGGCAATCCAAATCGCCGTGGCCCTGGCAAAAGCCTTCAACGTGGGAGTGAACGAGCTGCCCCTTTCCCTTGTCCTCTCCTGGTATGAACAAAAAGCAGTCGCGATTCTCCTCTCCCTTCTGCATCTGGGGATCAAGGACATCCGGCTCGGGCCGACGCTCCCGGCGTTCATCACACCGAAGGTGCTTGATGTTTTGGTGAAGAACTTCAATATCAAACCTATCGCCGCGACGCCAGAAGCCGATCTTGAGGAGATCCTCGGCCCCTGCTGGTCGAAAACAAAAGCCGAATGTGCTGAAGTGGAAATGACTGCTTGATCTCGCCTTTACCATTTTGGCAGGACGGGTTTTCCCGTCCTGCCATTTCATCTGGACTGTTCTGTTTCAATCGAGAGGTCGAAGAACGGCAGCTGGAACCACAAATAAACACCATATAAAACCAGCTCACCCGGTGACTCCTGATGCCGTTCTAATATCCCGGTAATCCGTGGTTAAATTCTCATTTTAGGATAGATCTTTTCTTAATCTTCTTTACAAAAGATTTCGCTTTTTTGTTCCCGGCGGACTCCGCCGGCTCTGCGGTAAAACCGAGTTTTTCCCTTCCTTTTATAAGTATCCTATGGTAAAGTAATCCGGTTCTGGAGCGGCAGTGTCGGAGGATGTTAAGGAATAATGGGCAGGGTCATCGCGATAGCAAATCAAAAGGGCGGTGTGGGCAAAACCACGACTACGGTGAACATCGCCGCCTCGCTTGCCGCTGCGGAAAAGAAGGTGCTTCTGATCGACTCCGACCCGCAAGGCAACTCCACGAGCGGCATGGGTATCGAGCGACATGATATTACCGGAAGCACCTATGACCTGTTTACCGGCAAGAAATCACTCCAGGAAATAAAAAAATCGACCCATTTCCCCTGGCTTGATGTAATTCCGGCAAAGATTGATCTCGTCGGCGTTGAGGTGGAGCTCATCCACATGATCGCCCGCGAGCGCGTGCTGAAGAAAGCACTGGCAACGGTCAGGAACAATTACGATTACATTTTCATCGACTGCCCGCCGTCCCTGGGCCTCTTGACCGTGAATGCGCTTACTGCGGCCGACAGCGTGATCATCCCGGTGCAGTGCGAATATTACGCGCTGGAAGGCCTGTCAGCGCTCACCAACACCATCAAGCTCATCAAGCAGGACCTGAATCCCGAACTTGTCATTGAAGGCGTTCTCCTTACCATGTACGACAGCAGGAACAACCTGGCCGATCAGGTCGCGGGCGAAGTGCGCAAATATTTCGGGAACAAAGTGTATACCACGATCATCCACCGGAACGTAGCGCTCTCCGAAGCGCCGAGCCACGGCAAGCCCGTGCTGCTCTACGACATCCGGTCCCGCGGAGCGCAAAGCTACCTCGAACTGGCGAAGGAGGTCATCGGTAATGCAAAAGCAGGCGCTCGGTAAAGGGCTCGGCGCGCTCATCCCCGACTTGTCCGCGCTCGATGACAACGAGAAGAAAGCGCTCGGCATCGCCGAGATCGATCTCGACAAGATCGTCCCGAACGAGTACCAGCCGCGAAAAGTTTTTGATGACGAAAAGTTGAAGGAACTGGCCGCATCGATCAAGGAACAGGGGGTCATCCAGCCGGTCATCGTGCATCGCGCGGGCGGCGGCTTCCAGCTGATCGCCGGGGAGCGGCGCTGGCGCGCCTCGCGCCTCGCCGGACTCAAGACCATTCCCGCGCTCGTGAAAGAAGCGACCAAGCGCGAGTTCCTCGAAATGGCGCTGATCGAAAACATCCAGCGCGAAGACCTGAACCCGCTGGAAGCCGCCGAAGCGTACAAGCGGCTCCAGGACGAGTTCAAACTGACGCAGGAAGACCTCGCAAAGCGGGTCGGGAAGGAACGCTCGACGGTGACGAATTTCCTGCGCCTCCTCGGACTGCCCAAAGAGGTGAAGCACGACCTCGCGTCCGGCGGCCTCAGCATGGGGCACGCCAAGGCGCTGCTGTCCCTCGAGCGCGTGCGCGACCAGCTCGCTGCCGCGGCTTTGATCGTGAAGAAGGGGCTTTCCGTGCGCGAGTCCGAAACGCTCGTCTCCCGGCTCAAAACCCCTCCGAAAGAAAAGAAAGTGCGGCAGCACCAGGAGCTGAAAGCTGTGGAAGAAAAACTCAGAAAATCGCTCGGCACCAAGGTGAGCATCACGTCGAAATCGAAGGGCGGCAGGATCGTGATCGAGTACTACTCGCCTGAGGAACTCGACCGAATTCTGGATAAGATCGGATAGGATGGATCGATACTTTTAGGAGGACGACATGTTAAAGAAAGGTTCAGGCTCACCGGAGCAATCGGAGATCACCGCGTTCCTCGGCAAGGGCACAGAGTTCAAGGGCGTACTCAGCTTCGAGGGCACCATCCGCGTTGACGGCAAAGTTGAAGGGGAGGTCGTCTCGAAAGACACGTTAATCGCCGGCGACGGCGCCTTACTGCAGGGCGAGATCACCGTAGGAACGCTCATATCGAGCGGCAAGGTCGTCGGCAACATCAACGCTGCCCAGAAAGTGCATGTCATCGCCCCGGCCAGGATCGAGGGCAACATCAAGACGCCCAAGCTCATCATCGAAGAGGGTGTAACCTTTAACGGTAAGTGCGAAATGCCGGGCGAGGCGAAGGTCGTTGAGCAGAAGGTTGTTTCACTGACCGACCGGTAGCCCTTGTGTACGGTCCCCGAGTCTGAAAAAAGCGATAGCAGCGTAAGGAAGGAGAGGAGGGGAGCTCTCGTTCACCTTCTTTTCACCTTACTCACGTCCTCGACATCTCATGTTTTATCGCAAACCTTGTCTTACCACGGGAATGCAATAACGAGACTACTATGGTCCTCTTTCATCTTTTTCGCACGCCGGCCCTCTCGGCCTACCAGGCCGCCGGTCTGCTCGCAATAACACAGCAGAAGGTTTCACCCGCCGTAAGCGCAATTGAGACCGAATTCTGCTTTAATATCGCTGCCCACGCCCCCCTGACGGGCGACGAGTTGCGCCTGCTGCGCTGGCTCCTCGCCGAAACGTTCGAGCCGGATAATTTTTCGGATGCCACCTTTCTCAATCCGCACCCGGCGCTCCGCATACCGTATTCGATTCTCGAAGTGGGCCCCCGTATGAACTTCACAACGGCCTGGTCCACGAATGCGGTATCCATCTGCCATGCCTGCGGACTCGGGAAAATCTCACGGATCGAGCGGTCACGGCGTTACCGCCTTTCGCTCGCCGCGAATGCTGCATTGTCAAAGAACGAGGAGACCGCCTTCCTCGCGCTTGTTCACGACCGCATGACCGAGTGTCCCTATCCCGTACCGCTCAGGACCTTCGAGACCGGCGTCAAACCAGAGCCGGTGCGCATCGTACCTCTCCTGGAGGAAGGAAGGCCCGCACTTGAAAAGATAAGCAGAGAAATGGGCCTCGGACTCGATGACTGGGACCTCGATTACTACACAAACCTTTTCGTAAAGGAGATCAAACGCAACCCGACGGATGTGGAGTGCTTCGATCTTTCACAATCAAACAGTGAGCACTCCCGCCACTGGTTCTTCCGCGGCAAGCTCATCGTGGACAACAGGGAAGTGCCGGAGACCTTGATGAAGATCGTCAAGGCCACGTATGACGCGAACCGAAACAACAGCGTCATTGCCTTCAGCGACAATTCGAGCGCGATTTCCGGCTACGACATCACGACCATCATCCCCGAGGCCGTCGGCAAGCCGTCGGCTTTCCGCGAAACAAAACGGAAATACCACATCCTTCTGACGGCGGAAACGCACAACTTCCCCTCGGGCGTCGCCCCCTTCCCGGGCGCCGAGACCGGCACGGGCGGCCGCATCCGGGACGTGCAGGCAACAGGTACCGGCGGGCTCGTCATCGCAGGCACGGCGGCCTACTGCGTGGGCAACCTCCGCATCCCCGGATACGAACTTCCCTGGGAAGACGCCTCCTATTCATATCCAAATAATCTCGCGTCACCGCTCCAGATAGAAGTCGAGGCGAGCAACGGCGCCTCGGACTACGGGAACAAGTTCGGCGAACCCGTGATCCAGGGCTTCACGCGGTCTTTTGGGCTCAGGCTTCCCGGCGGCGAACGGCGCGAATGGCTCAAGCCGATCATGTTCTCCGCCGGCATCGGCCAGATGGATTCGCTCCATACCGAAAAAACCGAGGCCCAAAAGGGCATGCTCGTGGTCAAGGTCGGCGGCCCCGGGTACCGCATCGGCATGGGCGGCGGCGCTGCTTCATCCATGATCCAGGGCGAGAACGTGGCAGAGCTTGATTTCAACGCCGTGCAGCGCGGCGATGCCGAGATGGAGCAAAAGCTGAACCGAGTTATCCGCGCCTGCGTCGAGCTCGCGGAGCAGAACCCCATCCAGAGCATCCACGATCAGGGCGCGGGCGGCAACTGCAACGTCGTGAAAGAGATCGTACACCCCGCCGGTGCAAAGATCGAGATCAGAAAGATCCAGGTCGGCGACAACACCCTCTCGGTGCTCAAGATCTGGGGAGCGGAGTATCAGGAGCAGAACGCCCTCCTTTTGAAGCCCGCGGACGAAGATTTGTTCACGTCGCTCTGCAATCGCGAGAAAGTACCCATGGCGGTGATCGGCACGGTGACCGGCGACGGCTCCATCGTTCTTTATGATGAGATAGACAACTCGACGCCGGAGAATCTTGAGCTTGCCAAAGTGCTCGGGGACATGCCGCAGAAGGTATTCAGGCTCGACCGGCAGAAGTCTGCACTCAAGCCCCTGGAACTGCCGAAAGACCTCACGATACGAAAAGCCCTCGACCGCGTGCTGCGCCTTGTCTCGGTGGGCTCCAAGCGGTTCCTCACGAACAAGGTCGACCGCTCGGTAACAGGCCTGATCGCACGCCAGCAGTGCGCAGGGCCGCTCCAGCTTCCGGTATCCGACGTAGCCGTGATCGCCCAGTCCCACTTCGGTCTGACCGGCGCCGCGTGTTCCATCGGCGAACAGCCGGTGAAGGAATTGATCGATCCCGCGGCAATGGCCAGAATGAGCGTGGGTGAAGCGCTCACGAACATCGTCTGGGCGCTGGTCTCGGGCCTCGGCGATATCCGCTGCTCGGCCAACTGGATGTGGGCTCCGAAACTTCCGGGCGAGGGTTCCCGCTTGTACGACGCTGCCGTTGCCATGCGCGATGTGATGATCGAGTTCGGCATGGCCGTGGACGGGGGCAAGGACAGCCTGTCCATGGCGGCCAAAGTGACGAACCCCGACGGCACGAGTGAGACCGTGAAGTCTCCGGGCGCGCTCGTCATCTCGGCCTACGCGACCTGCCCGGACGTCACCAAAACCGTGACACCGGACTTCAAAGCACCGGGCAAAAGCAAAATTCTTTTCATCGATCTCGGGAACGGACAGAACCGGCTCGGCGGGTCGGCGCTCGCGCAGGTCTACGGCCAGGTGGGCGATACGTCACCCGACCTCGACGATCCGCAGCTCCTGACGAGAACGTTCACGGCCGTACAGCAGCTGGTTTCCGATCAGTTGATCCTCTCGGGCCACGACCGGTCGGACGGCGGTCTCGCGACCACGCTGCTCGAGATGGCCTTCTCCGGAAACTGCGGCATCGAGATCGATCTCGGCAGGCAGAACGACGCCCTCGCAGCACTCTTCTCCGAAGAACTCGGGCTCGCAATCGAGTACCTGCCGATACACGAAGAAACCATATTCTCCCTCCTGGATAAGGCCGCCGTGCCGTACAGCGTCATCGGTAAAACCACGAAGGAAAAACAAATCTCGATTTCAATCCGCAATCAGCAATCCGAAATCCGCACTGTCCTGGATGAGGACATGCGCATACTCCGCGACACCTGGGAAGAGACAAGCCACCAGCTCGACCTCCTGCAACGGAACCCCGAGAACATCCGCGAAGAGCGGAAAAATATCTACGACCGAAAAGGTCCGTCTTTTGTCATTCCCTTCACTCCGCAACAAACGCCGGAAGATCTTTTCTGCAGGACCTCGAAACTCAAAGTCGCGGTCATTCGCGAAGAGGGGAGCAACGGAGACCGCGAGATGGTTTCCGCCTTCTACCTCGCGGGGTTCGAGCCCTGGGACGTGACCGTCACCGACCTGCTCGAAGGCAGGATCACGCTCGACCGGTTCCGCGGCATTGTCTTCGTCGGAGGGTTCAGTTATGCCGACGTGCTCGACTCGGCAAAAGGCTGGGCCGCCTCCATTCGGTTCAACAAAAGAGTGTGGGACCAGCTTGAAAATTTCTATCATCGCCCCGACACGTTCAGCCTCGGCGTATGCAACGGGTGCCAGCTCATGGCGCTCCTCGGCTGGGTGCCCTGGCGGGGCATTGCTGACGAACTCCAGCCGCGCTTCATCCACAATATGTCAGGCAGGTTCGAGTCACGCTTCTCGACCGTAAAGATTTTAAAGAGTCCTGCGATCATGCTCTCCGGCATGGAGAACTCCGTGCTCGGCATCTGGGTCGCCCACGGAGAAGGCCTTGCATATTTTCCGGACCCGCAGATGCTGAACGAGTGTGAGTTCGGTCTCGCGCCGATCCGCTTCGTTGATGATGATTCGAAAATCACCGAAGCCTATCCCTTCAATCCCAACGGCTCGCCGTGCGGAATCGCCGGTCTCTGCTCTCCCGATGGCCGCCATCTCGCCATGATGCCGCACCCCGAGCGCGCCGTGCTCACCTGGCAGTGGGGATGGATGCCCGAAGACCTTAAACAATCCCTCGAGGCTTCGCCCTGGCTGAGGATGTTTCAAAACGCGCGCGAGTGGTGCGAGAAGAATACTTAGCCGTCCTGTCTCCCGATTATTCCGAGTCATCGCGTTCTTATTGCAAATAGCTTAACTAAGATCGAACCAGCCGCATCCTCATCCTTTCGTCCCGGGTATATTGAGCCTGCGAGAGCGGCGTGGTAGTATCCATCATCCTTGACTTTACCGCGAAACCTAGATATAGTTTTTTCAGAAGCAATCGATTTTCACGTTGAGGAGAACGAAGTGTGACCTCAGCTCTCGCCGAAACTACCGTCCTGCAGGCATGCCGCACCCTGTTCGGACTGGAACGCGACCGTTGCAGAAGACTCCTGTTTACCCTGCAGCCGAGCGGCGCCAAGTCTGCCTATCGAAGAAAAGCAAAAGAAACCCACCCCGACCTCTTTCATGACAAGGACCGTGCAATACAGCAGCAACAGGCCTCACTCTTTCGGGATATTCTCGACGCCTATGAAACGCTCAACAGGTTCTTAAAGGAAAGGGAAGAGGGTCTGTGGGGGCCTTCAATGTATTCAGAGCCACAGCCGGCGCGGACAGCGTCCTATCAAGAACGGGCGACCGCTCCCCGGGCGACTCCAAAAGACAACCGAGATTACTTTCACCATGGTCCCATCCCGTTCCGCGTTCTCGAAATCGGCCGCTATCTTTATTACGCCGGTCATATTTCCTACTGGTCGCTGATTGAGGCGCTGACGTGGCAGCGTAAACAGCGGCCGCTCATGGGAAACGTGGCGGCACGCTGGGGCTGGTTGAACGGCGAGACGATCCAACGAATTGCATCTTCATACACCACCCGCGGCCGTTTTGGAGAGCGGGCCGTCAGGCTGGGGCTGCTCACTTCTTTTCAAGTGAACACGATTCTCTACTATCAGCGCACGCAGCAGGAACGCCTGGGCGGCTATTTCGTTCGAAAAAATCTCCTGTCCGCAGAACAGCTTGACGTGCTCGCCAGCCAAATGATGAAACATAATGCACTTGTGATTGCCCGGCTGAGGGCCGAAAGCAGACGCCTGAGCACCTTTGTCTAGCCGAACTTCTCTCATCGCACCATTTGACCCGATTCAATCTGCAACAAAAGTATCGTCCTCTTCCTTAAACTACAACTTCATTTTTGAGGTATAGTTATATTAAACAAATGCTGATTGTAGGCGCATGCGCAATTATAGGCATTCTCAGTGAAAGATAATGCAGTCCGAAATGATTAAAAGATGTTCCTCAAAACTATTTCCCCTGCTCTTGATGTTATCAACCCTGATGCTGATAACGTGCGGTGGCGGACAGGAGAGAGGCTCCGCTCCGCCCTCTCCGCTGGTGCTGGTCGTCGGTTCGCCTTTCTCCGACACTGTCGCACGTTCAACGTTCAATGCATATTCCGCCGACGTATCACCCGGCGCCGTCTATAAGATCAGCATCACGAACCAAACCGACGACACCGACCTCCTCGTCTTCGGGACCGACAGCAGCTACACAACACTCGTGAAGTGTTCGATCGACAACACCTCCCTCGTCGGCACCTCGCGTGAGGATTGTGTCATCGTCGCCCCGGCCCATACTCTCTACTTCGGCGTGGACGGAGCGTTTCTTTCGGCCCGTGCGGCGACCTATACGATCGATATCGAACTGGTCGCCTCGACGAACCTGACTCTATCGACGCCCCTTTCCGACAGTGCCGCGCAAAGGACCGCTGCGCTCTATATCGTACAGGCTTCACCGGGAGTTGCCTACACCATCGGCATTACCGGGCTCTCCGATGATGTGGATCTTCACGTATTTGGCAATGACAATACTTTTAGCGCACACGCCACCTGCTCACCCGACAACACGCGGTACACCGGAACGACTCCCGAGGACTGCACGCTGACGTCATCAGGCAATACCTTGTACTTTATGGTTGACGGGATATTCAGCTCAACGGCCCTCGCCCACTATACCGTCCTCGCTACACCTGCGCCTGTTGTACCCGTACCTGCAAACGAAGGGACAATCGGTCTGCCAATCGCGCTCTCGCTCAACTCGCCCGCAACCGGCCAAGTAGGTAACTTAGGCACGAGCTATTATTCGGTGAGCGGCTTGACCGCGGGAACACAGTATACGGTCAGCACCATTGGACTATCGGCAAATGCGAACCTGAAAGTGTACGGCAGTGACAACACCTTTACGGCTCCCGCGAGCTGTGTGATCGACAACACCGCTTTCTTGGGCACCGTCCCCGAAGACTGCACGCTCGTGGCCCCGGGCAGTACGCTCTATTTCACTGTTGCTGCCAAGACGACGAGCGGCGGGGTTGCGTTCCTCAATCTTGTCGAACCGGGACCTTAAAGGGGCGAAAGGAACGTGGGACAGGAATTAAAGGGACGGGAAGGACAATACTGGGATAGGGTTTTTGTTGAGCGCACGTTGCCGGACACTTCACATCGTCAATCAAGGGACACGGTAAAGCTTCCGGGGTACCCGTTGTCGGAAAACTCCTTCTCCGCGTTTTCCGCCGCATGGAGCGAAGAATACTTGCCCGCGTAGACCCGGTAGAAATTCTCGTCATGCACATTCGTCAGGTGCACTTCCGAGAACCCGTAGCGCTTTTTAATCTCACCGGATAAACGAAGCGCGTTATTGTATTCCTTGAACGATCCGACCTGGACCGTATAGGTGCCGGTGTCGTACGTGTCAGGTGCCTTGTAGTTCTCTCCACCATTTACACGGTACCCGAGCGCTTCGATCCGCACCGGCGCCGTCCCTGCAATATCGACGCCGAGTCTCTTGGCGGCGGCGTAGGAGAGATCGATGACCCTGCCTTTTACAAAGGGGCCGCGGTCGTTGACCCGCACGATCGCCTCACGGCCATTGGAGGTGTTCCTCACCTTGACGAACACGCCGAGCGGGAGTGTCTTGTGCGCCGCAGTCATTGCGTTCATGTCGTACGTTTCGCCATTGCTCGTCTTCTTGCCGTGAAAGTCTTTCCCGTACCAGCTCGCTATCCCAGCCTGCACAAAGCCCTTATGCGTCGCCAGGGGCTCGTATCGCTTGCCGTTCACCGTATAAGGCTTTTGGTATGCTTTCGTTTTGGACCGTGAAGAATCAGAGTACGATGTGCCCGGTTTTTTGGGCGCGCAGGACGCGGTAACCAGCAAACAACACATTATCAAAAGGCACTTCTTCACCATCCTGCTTGCCCTTTTCCCGCTCCCCGTGTATGATCAGAGCAGGCGGGTTTTTGACGACCCGCGCTCATTGCCCATCATACAAAGTATCGTTCACAAGAGCAACCAAAAAAAGCGCTGACGGGCATGCTGTTCCGCTCACAGGAGGGTAACCATGATCAAGCACATTGTTATGTGGAAACTGAAGGAAGTTGCGGAGTGCGGGGACCGGGTCCAGAACGCCAGAAAAATGAAACAGGAGCTCGAAGCATTGAAGAGCAAAATCCCGCAGATCAGGCATATCGAGGTAGGCGTAAACAGCATTCCGTCCGAAGGCTCCTACGATGTGGTGCTCTATTCCGAATTCGAGAACGAGCAGGGCCTTGCACTCTACCAGAAACACCCCGAACATCTGAAAGTCGCGGAGTTTATCGGTACGGTAAGGGAACGGAGAGCGGTCGTCGATTACACAATTGACTGAACCGTCACCTTACCCGGCACCGGCGATCCCGTCGTTATAATGGTCCGGTCCGGGATGGATTTTCTCGATGAGCTCGCATAAAAAAATCCTGTCCTCTGCAACCGCGGACGGAATATACCCAAGGCTTTTAAGAACCGGCACGAATTTCATCGTCGAAGCGATATAGCCTTCGGTAAGCTTGGCGCAGTATTTCGGCGAGACCCGGAGCGTGTCCAGGACAAAGTCCGCATCGACAACGCTGACAAAATCCGCGATCACACGCGCCGCCTTCGCCGGTTCCCTTCTGATGAACGCCGCGGCCTCCTCGTGGAGAAGAAGAAACTTTTCCACCCGCTCGCGTTCCCGCTCCAAAAAACCGATATCAGCCACGATCCCGTAGCTCGGATTGTTCGGCCAAAGTTTGGATGCTGGATACAACACCCTGCCGCCGGCGAAGCGATTGATCGCGACGGCAAGAGCGGGTGTCCCCACCGCAGCAGCCACTTCATCCTTGACCACGGCCTCGGTCACCAGGTCCGCCCAGGGGAAATTTATCACCTCGATCTCGCGCGTAAGGCCCTGCTGTTCGAGACAGTCTTTCAGAATGACGTCATGAATGGAGCCCGTTCCCGGCACGCCGATTTTGAGACCCCGGAACTGCCCCAGAACCGCGCCCAGATCGCCGGCTTCGGGAAACGCCTTCCACGCTGCCTTGCCTGCCATGACGGTGCCTTCCACATGACCGCCCGCAATGCATACGACCTTGATGCCCTTGCTCATGCCGATGATTGCCGGCGGCAGCCCGATGTAGGCCAGGTCAAGCTCGCCGAGCTGAAAAGCCCGCATGATCGCCGGCCCCGTGCCCATGAGCTTCCACTCGACCTCTGCCCCGAGCATCGCCTCGACGGTGCGCTGGGCCATCAAAAGGACGGCCGTGTGATAAAAGGTCGACAGATGTCCGATCCTGATTTTCATCGATTGAGCCTCCCGTCAAGTAAGCGATGACTTCCTCCGTTACTATAATCTTGACCGCTCCCGGAGTCAAGCACCCGCACGTTCGACACCTTTCCTGTTGCTGGGCCCACGGCAGTGTGTTAATATAATTCAGCATGAAAATCGCGCTGGACAAAGACAGCTCCGAGCTGCTCAGAACGCTTGATGTTCTGAATATGCCCGCGTTTATTGTCGATAATCGATGGACCATTCTCTCGTGCAATGACCACGTCCGCGAGGTCTTCGAATACGGCAGGGGTGAGGTCATCGGGAGAAACCTTGAAAAGTTCCTCTCCCTCGACAACATCCTCCGGGAGCGCGAAGCATCGGGTTTTCCCTCGCTCGTCGACGCGGCCCGGAACGGAGAATCATCGTCGCTCCGCGCCTTTTGCTTCAGAAAAAACGGCAGTCCCCTGGCATCGCAAATAGCCGTCATCCCGAATAAACAGCATCGTCCCGACAGGATGACCGTCATTGTCCGGGACGCCCCCCTGCGCAAAAGCACGCCCCTGGGCGCTGATGTCCCCGCGCACGACAAGGCGCCCCGGGTCGAGCTCATCAACGAATTGAGCAGCATCATCAATTCGAGCCTGAGCATCGGGACGATCTTCCGGATGGTCGTATCGGAACTGCGGAAGATCATCGACTACAGCAGGGCGAGCCTGCTCCTGTACCGTGAAAAAGACGACAACCTTACGATCTTCGCGCTCGACACCGAGATGAAGACGGTGATGAAAAAAGGCGTCACGGCGCCGATCGAAGGAACGAGCGCAGGATGGGTCGTCCGAAACAACAAGCCCTGGATCAGCCGCGATCTTCAGGAAACGGCCTTCCCCCTGGACAGGAAGCTCCTGGGCGAGGGCATCCGGTCGACAATCAGCATTCCCCTGTTCCACGACCGCATGCTCGGCGTGTTCAACTTTGACAGCACCGTGCCTTCCCAGTACACCGTGAAAGACCTCGAGATTCTCCTGCCGGTGGCCAAGCACATTGCCGTCGCTCTCGAGAACGCGCTGCTGTTCGAGGAAATCTCCCGGGAGAAAAAGGAGTGGGAAAGGACCTTCGACGCCATCACCGACATGGTCTGGATCGAAGACGGAAGGCAAAGGGTGATCCGAGCAAACCACGCTCTCATGGCGCGGACCGGTTATTCCAAGACCGAGATCACGGACAAGGCATGCGCAGCGCTCCTCGACAAAATCGGCATCGTGCTCTCCGTCGGATGTCTCTGCTCCGAGACGCTCGCGTGCAAGAAGCCGTCGTTCCAGGAACTGAAAAGCGGGGGCGGCAGCATATTTCACTTCTGGGCCTATCCCCTCACCGATGAGGAGGGACGGCTCTATGCCATCGTCCATTACCTCAAGGACGTGACGGCCCAGAAGCGCATCGAACAGCAGCTCATCAGGACGGACAAGCTTGCGTCGCTCGGCACGCTCGTGGCGGGAATCGCCCATGAGATCAACAATCCGCTTGGGATCATTGCGGGCTACTCCGAAGCGCTGCTCGATCGGGCGACCGACAGGGCGTTGATGAACGTGCCGGCGTTCGAAGACTTTCCCGAATATCTCAAGACGATCCACGGCGAGATCTTCCGGTGCAAGGGCATCCTCAAGAGCCTGCTCGAATTTGCCCGACCCTCGGGCGGCACATTCCGCGAGATCGACATCAACGAGCTCATCAAGGAAGTGCTCCTCCTGCTCAAACACCGAACGGCAAAGCTGAAACATACGCTGGAGCTCGACTTGAACCGGGAGGTCCCGAAGATCTATGCCGATGCGGGAAGCCTGCGGCAGTTGTTGATGAACCTTCTCTTGAACGCCATTTACTTCACTCCCGAAGGGGGAAGCATCTTCATTAAAACGGCGCGCGACGACGGGGAAGAGGAATCAAGGATCAGCAATTGTTCAAGCCGGGTCAAGCTCTCAGTCGCGGACACGGGAAGCGGCATCCCTGAAGAACAGATCGACAAGATCTTCGACCCCTTCTTCACCACCAGGCCCGTGGGCGAAGGTACGGGACTCGGCCTTACCATCAGCCACCGGATCGTCGAGGAGCACGGCGGCGTCATCGATGTGGAAAGTACGCCCGGAAAAGGTACGACCTTCCACATTACGCTGCCGTCGATTGCCTGCAGGGAGTAAGAACGCCGTTTCCGAGATGGCGGCGCGCAAGCCACCCACCACGCAGGACAAAAAGATGATTACCGCTTGAGGATTTACCCTGTGCGACAGAGTCGCCCGTGGTCAATAGTCGTTAATAATTGGTGAATATGATCAACATTCTCGTCGTCGATGACGAAGAGCCGTTCAGGCGGCTCCTGAACAAGGAACTGAGCAGAAAAGGGTATGCTGTCGAGGTTGCGCATGACGGGAGCGAGGCGCTGCGCGTTTTGCATGACCGATCCTTCGATATCATCCTCCTCGATGTGGTCATGCCCGGCGTCGACGGCATCTCGCTCATGAAAAAAATGAAGGAGGACTCGGGGATGCCGGCGATCATCGTCCTCACCGGCAAGGCAACGGTGGAGACTGCGGTCGAGGCCATGAAGAACGGGGCCTACGATTATCTTACCAAACCTTACAAGCTCGATGAACTGGTGATCGTCATAGACCGGGCCTACGAATTCAGCCGTCTTTCCGTCAAGAGCAAGCTCCTCGAACAGGAACTGGTCAGGAAGGAGCACCCCTTCGAGTTCATCGGCAAGAGCCGGCAAGTCCAGGACATCCTCGCGATGATCCAGAAAGTCGCTCCCACGGACTCGCCCGTATTCATCCAGGGCGAGAGCGGCACCGGCAAGGAGCTCGTCGCGAACACGGTCTGGAACCACAGCACACGAAAGGACGCTCCGTTTATTGCCCTGAACTGCGCCACGCTATCGGAAAACCTCATCGAGTCCGAGATCTTCGGCCATGAGAAGGGCGCCTTCACCAGTGCCTACCAGGCAAAACACGGCCTTGTCGAAGTGGCGGACAAGGGCACGCTCTTTCTCGATGAGATCGGCGAGATGCCCATCGGGCTCCAGGCGAAGTTGCTGCGCTTCCTCGACTCCGGAGAGTTCCGGAGAGTGGGCGGAAACAAGACGCTGCGCGTTGACGTGCGCATGATCGCCGCGACCAACAAGGACCTCACGGGCCTGATCACGACAGGCCGCTTCCGCGAGGACCTCTATTACCGGCTGAACGTGATCAACGTGACCATCCCGCCGCTCAGGGAGCGGAAGGAGGACATCGTCGAACTGGCGCAGCATTTTTTGGAGAAATATGCGAAGAAGCTGTTCAAAGCTATAACGGAATTCACGGCAGAGGCGCTGGACCTGCTCGCGGGATACAACTGGCCGGGCAATGTGCGGGAGCTCGAGAACGTCATCGAGCGGGCGGTGATCCTGTGCGAATCGGGCAGGATCGGCGCGGAAGACCTCTCCATCTCTTCCTACGCCGCCGTCGCGGACATGAGCGTCAACCCGTCGCTTGAAGAGATGGAAAAGAACTACATCCTCAGGGTGCTCAAGGAAGCGGGCAACAACCAGTCAAAAGCCAGCCAGCTCCTCGGCATCGACCGCAAGACGCTCTACCTGAAACTGAAGAAATACGGCATCAGCTGAGCGGCCTCAGAAGGGAACGAAGAAGCGATACTGCTTGATGAACTGCCGGAACGCTACGGCCGTGTTCGAAGCCGGTACCCCGTTGCTTTCGGTACCGATGAGGTAAAAGTGCCGCTTCATTTTCTTACCCGTTACGCGCAGCCGCTTCACCGTTCCTTCTTTCACCGCCTTAAACACCGACCATTTTGAAACAAACGCAATGCCGAGTCCCGCCTGGACCATCTGCACGATCAGCTCAGGGCTGTCGAAAGTCATGCGGACATTGAGCTTTCTCGCGGTGATGCCTGCTTCGTGAAAAAAATCATTCACCAAATCCCACGAGGCGGAATCCCTGTCAGGAAGGATGAAGGGCTCAGTCGCCAAATCCTGGAACGTCAAAGTCTTCTTCTTTGCAAGGTGATGATCCTCCGGAGCTATAATGACGAGCTCGTCCTCCGCAATTGCGTCTCCAGACACCGCGTGACCCGTGGCGTTTCCGTCAATGATGCCGATTTCAATTCTCCCGTCCTGCAGGTCCCGTAGAACGTTCACGGTCCCGGACATTGAGAGATCGATCCGTACGCCGGGGTGGGCCTTGGAAAAATCGTATATCACCTGGGGCAAGAGATAGAGAGCGGGGATCGTGCTTGCTCCCAGGCGCAAGGACGCTTTTGCCCGGCCTGTCGCGGCAGCAAGGTCGCGCTCGATTTTTTCGTACTCTTCGAGAATTCTTCTTGCCTGCTCGTAGAAGAGCCGGCCTTCGGCCGTGGGTTCCGCAGCTTTACCTTCGCGATGCAGGAGCTTCACGCCGAGCTCGTTCTCGAGATTTTTCACAAGCCTGCTCATGGCGGACTGGGTCATGTGCTTTGCCTGCGCGGCCCGGGAAAAGCTCTTGGTCTCAACGACGAGACAATAGGATTTCAGTCTGTGGTCTTCCATAATAAATCACGAATGCATGCTTGTTTCACGCGCCGGAAAACAGCCGCACACTCATTTTTTCATCTTTCGTAAATCCTGCACCGGACCTCTCCTCAGGCGTCCAGCACCTCTCGTATTTTTTTCAGAAGGACCGACGGGATGAGCGGTTTAACGACAAGGTTGATGCCCGGCTCAAGCAGGCCCTGCTTGCTGATGATGTCTTGTAAATAGCCGCTCATGAAAATCGCCTTGACCGAGGGGTTGGTCAGTTGGATCTCGTGAAGGGCTTCCCTTCCGTTTTTCCGCGGCATAATGCCGTCCAGAATAACGAGGTGAATGAGCGCCCTGTTTTCTTCATATTTTGACACAGCATCGGCCCCGTCGACCGCCTCGATCACCGTGTATCCGTGATCGTGCAGGACCGTGGTGGTAAGCTTCCTCAAGACCGCGTCATCCTCTGCAACCAGTATCGTCTCCGAACCGCCCGGCATCCTCTCCTGGTCCGCCTCGCGTGTCACTTCCGCAACGCCGCCCCTGACGAGCGGCAGATACACCTTGAACGACGTCCCTTTACCCGGCTCGCTGTAGACGTCGATGAATCCATTGTGTTGTTTGATGATGCCGTAGACCATCGAAAGCCCGAGGCCCGTACCTTTTCCCTCTCCCTTGGTTGTGAAGAATGGATCAAAGATCTTCATCTTCGTATTTTCGTCCATCCCTTGACCCGTGTCCGACACCACGAGGACCGCATAGTTGCCTTTTTTCCCGAACCCGTGCGCCTCGATGAACTGCTCGTCGATGGAGAGGAACTCCGTTCGAATGACAATGTCGCCTCCCGCAGGAATGGCGTCGCGAGCATTGGCTACCAGATTCATGAGGACCTGCTCCAGTTGACCCAGATCAACGAGGATTGGCAGTTCGGTTTCCGTACAGGATGTCGTTATTTTTATGTCCTCCCTGATCAGCCTCAGCAAAAACTTCTCGAAGTTTTTAATGATGTCGTTCAGGTCGTGGGGAATAGGGTTAATGATCCGCTTCCTGCTGAAGGACAGAAGACCCTGGGTAAGGGTCGATGCCCGTTCCCCGGCCTGGAGGATCTGTTCCACATATCCCCGCAAATAATCGTCTGTCTGCATTTTCATGAGCAAGAGATGCCCGTATCCCATTATTGCCGAAAGAATGTTGTTGAAATCATGGGCCACTCCTCCGGCAAGCTGACCGATCGCTTCTATCTTCTGGGACTGGAGCAGCTGCTCCTCCAATTTTTTGCTTTCCGTGACATCCTGCAGTGTTTCGATGGCAGCAATCAGAATACCCCCGCTATTGAAGATCGGCGCTGCCTCAAAGACGATGTACCGGTCCTTGTTGCCGAGGTTCTTATACCACCCCTCTGCCTTGAGCCCCTGGGGATTCAAGACCGATTTCGAATAGCTCTTGTAGAGATCCGGCATGCTGTCGATCTTGTTGTCTATGATCACGTCCGCAACCGTCGGCCTCTTCGTGCTGTAGAAAGGCTTCCACTGATCATCCGTGCCGATCATCTCCTCTTCCTGCAGGCCGGTAAGTAATTCGCATGCCCTGTTCCACAGCATGATCCGGTGGGTCTTGTCCAGGACAAAGGTCGCGATTGCGGCGTTACCGATAAGGTTCGAGCAAAAACCCTGCTGTTCGAACAGCGCATGTTCCCGCAAGGTGAGCTGGCGGGCCATGGTATCGAACGTCTGACCCAGACGGCCCAATTCTCCGTCTGCCACCAGATCGGAAACCTTGACATCCAGGTCTCCGTCGGCCAAACGCTGCGAGGCGTTTTGCAGCAGAGCAATGCTGTCCACCAGCGAACGCCTGACGATATGCCATGCAATATACAAGGCGATCGCGAGAAGCGATAAAAAAACCGACACCGTATAGATGAGAATTTTATTCGCCTTGGAGAGGACGGCATCAACCGGGATCCCTGCCCGGACATACATATAAGGAGACTGCTCGTTCTTCAGTTGCAATTTACGATAGGCGATGAACCGCTGTCTGCCGTCAAGCGCCAAGTCCACTAATTCATCCTCTTCAGGACCTTCCTGCATTTTTTTGAATTGATCGGGGTAGTAGTGCCTGCCGACGAGCTCTTCCGGGTTAATTGGTCTTGCAAGCACCACACCAGCGTGATCAAGTAACAGATAACTTTCCCCGGAGGCCAGTTCCGCCCTGCTCAGCAGCCGCTTGTAATAGTCGAGGTTGAATCCTATGCAGATCACCCCGATTATTTTGCCGTGTTCATCTTTAAAAGGATAGCCCAGGGTCAAGCCCGGCTTATGCTCGGCTCTGTTGAGAATGTATTCACCGGACGAGAAGCGGCCGGTTGCAAGAGCGTTCTTAAAATATCGTCTGTCGGATACGGTAAAAGGAGGCTCTTTCGGAAAGTTGGCTGCCCAGACCGCGCCGTTAAGATCGACTATAAAGATATTTGAATACTGAGAGTTTAATTTCAGAACATTGCGCAGGAGTGATTCGATCCTGGCGACGTTGCGGTTCCGGACGTCGGGCAGCTGGGCCAGGGCATTTACTAACTGCTCCGCCGAGGCTGCAAGACTAGTCTGTTCCGAGGCAATACGATCGGCAAGTTGCCGGGTAGCGACGCGGGCCTGCTGTATTTCATGGTTGCGTAAGGAAAAGCCTGCATAAATGATAATGGCAGCGGCAGGAAGAGCAACAATAAGGGCAAGAAGAATTAATTGCGCGCGAATTGTCAAAGAAGTCAGGCGGAACATTAAGACAAGCTCCTCCTCAGGTGGTCAGGTTTTCCCGATGGATCGGGGCGGCGCAGGAAAGAAGTTAAACTTGTTTAATATAACACAGATTGAAAATTTCAAATAGTACTTTTCAAGTGCGATATCCAGCCCCCCGGCCATTTGTACCACAAAATGACTACACAATAACAGGACTGCCGGGGCCAAGAATATAAGGAAGTTCCGCTCAAGGAGTATAAAATAGATAGACACCGGCGCTTGATAAAAACGACCTATGAGTTGAATGCATGGGCGCTATGAAAAAAAGGCATTATGCAAAGCCCTTGGTACAAGGTAAAATAAAAGCATGAAGAAAACCATAAAACAGAAGAACATAAAACTCGTTATTGCCTCGACGACCAGCACGCAAAACTCCGGCCTCTTTGATATTCTCATCCCCGCCTACGAGAAATCGACGAAATACGGGGCGGCCGTAGAGGTGATCGCTGTCGGCACGGGGAAGGCCCTTCGCATAGCCAAGAAAGGCGAGGCTGATCTGCTCTTTGTACACGATGCTTTCCGGGAGGAAAAATTCGTCGCGGAGGGGTACGGCGTGAACCGCCGTGCGGTCATGCATAATGCCTTCGTCATCGTTGGTCCCGCGAAGGACCCGGCACGGGTAAAGACCGCGAAGACAGTCGCAGAAGCCCTCGAACTCGTCGCAGAAACGGGAGCTCCTTTCGTGTCCCGCGGAGACGATTCGGGCACGAACATCAGAGAGCTGGACCTGTGGGACGATGCGGGGATCAGTCCCAAGGGCAAGGGATGGTACTTTGAGACCGGCGGCAAAATGGGTGATACTCTCCTCATCGCGGACCAGAAGAAAGCCTATACGCTCACGGACAACGGAACGTTCCTCAACTACGAGAAACAGCTCGATCTGAAGGTGCTTCTCCAGGGCGACCCAGCGCTCAAGAACCTTTACAGTGTGATCGCCGCTAACCCCGGCCGTTTTCCGAATGTCCGTTACCGCGAAGCAATGGATTTCATCGCCTTCGTGACCTCGCCCGAAGGACAGGGCATTATCGCGAAGTATACGAAACATGGCGTGCGTCTCTTTAATCCCGATGCTGTTCCGTCGTCGGCCGCGTCTGCGAAGCAACGGAAGAAAAGATAGGTGATTCTGCGGAAAAGAAAAGTTGCAGCCATATTTCATCCTGCGGAGGGATACATGAGAAGATTATTCGTATTGATTTTGGCTTTCCTGATCATCGGCAGCACTGCGGTAGCTTCGGCGGAGACGCGCATCCGCATGGCCTCGACCACGAGTACGCAAAACTCGGGGCTCTTTGACTATCTGCTTCCGATCTTCGAGAAAAAAACAGGGATCAAGATCGACGTGGTCGCCGTGGGCACGGGCGCCGCGATCGAGATCGGCAAGCGCGGAGATGCCGACGTGGTCTTCGTGCATGCAAAGGAGCAGGAGCTCAAGGCAGTGGAAGAAGGCCATTTCGTGAACCGCCACGACGTTATGTACAACGACTTTGTGATCATCGGCCCGACGAGCGACCCGGCGAAGATCAAGGGCATGAAGTCTGCGACCGAGGCCTTCAGGAAGATCTCCGAATCGGGTTCGTCCTTTGTCTCCCGCGGCGACAAATCGGGTACGAACACCAAAGAGCTTGCGATCTGGAAGAAAACCGGGATCGATCCCAAAGGTAAAAAATGGTATCTCGACGCGGGCCAGGGCATGGAAAAAACCCAGCGCATCGCCAATGAGAAGCGCGCCTATACGCTCACAGACCGGGGAACCTGGCTCGCCACAAAGGACAAGGATAAGCTGGACATGTTCATTGTCCTGGAAGGCGACCCTACGCTGTTCAATCAGTACGGAGTGATGGCCGTAAACCCGGAAAAGTTCAAGACCATAAAATACAAGGAAGCCATGGAGTTCGTAAACTGGATCATCTCTCCCGAGGGCCAAAAGACCGTCGCGGCGTACAAGGACAAGAACGGCAACGCGCTCTTCATTCCGAACGCGAAATAAAGAAGGCGTCATAGAACGAAAAGGGAGCAGCATGGAGAAGAAACCCTCCAACGTGCTGCTCTTTTTTATGCTTCTGCATTCTATTATCATCAGATTTAATCAACTCGTCTTATCAATTTATCTCGCAATCGCTGCAAATTACCTTTAAATTTCTTGCCATTTCCTCATCGTTATTGTATTCTTGCCTTGGATAATAACCACCAATACTGCCGGAATTAGCAAGGAGATCGCTCATGGCAGTTCCTGATTTTCAGTCTTTCTTCAAGCCCTTGCTGGACGTCGCCGCGGACGGCAAAGAGCACTCCATGAAAGAGGCGAGGGAAATTATCGGCAAGCGCATGAATATTGCCGAGGCTGATCTTCGGGAGTTGCTTCCGAGCGGGACACAAACAAAATTCGACAATCGCATTGCCTGGGCGAAGAGCTATTTTGTTCAGGCAAATGTTTTTGAATCACCGCGACGGGGCTGGTTCCGCATTACCGAGCGGGGCAAAGAGCTGTATAAGAAAGGCCATGACCGCATCGATGTAAAGATCCTTGATCAATTTCCTGAGTTCGTCGCATTCCATACAACAAAGTCCGATCAAGCCCCGAATGGACGGCACCACGACACTTCACCTGTAGAAACTCCAGAAGAGACACTTCAAAAAGCCTATCTGAATATCCGGGGCGACTTAGCTGCCGAAATTCTGGAGCGCATCAAAGGAAATTCTCCCCAGTTTTTCGAACGGCTGGTTGTCGATATCATGGTGTCGCTTGGATATGGCGGCTCTCATGCGGACGCGGGCAAGTCAATCGGTCAGAGTGGTGATGAAGGGATTGACGGTATCATCAAGGAAGATCGCCTTGGACTGGATGTGATTTATCTGCAAGCCAAGAGATGGGAAGGCGCCGTGGGCCGGCCGGAGATTCAGAAGTTTGTTGGTGCGCTTCACGGGAAGAGAGCAAAGAAGGGTGTCTTCATTACAACGGGCAGGTTTTCCGAAGATGCCGTGAAGTATGTTGAGAGCATCGATCCCAAAGTGATCCTGATTGATGGGAGAACGCTTGCGGAACTGATGATAGATTATGGATTGGGGACAACTTCAATGGCGAAGTATGAGATAAGAAGGGTGGATTCGGATTACTTTACGGAAGAATGATTCAATCAATTCTTAAAAAACCGAATGGCACAAACCTGCGGCTCCATCTTGAAATTTTCAGAATCGAGGAAAGATATGTCAACCATTAAAGATAGATTGGATGACCTTCAAATAGAGTGATCTATTATTGGGTTTCCTGGGCTCGTCAAACTAGGCAAATCTTGAATTAGAGTGAGTAACTGGACTAGGAGGCCGCTAATGGGAAGCAATGTTGGTGAGTTGTTAAATAGGCGTTGGAATATCGGTGCGCAGCATGCACTCTACCACAAGGACGGAACCTGGTATCATCAACTTACTAAATTCCCGGGTGCACTATGTGAATCCTTCGGCTACGTGTTGTTCTCTGCCGAAATAGAATTTCGTAGATGCTCAAAATTGCGAATTGATCAGGATGTCAACGTTAACGGTCACATATCGGAGATTCCCGGCTACATTCGCGTACCTGAAGCCTTAGTATATAGCGGGCACTAAAAAGAATGACTACTGTTCAACCATCACAAATTGCATTGCCCGGCTTGGACCGGCTTCAGACAGCTGTTGAACACTTGGCTGCGGCGGGCATTGAGGAGCGGGGCGCGGTGTTTACGCGTCGTGAGGTGGTTGAGTTTATCCTGGATCTAACGGGCTATTCGACTACTACCGTTCTTCACAGGAAGCGCCTACTGGAACCATCGTTTGGGGAGGGGGCTTTTCTTCTGGTGGTAGTAGAGCGCCTTCTTGATTCTTACAAATCACATGCGCTTAAGCATGCCGATCCGGTATCTGATCTTAAAGATTCCATTCGTGCAATTGAACTGCACCGAAAAAGCTTTGTTGAAACACGTTTGCAACTCAGAAATCTTCTCAGGGGAAAAGGCATATCTAACTCTGTCACTGAAAAGTTGCTTGATGCTTGGCTGATACAAGGGGATTTCCTTCTAGCTGATTTGCCTTTTCAATTCACCCATATCGTAGGCAATCCTCCCTATGTGCGTCAGGAACTAATTCCCGCTATCCTGCTAGCTGAATACCGGCAGCGCTTTGATACCCTCTATGACCGAGCTGACTTGTATATTCCCTTTATCGAAAAATCATTAAACCTCCTGGAGCCTAAAGGTTCAGTTGGTTTCATCTGCTCTGACCGGTGGATGAAGAACCGTTACGGCGGACCGCTTCGAAAGATGGTGGCAAAGGATTTTCATCTGAAATACTACATTGATATGGTGGATACCGACGCCTTTCATTCCGAAGTGAGCGCATACCCGGCCATTACGGTAATCTCCCGGGAAAAGTCGGCAGCCACTCGTATAGCCCATCGTCCGCAAGTTGATAAAGAGACGCTAGTTAAGCTTAGCCATAACATGCGCGCCAATTCATTAAAACCAAATAGTGTTGTGCATGAAGTATCCGGCATCATGAACAGCAGCGAGCCGTGGGTTCTTGAGGCGTTCGACGAACTTGCAGTTTTACGACGGCTTGAAGCGACCTATCCGACGTTGGAAGAGGCAGGGTGCAAAGTTGGCATCGGGGTAGCGACTGGTGCGGATAAAGTCTATGTCGGCACATATGACGAGCTTGACGTGGAAAAGGATCGCAAGCTACCGCTTGTCATGACTAAGGATATCCGAGCAGGTAAGGTGGAATGGAACGGTAAGGGCGTCATCAATCCTTTTGACGATGATGGCGGATTGGTGAATTTAAAAAAATATCCGAAGCTGGCGGCATATTTAAATAGGCACAAAACGGTGATCTGCAACCGGAATGTGGCGAAGCGAAATAGCGAGCGCTGGTATCGTACCATTGACCGGATTACACCAACAATCACGCATATGCCTAAACTCCTTATTCCCGATATCAAGGGTGAAGCAAATATCGTATATGAGGAAGGCAAGTATTACCCCCACCACAACCTCTATTACATAACATCCGACACATGGGATTTAAAAGCTCTACAGGCCGTGCTTCTGTCGGATGTCACCCGTCTTGTTATCACGACCTATTCCACGAAAATGCGGGGAGGGTATCTGCGGTTTCAAGCCCAGTACTTGCGACGCATTCATATCCCACTTTGGCAGGATGTTCCGGAAAAGATTAAAACAAAGCTGAGAGCCGCCGCCGAACAGCGGGACATCGTCGCATGCAACGCCATTACGTTCGAGCTTTATAAATTAACGCCTGAGGAACGAAGCATCCTTGGGGAAGTTGATGATAAGGGAGTGGATGATGCCGCTTGAACTTGCTGATTATGATTCAAAGGCCCGCGCTGCTGTCAGGAAGTTCTGGTCAGGCAGGAAAAAGGCTGCTAAAAAGCAGCGAGCTGGCGGCAAGACTGATCAAGGTGAAAGGAGTGCGGTAACAGCAGGCAGCAACATGAATGGGTTTATTAATTTAGTCGTAGATATCGTTCACGCCAACGGACTTGTCGATGCCGAGATCATGCTTCAACGCAGACTACTTACACTGCCGGGCTTTTTCCGTCCTACTAAGTTGTGGGACCTGCTTGTGATGAACAATGGAAGACTGGTTGCGGCAATTGAGTTCAAGTCCCAGGTTGGTCCTTCGTTCGGCAATAACGCCAATAATCGCTGTGAAGAAGCGCTTGGGACTGCGGTTGATCTTTGGACTGCTTACCGTGAAGGGGCATTTGGTGAAAGCAAAAGGCCGTTTGCCGGGTATCTGATATTGCTCGAAGATGCTAAGGCTTCACGCACGACGGTAAAAGATGTTTCTCCGAACTTTCCGGTGCTCCCTGAGTTCAAGGATGCCTCGTATGCGGAGCGTTATAACATTCTCTGCAAGAAGCTGATGGCGGAACAGCTTTACACGGCTGCCACTGTCATTTTATCACCTCGAACTGCTTCCAAATCCGGTGTATATTCCGAGATGAGCGATATGACAGGGCTTAGGTCATTTGTTACAACATTGGCAGGACACATCGCAGCGGAAGCGGCGATGTAACGAGAACCTTCAGCTGACGCTAGCTCTATTGCTCACTACTCCAGCATCCCCCTTATTCCCTCTGCATCAAGTCCCTGACCGATGACGATGACAACGATCCGGAATCTCATGGAGTCGTGTCTTGCATTTTGATGTCGGCGCACAATGCAGAGGAGATCGCAAAGGAACCATGCGTAAATAATGCTGCTATTCGAATTGAATAAGTCATTGACACGCATGTCTATTATGGTATTATTTTCCTATCGAGGAACTTCATGCGCGCCTATAGAAAATATATAACTATAAAGGACCCGAAAAGCCTTACGCTCTCCGATCTGCCGTTCCAAGCTGGTCAGCGGGTCGAAGTGGTTGTGATCGCCGATGACGAAGAGCGGAGCAAGCGTGTGCAAGAGCTTCGGGCGCTCCTCAAAAAAACTCAGGCATTGCCCGTTGCAAAGACAGTCACCGAGGACATCATCGCAGAGGAGATCGCCGCATACCGGGCACGGACATGAGGGTTATCATCGACACCAATGTCCTGGTATCAGCCGCACTGAAAGATAAGGATCCCGAGGCAGTATTGCTGTACGTTGCTTTGCAGCCCGACATAGAGTGGATAGTCAGCCCGGCAATCCTTGAAGAATATAAAGAAGTTCTCAGGCGCGACAAATTCTGCCTTCCTAAAGATATCCTGCAAGCCTGGTTTACTCTTATCGATTCACTCACTACCGTTGTGGACGCTGATATTCTTATCGATTTTCCTCGGGATCAAAAAGATGCCAAGTTTCTCGCTTGCGCGCTTATCTCAGACGCTGATTATTTCGTGACCGGAGACAGCGACTTTGACCAGCCGATGAAAATATTTAATACTACCATACTTTCCGTAAGGCAATTTAAGAAATTGGTCATGAATCTATAGCTTTTTCGATGTTATTCCAGCATCCGCCTTATTCCCTCTGCATCAAGTCCCTGACCGATGATCACGATCCTGCTGTCCTCTATATCTTTATCAAAGGGAACGTAGTCCATTTTCCCGAACACGATGTCGAATCGATAAGGCCCTTGCTCCGTCCGGACAAGGGCCTTTGCTCTCGCCACGGTCCCGAATTTTCCCCGTGCCAGGTCCTCCATGTCTTTCGTAAACAAAACCAGGTCAAGCACTCTCTGCGGCCTGATGGTCATCGTGCCCAAATGAACGTGCCCTTGGCCATTGCTCTTTTCGCGAACACCCTTTGACGCCGCGGGCAGAGGCTCCAGAATCTCGGCGTTCTTTGTGCGAAACAAAACAGCTCGCGGGTTCATGGATTCAATGCGCTTCATCGTTTCACCGATAGTTGCTTCGGTTGCCAGGTCCGTCTTGTTCACCAGGATCACATCTGCAAGAGCAACCTGGTCCGCAAAGAAACTCCCGTACATGCCCGATTCCTGGAGCTCAACGAACTCCACGGCATCGATGATGCCAACAACAGTTACGGCTCTAATACCGGTGCTTTCGAGCGCTTCGAGCACCCCCGAGGGTGAAGCCACGCCGCTCGGTTCGATCATGAGGTGTTCAGGCGCAAATTCACGAATGATCCTATCGATCGTCGTGATGAGGTCGAATTTGAGCGTGCAACATACACAACCGCTCGGAAGTTCCACGGATTCGATGCCTTCTGCAGAAAAAATTTCTCCGTCGATCCCTGCAGCGCCGAAATCATTCACCAGGACCACGGTCTTCTCTGATCCCTGCTGCACAAAATTCCTGATGAACGTTGTTTTTCCCGAACCTAAAAGTCCGCATACAACTGTTGTTTTCATGAATCCATCCTTTACCGGCAATCCTGCTGCCCCCCACTGAACACTATAAGAGCAGTTAACCGCAGGGAACTCAGAGATCGCAGAGAAAAATCAGACCTTTGGAATAAAAAGCCGTATCACCCAGAAGGTGAACGTTTATAAGATTTTATTTTCTTGATTTTCTTTGCGTTCTTTGTGGATTAACAAAAGCAACCGCCGTTTTTAGGATGATAAATCTTTTGCAATGACGATGCCAAAAACGCCGCGCGAACGCGAGACAAAAGATCCTTGCGTTTTTGCTTGCCCAGTGCGGACGCAACGGGTCTGCGTCGCACCAAAATCATACCAAACAGGATAAAAAAGAACTTCGTTACTTTCGGAAACGTGAGGCAAAATACCTCGCACGGTGGGGAATTTTTCATCTACTCTATAATTGGAGATGATGTCAACTTACAATTTTACGCAGAGAAATCCGCATACTCCAACCGCATCACCTCCCCTTGAGGCGCGCACCAGGGTAATAGGTTCGATTGGAATTTAAAAGATTGCCCCACGTTTTCGCATAATTGCCGGTCCTTGCGGTGCGCGTCTGACGAACAGTACGGGTGATCTCACTAATCCGACAAGTGACAGTACGGAAGCGGCAGCACATCCCTTTTTTCATGGCACCGTAAATGCAACATTAACCGTCGTCATGAAAAAGATCCTTCTCTGCTCCTCTAATCCCATTCTGAGCAAGAGCCTCTACGCCATGCTGAGAAACGAGGGGTATGACGTGGAAACCGTCGAACATCCGTCAATGGCCGTCCATAAGGTGATGTTCGGCTTGTTTGATCTCATTGTCCTTGACTCAGAACCTTTTGGTCTTTCCACGGAGGATGCTGTGCAAATCATAAAAACCGTGGATCCCGATCTGCCCATAGTACGCGTCGGGGGCGGCATGAACGACGGCCCGTCCGTGGCAATCGAAGCGCCGGTTGACCTCGAAGAGTTCAAGCGAACGATCCATAGTATCGCGGTATGATCGAATGAATAATGCGTGAGGCACTGACGCATCAACTTTTAATCGTCTGCATGTCTATTCATGTTCGGAGGGAGATAACTATGAAACCAAAGGAAGTTATGCTTAAGGCATTCGAGGGGGGGAAGCCCGACAGGCTCCCGGTGACCCTGTTCGGCGCGGGCATGTGGTCGATCAAGGACTTCGGGACGACCTTCGAGGCGCTCGCGAACGATCCGCAGAAAATGACCGAGATGTGTGTGGCCGAGGCGGCACGGATCCGGAGCGACGTTGTGTACGTGGGCTCGGGCTATAACAACTTTCACGCCTTGGCGCTCGGAAAAGCCTTCGGGGTCGGCATCAAGTACCGCGAGATGGGCGCTCCCGACATGACCAGCCACTTCGTCAACTCCGAAGAGGACCTGGCAAAGCTCAACATCGCCGATGTCCACAAGGAGCCGGTCGTCCAGACGGTGCTCGAGGCGACCCGGCGCGTCAATGAGAAGATCGGCGACACCTACCTCGTGACGATGACCTGCTGGGGGCCGTTCACTCTGGCGGCGCGCATCGTGGGCGAGGAAGCGTTCATGAAAGCGACCTTCAAGAAACCGGCCTTCGTTGAAAAGATGGTCAGCTTCTGCGCTGACCTGCTGATCCATCTCTACGAGCCGCTGGTCCGCGACGGCCTCCCGTGCATCAGCATCGCCGACCCGACCGCCTCGGGAGATCTGATCAACAAAAAGCAGATGGAGAAATTCGCCGTGCCCGGCCTGAAGAAGCTCACGGACTGGACCAAGAGCAAGGGGGTGTATTCGATCCTCCACATCTGCGGCAACACCGGCGACCGCCTGGACCTGTTCCCTGCCACGGGGGCGAGCACGATCTTCTTCGACCAGAAGGTGGACATTGCCAAAGCCAAGGAGGCGCTGGAGGGGAAGATGAGTTTCGGCGGCAACGTCGCGCCTGTGCACGTGCTGCTGAACCAGGACGTCGCGGGAGTGGAGAAGGCCTGCCGCGACATCATCGACGTCGTCGGCAAGGCCAAGGGGTTCATCCTGGTGCCCGGGTGCGATATCCCCCCCACGATTCCTTACGAGAACCTCAAGAAGTTCCACGACATGGCGTTCGAAACGAAATTATAGGAGGCAACCACGGATGAACACAGGTGCGGCTCTGGCCGCACACACGGATATGAAGCCCGTGACTTCAGATTCAGGTTTACGGTTTTCAACCGTGTTGATCTGTGTGTTTCGCGGAGCGAAACCCGTGGTTCCGCTAACAGTTTTCCCGGCAACGGGAGACGGGGAGGACATTTCGACAACAGAAGGAGGTGGCATCTTTTCACAGCAGGAAAGGAGGTCGATGAATGGGTATTTTGGAGGAGTTGAAGAAACTGTTTTCCGGGGCACAGAAAGCCTCCGGGCAAAAGGAGGAAGTAAAAATGGCTGATAAGAAAATGTCGTTGGAAGAAGTAAATGAGTACATGAAGAAACAGTGCGGCTTCGTACCGCGCATGTTCCAGATCATCAACACCGTGACGCCCGAGCCGGGCAGGACGTTCGCTGATTTTTATGCAAGCATCTTCGCTGACGGCGCCCTTTCCCGCAAGGTGAAAGAGCTCATGTTCATGTCCGGAGGCGTGGCCTACTGCTCGCCGCGGTGCATCATCCACGTGATCCCGGCCATCAATGCCGGCGCCACCACGGGCGAGATCTTCGAAGCTGCTTCGGTCGGCATGATCCTCGGGGGCTTCGTTCCCGGCGGACCCGGCATTCCCTATGCCTTCGAGTATGCCTTGAAGTGCCTCGATATCGAAGCGAAGTTCCGCAAGGGCGAGAAGTGGGAGTATCTGCCGCAGCCCAAGTTCGACCATGGCGTGTTCTAAATACAACTCGATGGGGGAGCGTTTCGAAGGCTCCCCCTTTTTTCCGCAATCATACAACGTTCATCTTTTCGTGATCATGAATACAACGCAAAAAGGGGTCTGGCATGTTTAGATTCAAACAGGAACAGAAAGTATTCGCCATGGACGGCATCAAGGTCGGCGGGCAGCCCGGCGAGAACCCGCCGCTCCTGATCGCCTCGATGTTTCACAACAAGGACCGGATCGTGACGGACCGGAAAGGGAATTTCGACCGCAAACAGGCGGCAGAGCTCATCAAAAAACAGGAAGAACTTTCCGCCTCGACCGGCATCCCGTCCATGGTGGCCATGGTGGCAAACTCTCCGGAAGAGGCGAAAATTTATATCGACTTCTACCGCGAGACGACGACCATGCCCTTCGGCATCGACATGTGGGTCGCTGAAAAGCGGGCGCAGGCAACGGAGTATGTGGCCAAGCTCGGGCTCCAGGACAAGTTCCTGTACAACAGCATCACGCCCTGGGACAAGGACATCAAAGGGCAGGTCCAAAAATTGAAGGACCTCGGCATCAAGCATGTCGTGGTCCAGGCCTTTGACGACGCCGACCAGTCCCCGGCCGGCCGCCTCAAGTCCCTGGAAAGCATTCTTTCGCAGGGCGCCGACAGTTTCGAGACCGTCATCGTCGATACGTCGGTGATGAACCTGCCGGCCACGTCGTTCTCGCTCGTGGCCAACAGGCTGATCAAGGAGAAGCTCGGACTCCCCTGCGGCGGCGCCTACTCGAACGGCACGCACATGTGGAAAGAGGCAAAGACCATCTGGAGCCTTGACGGGTTCAAGGCCATGGACGCCGTGGTGCAGGGCATGGCATCGGCCATCTGGAGCGATTTCAACTTCTACGGCCCCATCGTCACGGCGCCCCGGATTTTCCCGGCCGTTGCCGCAGCGCAGGTGCTGCTGTCCACGCTGGTTTACGACGAGACACAAAAGCTTTCCGACAACGCAAATATTCCGATCAAGAAGTACTTTTCGGATTTCATAGAGAAACTGACTTCGGGAGCAGCAAGAAAATAACTGACAACTGCGGCTCTCGCAGAGGTGGGATTGATTCTGCTTTTTTCTCAGCGATCTCCGCGCCTCCGCGAGATATCAATTTTGACGCAAGGGAGGATGCATGACAACACTAAATTCAAGAGAACGTGTCCTAAAGCTCTTCGCCGGAGAAGAAGTTGACCGGCCGCCCTGCTTCAGCGGTATGGGCAACGTGACCACCGAGGGGCTGAAGTCCCTCGGCCAGAAATTCGCGGCCACGCACCTGGACGCCAAGATGATGGCCGCGGCGGCGGCCTCTACGTACAAGCTGTTCGGGTTCGAGTGCGGCATCGCCCCCTTCGACCTCTGCATCGAAGCCGAGGCCATGGGCTGCGAGATCAACGTCTACGCCCATTCCGAGGACCTGCTGTATCCGACGATCAAGAAAAAGCTTATCCACAACGAGGCCGAGATGGAGATCGCCATCCCCTCCGACCTTACCGCGCGCGGCAGGGTGCCGCTCATGGTGGAGACGATCAAATTGATGAAAAAGGACATCGGCGCCGAGGCCGTTGTCGGTTCCTACGTACTGGGCCCCTTCACGCTCGCGGGCCAGGTCATGGAGCTCAACGACCTGCTGAAGCTGTCCTTCAAGAAGCCGGACAAGATCGGCAGACTTCTCGATCAGCTGTCCGATGTGATCATCCAGGTTGCGGGGCAGTACGAAAAGGCGGGCGTGGACTTTATCACGGTGCGCGAGATGGGAGCGACCTCGGACGTGCTCTCCCCCCGCGTGTTCAAGAGCCTCATCCTGCCCTACCTCCAAAAGATCTTTGCCAAAATCACGGTCCCGAGCGTGATCCATATCTGCGGCAAGACGAACGACATCGTCCCGTCCATGGCCGAGAGCGGCGCAAAAGCGGTCAGCGTGGACCAGAAGAACGACGTTGCCGAAACGCGCAAGAAGCTCGGCCCCAAGACGCTCGTGTTCGGGAACTACGATCCCTACAACGTGCTGGTGGCGGGAACGCCGGACCTGGTCCGCCAGACGATCAAGAAATGCATGGACGACGGCGTGAGCGCGGTCTGGCCCGGCTGCGACATCTGGCCCACGGTGCCGGCGGAGAATTTCAAGGCGATGATGGACGAAGTAAAAAATTACAGGAGGTAATCCTATGGTAACCGAAGAAAAGAAAAAAGAGCTGCTGGAAAAACTGCGAAACGCCGTGATCTCCTATGACGAGGACACGTCGAAAGAGGCGGCGCAGGAAGCGCTGACCGTGGGCATGGAGGCCAACGACGCGATCTTCAACGGGCTCGTCTCCGGCATGGTGGAAGTGGGCCGCATGTTCGAGGCCCAGGAATACTTCGTGCCCGAACTCCTCATGTGCGCCGATGCGCTCTATGCGGGCCTGGACATCCTGAAGCCCCACGTCAAACAACTGGACCTCGGGGTCAAAGGTTCGGTCGTGATCGGGACCGTGGAAGGCGACGTGCACGATATCGGCAAGAACATCGTCAAGATGATGTTCGACGTGGCCGGCTTCACGGTCTACGACCTGGGCCGCGACGTGCCGCTCGACAAGTTCGTACAGGAGCAGCTCCGCACCGATTCCGACCTGGTCTGCCTTTCGGCCATGATGACCACGACCATGACGGGCATGAAAAAGGTGATCGACGACCTCAGGACCAAGAACCCGAACGTGAAGATCATGATCGGCGGCGCGCCCGTGTCCCAGGACGTTGCCGACAAGTACGGCGCCGACGGCTACGCCAAGGACGCGACGAACGCCCTGAAGGACGCCATCAACATGATCGCCTCGCTCAAGAAGATGAAGGATGAGGTGGAAGCAAAGAAAGCGAAATGAAGGCCGAACTCCGGAATGAGTTGCTGAACCTCGGCGCCGCAGTCGTAGGAATTGCAGGGCTCCGGGGGCATATGAGCGGCGAGATCGCCCACTTGGACATTGCCGTGTCCATCGGTGTGGACCGCAGGCTGAACGAGGACACCTTGAGCCTGCTCATGAAGCTCCAGAAGCGCGCGGTCCGGTTCCTCAAATCCCGGGGCCATCGCACACTGGCCATACCGCCCGACTCGGACCGGATAAAAGGGACCTTCATTTCAAAGCTGTACTCGCTCTTCAACCACAAGATGGCGGCAACGACCGCCGGGCTGGGATGGATCGGGAAAAACGGTCTCCTCATCAGCCCGGACTACGGCCCCAGGCTCTCACTGGTCACGGTGCTGACCGACGCGTTGATCGAGCCGGACCGGGCCATGGAGCACAGTCTCTGCGGCGACTGTATGCTCTGCGTGCAGTACTGCCCGTCGCAGGCGATCACGGGAGCGGAATGGTCCCGCACCTCCCCCTTTGTGGAGCTGGTGCGGCTCGAAGCCTGCAGGAGCCACAAGGAAGCCAAGCGACTGACCGAAGGAAAACCCAATTGCGGGCTGTGCATCAACATCTGCCCGTACGGGAGAAAAGACGCTGCTTCGCAGAATGCGGAATGAGAATCGTCATTCCCGCGAAGGCGGGAATCCAGGTATAGAATTTTTTATTCAACTGTGTTGATCTGTGTTCATCCGTGGTTTCATAAGTTTTGTCAATTTGGAGGAATTGCATGATTAAGAAACATAAAGTCATATTCCAGCCTTCGGGCAGGCGCGGCGAAGTAGAGGAAGGAAAGACGATCCTCCAGGCGGCCCAGTCCCTGGGCGTTGACATCGAAGCGCTGTGCGGCAACAAAAAGGTCTGCGGCAAGTGCAAGGTCCGGATCGAAGAGGGCTACTTCGAGAAGGACAACATCGAATCGGGCATGGCGCACATCTTCCCGCCCGTTCCGTCGCCCGATGAAATGAAACACATCAAGCCGCAGGACGGCCCCGGGATCAGGCTTGCGTGCCAGTGCGAGGTCCGGGGAGACGTGAAGGTCTTCGTCCCCGAGCGCTCGCGCGCGGGCAAGCAGGTGGTGCGCAAGGCGGCCAAAGAGCTGACGATCAAGCTCGACCCGGCCGTGAAGAAGTACAATGTAGAGCTCAAGCAGCCGACGCTTCACGACATGACCACCGGCGACTGGGAGCGCGTGCTCAAGTTCCTCGAGGACGATTACGGCCTCACGGGACTGACCTTCGATTATCTGGTTCTGAAGGACCTCCAGGACGTGCTGCGCAAGGGTGAGTGGAAGGCGACGGTCACGGTCTGGATGGACAAGGAGATCATAAAGGCAGAGCCGGGCTTTGTTGACGCCAGCTACGGGCTTGCCGTGGACATCGGCACGACGACCTGCGTAGGCTATCTCACCGACCTGAATACCGGCAAGGTGGTGAACACCGAGTCCATGATGAACCCCCAGGTGCCTTACGGCGAGGACGTCATGTCGCGCATCACCTACGCCATGAGCAATCCCGGCGCCGGCCTGGAGACCATGCAGAAGGCGATCATCCAGGGCCTGAACGAAATCATCGAGCGCGTTGTCACGGAAATAAAAAAAGACGGCCCCAACCCCGGTTACGTGATCGACGATCTCACGATCGTGTTCAACACGGCCATGCACCATATTTTTCTCGGACTGAACCCGGAGTACATCGGACGCTCGCCCTTTATCCCCGCGGTCCAGAGCTCCCTCGACATCAAGGCCCGCGATCTGGGCCTGAGGATCAACCCCGCCGGCTACATCCACGTGCTGCCCATCGAAGCGGGCTTCGTAGGCGCGGACAACGTCGGCGTCCTGATCGCAGAAGAACCCTATAACCAGGACGAGAACGTTTTGATCATCGACATCGGTACGAACGGCGAACTGCTCATGGGTAACCGGAACAAAGTCTGCTCGACCTCATGCGCCACGGGCCCGGCTTTCGAAGGCGCCCAGATCAAGTTCGGCATGCGCGCGGCGCCGGGAGCCATCGAGACCGTGGAGATCGATCCCGCGACGAAAGAACCGCGCTACAAGGTCATCGGCAAGGCGGACTGGCATACGCATATCGTGAAGGTGGACGCCAAGGGGCTCTGCGGCTCCGCCATCATCCAGGTCGTGGCCGAGATGTTCAAGGCCGGCATCGTCGACAAGTCCGGCAGGTTCGTGATGGACCTGGGTACGCCGCGGGTCAGGAAGGACGCGGAGGGAAAGCCCGAATACGTGCTGGCCTGGGCAAACGAGACCTCCATCGGCCAGGACATCACCGTGACCCAGGGTGACGTGCGCGCGCTCCAGCTCGCGAAAGGCGCGCTCTACGCGGGCGCAAAACTCATGATGAAGAAGCTCGGTATCGCCACGCTGGACCGCGTGATCCTTGCCGGCGCTTTCGGAAGCCACATCGACAAGGTGGCCTCGCTCACGCTCGGCATGTTCCCCGACTGCCCCATCGATATGGTCTACGCCGTGGGCAACGCGGCCGGCGATGGTTCGCGCATGGCCCTCCTCAACCGCGGCAAGCGAAAAGAGGCGAACGAGCGGGCGCGATGGGTGGAGTTCGTCGAGATCGCCACGGACCCGGCATTTGAAAAAGAATTCATGCAGGCGATGCATATCCCTCACATGAAGGACAAGTTCCCGAACCTGAAGGAACTGCTCGAAAAAGCCAATAGTGCGGTGGAGATCAAGGCGTAAGCATACCCCTCCACGGCTTCGCCTCCCTCCCCTTGCCAAGGGGAGGACAGGTGGGGGTGGTAAGCATAAGTCGGAATTATCACCGGAAATCCCTCCCGGTGATAATGGGGTTGCAGGGGCAGGGAGGCTACTTTCCCCGGGCCTCCCTGCCTCTTCTTCCTTAGCTCAGCAGGGAGAAAGTGAAAACCGGTCATGACAAAGGTCATCATACACTCAGGCGCATGCGGGTTTACGGTCACCCTTACTGCGGAAAAAGGGCCGGGCGGCAAAATAACACTCTCGCTGGACACGGAATGCGAGATGGTAAAAAAAATGCTGCCCGATATCATGGTCCTTGACCGGTTTGCGCCGCTTGCCGGGTTTCTGACCAACCCCGTGTACCGGTCCGCGGCAAAGCACTTGAAGCACGGGGCCTGTCTCGTGCCTTCCGGCATCCTGAAAGCAATTGAGGTCGAAGCAGGCTTGAACGTCCCGAAGGACGCGACGATCGAGTTTGCGCAAAAAAAGTGAGCTGAAAAAAACGTCGGTTACCGCTGCGACCGCTGTTAAAGTTTCGTCCCGTTCCTGCCGATATGATGGTTATCAATCACTTGACTATCGAGGACCAATCCATGACAGGAACAACAATTTTTACCTTTTGTCTGCTCTCTTTGTCCCTTGCGGTGAACCTGTATCTCCTGTTCAGAAGTTCCTTCAACCGGTTTAATGGGGAACTGAAGCAGCATTTGTTTCGGAGTTCTGCCGGTCGGCCGGACCTGGCAACGCAATTTTCATCGCAGGCGGCGTTGCGCGGGGGACCGGGGGAGATCCGGTCCCATTTGAATATGCTGGTCGGAAAACTCGGCGAGAACTTTAAAAAAGCGTTCTCCGTCGGTTACCAACTTACGAAAACCTCGGATTCCATGAAACAGGTATCGAGCCAGCTGCAGGATATGTCCGACAAGCTGAGTTCACAGGCCGCACAGGTCGCTACGGCCATGGAGGAGATGAGTTCCACCATCAATGAAATCGCCCGCAACGCAACGACAGCGGCAAAAGCAGGCACATCGTCTTCCGACAACGCCGACCTCGCGAAAAAGGCGATTGATGAGAACGTGAAGAGTATCGAGCTCCTCTCGGAAAACGTTTCCACCTGGGCGGAAACGAACCGGGCCCTCTCGACGGCAACCGACCATATCGACAAGATCATCCTGGTGATCAATGAAATCGCAGGCCAAACGAACCTTCTGGCCCTGAATGCCGCGATCGAGGCCGCCCGGGCAGGTGAACAGGGCCGCGGGTTCGCCGTCGTAGCGGACGAGGTCAGGAAGCTTGCGGACAAAACAGCCGCCGCGACCAAGGAAATCGGCGACATGATCAAGGACGTGAAGGAAAAGGCCGACAACTCGCTCACGACAATGGACGCAACGCTCAGCCGGGTCGCGGACAATATCGACCGTTCTAAACATGCAGAAGCATCACTCAAAAAAATCGCCGAGGAGGTCAAACAGACCGTCGACATGATCCGGCAGATCGCCACGGCCTCGGAGGAGCAGGCGCAGGTCTCCGAGGACGTCTTGCAGAACATGGAAAAAGTCTCGGGCTACGCGGCCGACGCGAAGGGCCTCGCGGCGACGATTTCCGCATCAGGAGATTCCGTCGCGTCCTACGCACTAAGCCTGTACAGCCAGCTGTGCAGCGTCAAGAAAGACGCGACGGATAACGCGATGGAAGAATCGCTCCGGTCCTGTGCCGCCTCGCTTGCGACGCTCCTGGAAGGAGCGGTCCGGCAGGGCAGGCTCGATGATGCCGCGCTCTTTGACGAAAACTACACGAAGACAAACGAACCGGACAAATTCGCGACACGGGCAAACCGCTACTTCGAGGCTGAAGTGCTGCCGCTGCTGAAGACCTGGTCCCAGGCGGACAAGCGGATAACGTACGTGGTCGTCATGGACAAAAACGGGTATATGCCCACGCACACGAACCCGGCGCGGGCAAAGGTAAAGATGCAGGACCCCATCTCGCTGGCCGGCACGCGGAGCAATGCGATCATCGGACAGGCTTTCCGGCGTCCCATCGCTGCCGGGGGCGAACTGGTCGTCGATATCGCAGCTCCCCTCGTCGTCGCCGGAAAACAGTGGGGCTGCTTGCGTATCGGCTATCTCCCCGATATGGTACAATAGGACAAAAAGGCAGACGACCATAACGAATGGGAAAACTACTGACACTGGCGGCGTATGCGGTGTACGCGGCCTTCTGGATCCGCTTGTGCATGCATATCCTTGTCTGGTGGCGGGTGGCCGGACGCCGCACCGAGCCGTCGCCTTTCGGCATGTCCGCGCGAATGAAGGCATGGGCGTTCACGGCAGGAGACGTGCTTTTTTTCGGACGGCTCCTCATGGTGAACCCCGCGCTTTGGCTCGGGGAATGGGTCTTTCATGCCAGCTTTCTCCTGGTGGTCCTGAGGCATCTGCGTTTTTTTCTGAACCCGGTCCCCGCACTGGTATGGTATGCGCAAACGCCGGGCCTGATCGCCGGGTACCTTCTACCCCTGTCGCTCCTTTACATCCTGATCATCAGGCTCTTCACGAAACAGGAAAAGTATGCTTCTCCGGCGAACCTGTTTCTCCTCGGCCTGGTGTTCGTTATCAGCTCGATCGGCGTATTGATGCATGCGCTGTTCACGCCCGATCTCGTCGGCGTGAAGCTGTTCGTCTACGGCATGGTAAGCTTCGCACCTGCGACAGTTCCCGGGAGCCTCCTGTTCCTGCTGCACTTCAGTCTGTTCCTGGTCCTCGTGCTTCTGCTCCCGACGCACATCTTCACAGCGCCGCTCATCATGCTGGAAGCGAGGAAGCGGGAGCAGTCGCTTCACCTGGTGATCCATGAAAAATAAACGGTCCTTCACCGAAGAACTCTCTCCGCGCCAGATCCTCGAGATCGACGCCTGCACCCAGTGCGGCGAGTGCCTCAAGCATTGCCCGGTGCAGGACGTGACCGGCAACCCCTCGGTCTCGCCGCCGGAAAAAATCCGCATGTTCCGCGAGTTCATCCGCGCAACTGACGGGCTCAAGGCGAGGCTCTTCGGCCCGACGGAGGCAGACCGGAAGCTGCTGGAAGACTTCACCAAGGCCGTGTACGAATGCACGACCTGCGGCGCCTGCGGCCAGAGCTGCACCGTCGGCATCTTTACCCAGCGGCTTTGGCCTGCACTCAGAAAAGAGATGGTGAAACGCGGCCTCGGGCCGATCGGCGTCCAGGCGAACATGCCCAAAGCGGTCATGCATTCCGGAAATCCCTATGACAAGCCGGCTGCCGACCGCTTTAAACCCTGGTTCCCTGAAAACGTAAAAATCGCCGAACGCGCGGACGTGGCCTATTACGCCGGTTGTACCGGCGCCTACGAATCGCAGCCCATGGTCAAGGGCGACGTGCTCGTTCTCAACGCCATCGGCGAGCCTTTTACCATGCTGTCGCCGGAAGACGAGGTGTGCTGCGGGTTTCCGCTGTTCATCACGGGCCAGCATGACGAACTCAAGGACCTCGTAACACGGCTGGTAGACGGCTATAAAGCAAAAGGGGTCACGGTGCTCGTTTGCTCCTGTCCCTGCTGCGTGAACATCATGTCACGGGACTGGCCCCTGATCTACGGAGAAGCGCTCCCGTTTAAGATTCGACACATCACGCAATACGTGTCGGAGGCCGTGCAAAAAGGAAAGCTGCGCCTGAACAAGGAGCTGCACGAGTCTGTGATCTATCACGACCCCTGTTATCTCTCGCGCGGCGTGGGCGTGATCGAGGAGCCGCGGGCAGTGCTCAAAAGCATCCCCGGCGTCACGGTCCTCGAGTTCGAGCAGCACGGCCTGAACTCCCGGTGCTGCGGCTCCGGCGGCGCTGCAAGAAAAGTCTTCCATGAAAACGCGATCGCCATGGGCAGGCTGACGATCGATGAGGCAGTGGCGAAAAAGGCGGACCGCTTGATTCTAAGCTGTCCCGCGTGTTATGCTAAAGTAAACGAGGCAATGAAGGGGCATAAGAACCAGATACGGATCACGGACATCATGGAGCTGGTGAGCGGGTTGATTTAATAGCAAGAACGATTAGAATTTGATTCGGGGTTCGAGAACGGATAAAACAAAAAGCATCTCGCGCAAAGTCGCTAAGCTCGCAAAGAAAGACATGATACCTTGAATTTTTAAAACTTTGCGTCCTTTGCGTCTTTGCGCGAAATATTCCTTCCATTTTGACTGGGGTGTAGAAGTCATGAGCCATTTTGCCATTCAATGCAGGAACTGCGGAAAAGTCCTGGAAAACGCCTACTGCGCTTTCTGTGAACACTGCAAGGATTCGCTTTTAATCACCCGTTACAGCGACACGCGTTTTGTTGAAAGTGGAGCGGAAGGCGTCTGGAGGTTTAACTGGCTTCCGGTCCATGAGCCGAAAATCTCGCAGCCCGGGCCAGTGGTCTACCGGTCGGAAGGACTGGCATGGGAGGTCAGGCTCGAAAACCTGTATATCGCCTTCAACGGCTACTGGCCGGAGAAGGGCGCGTTCCTCGAAACCTGCACCTTCAAGGAGTTCGAGGCCGCGATCGTGCTCCAGAATGCCCGCGAGAGCGGCATGGAAGGCCTGATCGTGGCATCGGCAGGGAACACGGCCCGCGCCTTTTCGCACCTCTCCGCAGTCACCGGTTTCCCGGTCGTGATCGTGGTGCCGCGGATGTGCCTCACGGAAATGTGGTATCTCGAAGACTCCTCTGTCGTACCCACGCTTGCCGTGGGCGACGGCGACTATGCGGACTCCATCGACGTAGCCAAGAAGGTCGCCATGGCCCTGGGGTTCCCCTTCGAAGGCGGCGTGAAAAACATCGCAAAGCGCGACGGGCTCGGCATCGTCATGCTCGAAGCGGTCTCCAAAATAGGAAAACTTCCTGACCATTACGTACAGGCCGTGGGCAGCGGCACCGGCGCAGTCGGTGGCTGGGAGATGGCCGAGCGGTTCATCCAGGACGGCCGATACGGCTCGAAGCTCCCAATCCTTCACCTCGGCCAGAACCTGCCCTTTGCCCCGATGGTCCATGCCTGGGAAAAAGGCAGCAGGACGCTTTTTCCCGAGGACCTGAATCCTGAGCTCATTTCCCATATTACAACGAAAGTCCTCTCCACCCGCTACCCTGCGTATTCAGTCAAGGGCGGCGTGTTCGATGCGCTGACCGCGACCAGGGGATCCATGTACGGCATCGAAAACGACGAGGTGTATGCCGGCATGGATGCATTTCATAAAGCCGAGGGAATAGATATCGTTCCTGCCTCGGGCGTGGCCGTGGCCGCGCTCAAGGCGGCAGTAAATAAAGGCAGCATCAAGAAGAACGACACGGTCCTGTTGAACATCACCGGCGGCGGAGAAACGCGGTTGCGGAAGGACAAAAAAACCTACGCCGTCGCGCCCCAGTTCATTTCCAAGAACGCAACTGAGAAAGAGATCGAGGAGCTGCTTTGCCACGTCCTGAAGAAGAGCTGATAGCCATACTCAAGAAGCACGGCGTGGACTTCACCGCCACGCTGCCCTGCGAGAAATTCAAGACCCTTCTCGAAATGGTGGGCCACGACTTCACCCACGTGCCTCTTACGCGCGAGGAGGAAGGGGTCGGCATCTGTGCCGGCGCGGCCCTCGCGGGCAAGCGTCCTGCCATGTTCGTCCAGAGCTCGGGCATCGGAAACATGATCAATGCCCTGCTGTCGCTCACGCAGTTCTACGAACTTCCGCTCGCTTTGTTCGTGAGCCGCAGGGGGGTTTTTCAGGAAAAGATCGAGGCCCAGTTTCCGATGGGGCAGCGCCTCCCCGGGATACTCTCAGGCGCCGGAATTTCCTATTCAGAAATAAACAGCAGCCAGGATTTCAACACTGTGGACCGCGAACTGAGGGACGTTTTCAAGACCGGCAAGATTCATGCGTTCCTTTTGAGCCCCGCGGTGTGGGTAGGGTCGGAATGCAAAGGGGCGGGTTCAGAGTTCAAAGTTCAGAGTACACCGTGCACAGCGTGGGAAAAAGCTGCGCAAGATACAATGCCGGGGACCGCGCCGGAGTTCACGCGCTACGATATCATCAGGCTCATCTCGCCCTATCTCGAAGGCAAGGCCGTGGTGAGCAACCTCGGCTGGCCGTCAAAAGAGCTCTACGCGCTCAAACACCAGCCTTCGAACTTCTACATGCTCGGGAGCATGGGCATGGCGACCCCCATCGGGCTCGGCATCGCGCTCACCTCGAAGAAGGAGGTCGTCGTGATCGACGGCGACGGAAGTCTCCTGATGAACCCCGGCACGCTTGCAACCGCCGCCTATACTGCTCCCGACAATTTAACCATCGTTGCTGTCGACAATGGCGCTTACGGGTCAACAGGAAATCAGCCGACGCTGGCAAGCAGGTGTGTTGATCTTGAGCAGGTTGCGCAAGGGTTTGGAATTAAACAGGTGCTGCGGGCGTCGAGCGAGGAAACGTTAAAGGCCGTGATGGGAAAAAAGCAGCCTGGGCCCGCCTTTATTCATGTCCCGGCAATTCCCGGAAACAAGGACGTGCCGAACATTCCGGTACATCATCTGGAGATAAAAAAACAGGTGCAGGAGTTTTTGAAGACGTGATCTGATTGCCGATGAACATCTCAGGACTTTAACCGCAGGAAGAAGCCCGAACTCTTTAGCCGCTTGATTTGGTAACACCGGAGAAGGCTAAAAAAGAACATCAACATACGATATATTTTGGCTATATCGGTTATCGTACGACTGAATACTGTTTAATTTGCTTAAAATAACAGATGTGCTCTTACACTCCCGTCATTCTATAACTTTCCGGTTTTCTGATATTCCTGAACATAGACCTTGATCGCCCGCAGGATCATCCAGTCCATCGTAACACTGTTGTCCTTTGCTATCTGGACCATTGCATCGATGAGCTCCTTATCGATCGTAGGCATGCCCGACGCCTGCGGCTGGGGCGGAGCTGCTTCTTCGCTCATGCCGAGCTCTGCCCCGGGCGTCCGCTTAAGATATTCCCGCCGAAGAATTTCCTTGAGGCCTTTGACGTCTCCGTTCTCGATGGCCTTTCGTACGTCCTCCGGCACTTCTGTTGACGCCGGCATCTCCGCAGCCCTTATACCCGATGCCTCAGGCTGCTGCTCCTGCACTGGAGGAGGCGGGGAAGCGGTCGGGCCTGCCATGGGCATCATCCCGGTCATGCCCATCATCATGGATGCCAGGTTCCTCGCATATTCATTGTCCGGCACTTCCTTTTTCAGAAACTCATCGAGTTTTCCTTCAGCCATGGCTGCGGCCATGCGATCAGCCACGAGACCACCCTGGTCTTCACTCTGCTCCGGCGGCCTTTTTCTTCCGAATGCGGTCGTCGGAGGGGTCGGCAGCGGTTTATCTTTCTTCATGGTTTCATCCTGCTTTCCTTTTCGTCCTGTCCTTGCTTTCGACCTACAATCTGGATAAATGATCGCTTTACTGGAGGTAGGCCGCAAAGTACGGCTTTATCGCCTTCAGCGTGTCATCGGCAATAAGCGGCACCATGGACGCGAAACAGTCGAGGTTTACCAGTGCGTTGATATTCGCATCTTTCCTCGCAGCGTCGCGGAGGCGGTTCGAGAAGTCCCGGTTCACGATACCGACCTCGGCATATACCCTTGGCAGTTTGTCGAGGCGCCATTCCGCCGTCTGGCCTTCCTGGTTCCGGTAATACTGGACCAGCAGGAACATCGAGACGGTGCGAAATACGGTCTCCTCAAGAGACGCGAAGGGCAGATGGAACCTGACCATGGGTTTGAGATAGTCCATGACGGGACACCCGCTCGTGGTCATGATGATGCCGATGAGCGGGCTCAGGCCCTGCTGAATGGTCGTCTCCCGTGCGTAGACCCGCTCCTCCGTGGTCACGGTCACGACCACGTTCTCATGGGAGACCATGTCCTGAAACTGTTCTGCAATGTCTACAATATTCAGCGCAATCGGGCAATAGGTGTGGGTCCCGACATCGAGCGAGCAGTTCTCGCACTGCTTATGGTTGAGAAGGGCCCAGAGCGGTATGTTCTGCCGCCGCTTGATCTGCAGAGCAAGCGTGTCCGGTTCAAGCTGGATCAAAAATTTTTTAATCTGCCCGGTTTTAAATTGATAAGTATAATCGTAGGAAATCGGTACCGCCACGCGTGCCTCCTCTTCCACCATCGGGAATACAATATCTCATGGTTCCGGCGTTGTCAAGATATGTCGAACGAACATTCGGCAGTCCGGCCGTGCCGGCAGTCCCTTTTTTATCATTGCACTTGGGAGGGAGAAGGGGTACAGTATCGGACGCTTTTTTTCGTACGCCGCATCGTACACCAAGCATAAAGGAGAACAGAATGACGCAAGCCAAACGAGGAGATACCGTCAACGTACACTACACCGGCAAACTGGGTGACGGGACGGTCTTCGACACATCGAGGAGCAGGCAGCCGCTCCAATTCACCCTCGGCAAGGGGCAGGTTATCGCGGGGTTCGAGCAGGCCGTCGCCGGCATGAACACCGGGGAAGCAAAAACCGTCACGATCCCGGTGGCCGATGCTTACGGGCCGCGCCGCGAAGAAATGATCATTACCATGGAACGGAGCAAACTTCCTGCCGGTCTCGACCCGAAGGTCGGCCAGCGCCTCGAGCTTACCCAGATGGACGACCAGAACATCCTGGTCACGGTCACGGCCGTCACGGACTCGATGCTGACCCTTGATGCCAATCATCCACTTTCGGGAAAAGAGCTGGTCTTCGATATCGAACTCGTCAAAATCCTGTAACCCCGCAAATCCGGTGATTCATTTCCCCAGAACCCTCCCATATCAACGGAGGGTCATTTCAAGCACGACTATGAGCGCCGGACTGTCCATAATCCTTTCGTATCCGTCGATAACAATGAACCCGGCTGCGCCCAACGCATGAACTCACCTTCTTCAAGCCCACGGTAATAGTGGTAATATATATGAAAGGGAGGAGATGCCGCCCTTTCATAGTATGGTCATAGATCAATGAAACGCTTTCCCTCTCACGCGGTATTTCGCATACTTCTTCTCTACCTGCTTTTTGGGGGTCTGTGGATCACCGTATCAGACCGCATCCTTGAGATGCTCGTTCCCGACAGCCATCACCTCACTATTCTGCAGACCTATAAAGGATGGTTTTTTGTCGCTGCAAGCGCCGCTCTCCTTTTCTTCGTTACCCACCGCGAATTTCGGATACGCACACGAGCGGAGGAGTCTCTCCGCGATTCCGATGAAAAATACCGTCTTCTCATGTACCACGCCAATGACGGCATCGTCCTCGCCGACGCCGATACCGGGACCATCCTGAATGTGAACAGAAAGATCGAGGAACTCACGAACGTCCCCGCGGAGGAGCTGATCGGCAGACACCTCTCCGTGCTTCATCCGCAGGGCGACAACGAACGCTGCCAGAGGCTGTTTCAGGAAGTCGTGGAGAAAAAAAGCCCTCTCGTCGATGATCTCTGCATTCTGCACCATAACGGAATTGACCGCGACATTCCCGTCGAAATCAACGCGAGCCTTGTGGACATCGGCGGCAAAAAAATCTTCCAGGGCATCTTCAGGGACGTCACTAGGCGCCGAGCCGCGGAAGCAGCCCGGCAAAAAGAGCAGGAACGCGCCGAGCGGTACCTCGACGTTGCGGGAGTGATCCTGCGCGTCCTTGACCAGAGCGGCACCGTGACCCTGATCAACAAGAAGGGCAGCGAGATCCTGGGCTACGGGGAAGAGGAGATCGTCGGCAAAAACTGGTTTGACAATTTTGTTCCGGCGCGGCTGAGAAATGAAATACGCGCGGTATTCGCCCGGCTCATGGCCGGGGAACTCGCGTTCGTCGAGTATTACGAAAACCCCGTCGTTACCCGGACCGGCGAGGAAAGAACCATCGCCTGGCGCAACACGCTGATCACCGACGAGCAGGGCCGGATTATCGCGACGCTCAGCTCAGGAGAAGATGTCACCGCCCGAAAGAAGGCCGAGGAACAGGCCCGTTCCCGTCTCGACCATCTGGTGACGCTCCATGCCATCGATCTTATCATCAACTCGAATCTCGATCTCCGGGTGACCCTCCAGGAGTTCCTTGATCTCGTCATCTCCCAGCTCCATGTCGATGCGGCCGATGTCCTGCTCTTGAGCCCTCATACGCAGATGCTGGAGTCTGCCGCCATGCAGGGCTTTCGGGATTCCGGGATCCAGCACTCCCGCCTGAGGCTCGGCGAGGGCCTCGCAGGTCGCGCGGCCCTCGAGCTGCGAAGCATCAGGGTGCCGAACCTCACGGCCCCCGACTGCGGGTATGTACGGGCGTCGCTCCTCAAGCGGGAGGAGTTCGTCGCTTACGCGGTCGTGCCGCTTGTTGCCAAGGGACAGGTGAAGGGGGTACTCGAAATCCTCCACCGCTCGCCGCTGGTCTTTGATGAGGAGTGGACCCGCTTCCTCGAAGCCCTCGCTGCGCAGGCCGCCATTGCCATCGATAATGCGACGCTGTTCAACGATCTTCAGCACTCCAACGCAGAGCTTATTTTGGCCTATGATACGACGATCGAAGGATGGGCGCGGGCGCTCGAGCTGCGCGACCAGGAAACCGAGGGCCATACTCAGCGCTCCGCGGAAATGACGCTGCAGATTGCACGGGCCATGGGGATAAACGAGGCGGAGCTGGTGCATATCCGCCGGGGTTCTTTGCTCCACGATATCGGCAAGATGAGCATCCCCGACAGCATCCTGCTCAAGACCGGTCCCCTTACCGACGAGGAGTGGACGATCATGCGCCGTCATCCGTTCTATGCCTTTGAGCTTCTTTCGCCGATCGCCTACCTCAAGCCGGCGCTGGACATACCTTACTGCCACCATGAACGATGGGACGGAACAGGCTATCCCCGGGGGTTGAAGGGGGAGCAGATCCCCCTCGCTGCTCGAATCTTCGCTCTCGCCGATACCTGGGACGCCCTCAATTCCGAGCGGCGTTATCATGCCGCATGGTCAGAAGCGCGCGTGCGGGAGTACATACGCTCCCTGGCCGGCGTCCAGTTCGATCCGCGGGTAGTAGATGTGTTTCTAGGGATGGAGCAGACGCTGAAGGAGCGGGTGGCCTCGTGACAGACGCTTGTGTTCTTTCCTGTGTGAAGTTAGAACAGCCCGCCCACCGCAAAGGTTATGAAGTTTTCACCGTTGTCGGGTCCGGGCCATCCGAAAAGGGGTTTTCCGTTGGAAATGTGAATGACCCCGAGGGAAATATCGTAGCAGCTGGTCCTCCTGCCGTAGGCAAACCTGAAATAGAAATCAAAGGGCGTTCCCAAATTTCCGGTCACTCTGCTGATATGCCCGCCGCCCATCGCAAAGCTGTAATAGGCAACCTCGCCGGCCCGCCACCGAAGACCCCGTGAGACGGAGAAATCTTCCGCATGATTTCTGCCGCTCCAGCGCGCGTATATTCCTTCGTAAAAGCTCTCATACCCCCAAAGAGGCGAAGTGTCTTTCACGTAGCGGGCCAGGACAACCCCGGTGTTCAGAGATCGATCAAAGCCCGGACCGGTTTCGACAAAGATCCCGTCCGCGCTTCTTGATGGCGAAGGCCTGCAAAGAATGATGATAATGATAAAAAAGAAGATCCTTGTCTTCATAGGTCTTTGAACGCGCGCCCTTTACATCAGAGTATAGCGCGAAAAAAAGGACCGGTCCTCTCCCTGCATCAGACGAAGCGGGGAGCCCTTTTTAGGACGAGATGGCGGGTGTCTTCGTCTTGACGTTGAGCAGTTTTCTCACGTACAACTGCTGCGCGATCGAAAGAACGTTGGAGAGCGCAATATAAAGCAGAAGGCCGGCCGGAAGCCAGGCGAAAAGGAAAATGAAGGCGATGTTCGCGAACATCATGATTTTCTGCTGCTGCGGGTCGACCGAGGTGGACGTCATCTTCATCGTGAAGATCATGCTCACACCCATCAGTACGGGGAGTATGTAGTAGGGGTCATACACCGACAGATCCTTGATCCAGAAGGAAATGAACGGCGACTGGCGCAGCTCGATGGACACGGACAGCACGTTGTAGAGGGCGACGAAGAAAGGCAGCTGCAACAGCATCGGCAGACACCCGCCGAGCGGGTTGACCTTGTGCTCCTTGTACAGCTTCATCATTTCCTGGTTCAGGCGGGCGGAGTCTTTCTTGTATTTTTCCCGGAGCGCCGTAAGCTGAGGCTGGAGTTTCTTCATTTCTTCCATGGCAGTGGCGCTCTTGAGCGATGGATAGAACAGCAGGGCCCTCACCACTATCGTCAGCAGGATGATTGCGATGCCGTAATTTTTCGTGATCCCATAAAAAGTTCGCAGCAGCCAGAACATCGGTTTCGCCAGGATGCTGAACCAGCCGTAATCAACCATCTGCTCCATACCATGGCCCTGAGCCTCAAGGAGCGTAAAACTTTTGGGGCCTGCATACAGCGAGAAGGTGTGCGCCTCCGGTTTTTCCTTGACCGTCAGGTCCGTCGTGAGCAGGTCGCCGATCTCCTTCGGGGCAGGCGTCTTTGTCGTCGTGATAATGCCGTTGCCGCCGTACAGGATTGTAGCGGTAAAATACTTGTCGTCCTGGCCGAACCAGTCAATGGCCCCGCTGTGTTGCTCCTCTTCCTTGATGCTGCCCAGTTTATTGGAAGTAAATTTTCCGTCTACGACTGCGACGAGCCCGACACGGCCGTTTGCGTCCTTGCTCACCTTGTCGGCAATGCCGAAATCCGTTCCGAGTGAGAGCGTATATCCATCCAGTCCTTTGGTTTGCACGACGACATCGGCTTTATACGAATCGTTATGGAAGGTGAGCCGCTTTTCAATCTCTATTCCCGCCGGCCCCTTATACGTAAGGACCAGGGTCCCGGAGGGGTTGTTCTTGTTGAGCAGGAGCGAGTCATGGTCGGCCTGGTAACCAACTTTGGCAAGCTTGTACAGTGCCTTATCAAGGGGGGCAAGGGATAGCGGATCTACCATGCCTTTGCGGTCGACACCTTCGTATGAAGGCAGCAGCTGCACGTTGCCGAGCTCCTTCTTCGGTTTTTCCGGCGGGGCCTGGCCCATGATCCGCTTATATAGTGCGCCAATGCCGACCTCGGTCTTGTCAGCCTCCCGGTAATGCTTCAACTCCCATCCCGAAATCACACCGCCGGCGGTGTTCACACGGGCCCGTAAGAGGTCCGTTTCAATGGTGATTTCCCTGCCTGCGGCAGTCTGTTCGATCTTGGACGCAACAGCTTCGGGGCGCACGGAAGGGGGTGCAGGTTCTGCCTGCTTTTGCTGTGACGTCTCTTCTTTTGCTGCTGTCGGAACCACTGGTTTCTCCGGCGGCTTTGGTGCGAAAAAACGCACGTAGACCAGAAAGACCAGCAGGGAAAGGGAAAGTGCAAAAATGAATCTTCGAGTTTCCATGAATCCTCCGAAACTATTTTACCGGGTCATATCCCCCGGGATGAAAGGGGTGGCACTTGGCGATCCGTACGACCGTCATCCAGAGCGCCTGCAACGCATGCTTCCGTTCGAACGCTTCTACCGCATATTCCGAACACGTAGGGGTGAACCGGCAGGCAGACGGCAAGAACGGGGAAAGATAACGCCGGTAGAGACGAATGAGGGAAATAAAAAAAAGGTTCACGGTCTGGTGCCTTCCGGATTCTGGTTAAGGAGAGCGGTCTTCCGGAGAACCGTCTCAACGGTCTTCATGATCTGCTTATATGGCGCATCGTACAGCCCTTGCCGCGCCACGAAGACCAGATCATACGCCAACGAATGACCCTTGAGCACGTTCATGACGCAATTCCGTATCCGCCGCCTCACCTTGTTTCGTTTTACCGCGTTCGCCAGCTTTTTGCTGACGGAGATCCCGACCCTGAAATTACCCTTGTCGTTCGTGGTATAAAAAAGAGAAAGACCGTCGAGAGACAGTCTTTTTCCTTTCATCGCAGCTACAAACTCCGTATTTTTTCGCAACCGCTCGCTTTTCTGATATGCGTACGGCATGGGTCACATCCCGCAGGGGATGCTAAACAGCAAGGCGTTTTCTTCCCTTGGCTCTGCGGCGGTTAATAACTGCCCGACCCTTTGCGGTGCTCATCCGCTTCCTGAAACCCTGCGCTCTCTTTTGTTTGAGGTTGCTTTTTTGTGCTGTTGTTTCCGACATCGTTCCTGCTCCTTCTCCGGTAATTTGGACAGGGGGGTATTATAAGCGAAAACAGGAATATGTCAAGCAAAAAACCATATGGAAACAGGGTTTTGACATTCCCCGCTCTTTTTGGTAGATTGCAGCAGGCTGAACAACCATCATGAAAAAAGGCATCGATTACATCGGCGTCGGCGTGGGCGCCGTAATCTTCAATTCCCAGGGCAGGGTTTTTCTCGCCAAGCGGGGCCGGGACGCCCGGAACGAGTCGGGCAAATGGGAATTTCCCGGCGGCGCTGTAGAATTCGGCGAGACGCTTGAGCACGCTCTCTGCCGTGAGGTCAGGGAAGAGTTCGGGTTTGAAATCAAAGTACAAGCGCTTCTCGACGTCGTGGACCATCTGATCCCCGCTGAAAAACAACACTGGATCTCCCCGACGTTCCTTTGCCGGATTACGCAGGGCTCTCCCACGATTCGCGAGCCACATAAGTGCGACGCAATCGGATGGTACGCTCTTGACGAGATGCCCGAGGACCAGCTCACCATTGCTTCAAAAAAAAGTCTTGAGAGCTTCAGGAAGAAATTATTCTATGGAAGAAGGATGCAAGGGAAAAGCTCATTGCGTCCCTGATGCAGGCAGAGTCTTTGCCGGACCGCTGTATATGAATGCCTCCTACGCCTACCCCGTCAATGCCGTTCTTCTGCTCGGCCCGACCGGCGTCGGCAAGAGTCCTCTTGGCGACGCGATTGCTCAATACGGCCTGTTCGGCAGGAAGTTTCATCATCTCGATTTCGGCTCAGAGCTCCGTGACGCTGTCTCCGGTGATGTGGGTTCCCGCGCCTATACGTCTACGGAACTCGATTTCATTCACGGTGTGCTCGCGCGGGGACTCCTGCTTGAGAACGAACACTTTCCGCTGGCACAAAAAATCATTTCGTTGTTTCTTGACCGCTCAGGCTTTCAGCAACGCGACGGCCTTGTCCTGAACGGGATCCCCCGTCACGCAGGACAGGCGCAGGACATCGCGAAGATAGCGTCTATCCATTCGCTCGTTGTTCTGGATTGTACTGCTGAGGACGTCCATTGCCGCATAGGCAATAACGTCGGAGGGGACAGGACTGAACGGGTTGACGATCATGCGGCATTGATAGAGAAAAAACTTATAATCTACCGGGAGCGCACCGCGCCGCTCATCGAGCATTATGCAAAGCAAGGCAACCGCGTCTACCGCCTGCAGGTGACCGATCGCATGACGCCCCAACAGGCGTATGAAAAAATATCAGCGCTTGCCGCCGCTCACCCACCAATCGCTCTTGTCGCTGAACCACCAGAGTGATGAGTCCGTTTCGAGGATGGTCTTTGCAAGTTCACGCGCCGCATCGGTCTGGAGCCGCTTAAGCGAAAATTCGAGCCATTCGTCTGCGTATTTATTTCCCAGATCCTTGTATTCCTTCAGCGCCAGGATCATCTCGAGCTGGTCCGCATCCCGCGCCAGTTTCGCCACTTCCGTTTTTCCTTCGATGAACTCCTCGACGAGCTCGCGGATCTCTTCTCCGAAAGGCAATGTCCGGGCAAGATCTTCCGTCGCCTTCTTCTCATCGGCCTGCACATACTTCTTATTCACGTAATTAAGATCGCCGGTCCGTGCCTCCGGAAGATCGTGGAACAAACACATCTTGACCAGCCGGTCGACATTCGCGTTCGTTACCAGCTTCCCCAGCGTGTAGCCGATATAGGTGGAGCGGAAGATATGTTCGGCTACCGATTCAGCGCCGGAGCCAAGGAACTGGAACCCGCTCCGCGGCGTTCGCTTGAGCATGCCGGCTTCGAAAAGAAAATTGGCGATATTTTTCATGGTCCTGTTTATAGCATGATCGCAGGACATATGCAATGTCTTTGATGCCGGAGTAAGGATCGAAGACGCACATCGGTGTCTTCAACTGATCTCGAAAATTCTAGAACGTCAAACCCTGCCGCTTCATCAGCAGTTCCCCCAAGAACGAACCCGGTTTAACCTCGGCGTTCTTGATCAGCTCAGCCCCTTCAAGCCCATAGGGTTTTACGCAGGACGCGCAGATGTAAAACTTGCAGTCAAAATCCTCGATCAGGCTTTTCATGAGTTCTGCAACGGGAGAGAAGCTCTTCTGCCATGTCATAGATTCTGCAAATCCCTTGCGCGCAAGGTGAACTCCCTCGTTCATCAGGAAGACATCTATTTTCGCATCAAAGGCCGCCATGTTCGTGGCGAGTTGAAGCGCACCCGCAGACCGTTCAATGGCATCATACGAGTGGGTGAGAATGAAGACAAACTCCTTGTTTTCCATAAAGCGCCTCCTTAACTGTTTGTATGAGTGATACCAAAAGACAAACCCGATCACGTTTACTCTAACTGAATTTAAAGATAGCACGGGAGCATGCATATGCCTAATAAATTTTTTTTATATTGTTGTTCGATCACAAACGAACAGTGTATTGAAACAAGGGTTATAGACAGGTCAGTGCAGTAAGAATCTATTATTAATATACTTAATTAATATATAGTAGCAGTAATAGTAGGCACTGTGAATATGTTGGAATATATGCAAATCGATTGAAAGCGAAGCGAAAAACGAGAAGCAAAAGTTCTCCCCTGGTCTGTGGATTTTTGCGGACAACACTGTTTATAACGGAGGCAGAGGACTTATTCACAAATTGTTCAATGACAATTCACAGGGAGTTGTTATTAACCAGGTGGCCAGGTAAACCGGCGGCCGGAAAGAATATGGAGGTGGATATGAAACACGGTCTGACCTGCGCCGGCACCGTTATTGATGACCATGCGGTAGCCCTGTGCGTCCAGCCCTTTTTCATCTGCGATTTTTTTTGCAGTAAAAAAAAGGTGGCCGACAAGTTCCCGGTCGGCCTCGATCATGCTGTGGATCTCGGGGATGTGCCTTTTGGGAATAACAAGCAAGTGAACGGGCGCCTGGGGATTGACATCTTCGATGGCAATGACGGTCTCGTCTTCAAACACGATCTTGGACGGGATTTTTCTTTCGATGATCTTGCAAAAGATGCAGTTTTGATTGACACTCACCTGTTACTTCCTCCTGGATTGTCCGAAAAACTCCTAAAAAAACAGCAGCGCGAGCCGGTATGACAGGCAGGACCGGTCTGTTCAACCTTGACCAGGAGCGTGTCCTGGTCGCAATCATAGAGAATGTCCTTGACGCGCTGAACATGACCAGACGTCTCCCCCTTCTGCCAGAACTTCTGGCGGGAGCGGCTCCAGAACCAGGTGAAACCGGTTTCGACTGTTTTTTGAATCGATTCCGCGTTCATGTATGCGACCATCAAGACCTCGTTGCTCTGCCAGTCCTGGATCACGGCCGGTATAAGGCCTTTTTCATCGTATTTCAGATTATCGGGGATCTTCATGATTGAGGGACGTTGTATCACAAATACGAAAAAATGTCCAGCAAATGAGGATCAGAAAAGCAAAAACCGGTTCAAACGCCGAACCGGTTTTTGCATAAGCGCAAGGTGATCTCCCTGCGGAACAGTGCGTTGTCTAGACGAACAGGTTTATCTGCGCATCAGAAGCTTGGTCCAGCCACATTGCCGCGCCGCCGAACTCAACACCGTCCACGATATCCGATTGCTTGACTCCCATGACGTCCATGGTCATCTGGCAGGCAATGAGTTTAACACCGCTCTCCTTGGCGAGATCGAGCAGCTGGCCGATTGAGGCGACCCCGTGCTTATTGAACATGGACTTCATCATCGACGTTGCCATGGCCTCCATGCCGGGGAGCGAACCGACTAAAGTCGGGATAGGCACCGGCATCGGCATTGCCGGATTTCCGATGGGCGAGATTTTCAGCTTGTCGGCATTGCCCTTTTTGATGATATCCAGTCCGAAGAACGTGAAAAAAATCGTCACATCCACATCCATGGCAGCAGCCGTGGTGGCAAGAATCAGGGGAGGATAGGCCATGTCGAGCGAACCCTTCGACGCAATAATCGTCATTTTTTTGTTTGCCATGATATTCTCCTTATGCAGTTTTCTTGATATAGAATGTGAACGTACCCGACCCCTCTTCAACTTTCACAATTTCGTTACCCGTTCTTTTTGCCCAGGAAGCCATATCGTTCTTCGAGCCTGGATCAGTTGTCTCTACTTTTAAAACCTGATCTTTTGAAAGTGCTTCCACTGCTTTTTTTGTCTTCAAAATGGGAAGAGGACAGCTTAAACCCTTTGCATCAAGAACCTGATCTGCTTTCACATCTGCCGACATGTTCGGTCACCTCCTGCTAATATTTAGCATTAATCGTAACTAGAGAATTGAACATTCCTATACAATTGAAACAAGCGTTTTATGATACCGTTCTAGAGTTGCGAAGTCAAGCAATTTTTTAATTATATCAAGTTGGATTCTCGTAATAGAGATTGCGCAGGCAGGCAGAGACGTCGGTGTCACGATAGGGTTTTTTAGCCGATGAATCGTGACATTAGTTTCAGAAAGCAAGTTTACTGCCGGTTGCTACTCTCATGTGTGGAAAAATATACCTTGCCAGAGAGGCTTGGTTCTGGTATAGTCTGGCCCGCTGGATTAGGCGGCATCATAAGACCCCCTATTATGTGTGCAAGATGTATGCTTAGTATGATTTATGTGGAGAGCACAAAATCGCGCAAAATAGGGCTTCAAAAAGCGGACAATAAGCCTCCGCACGAGACCATAACAATCGGAAAAAACAATAGAAAAATCGTTGTCCACAGGTGTGGATAAGCATGTTTGTAACCGGAGCCGTTTTTCGGGGCATTTTCGGGGTAAAGTATGGATCAGGAAAGAGTCTGGGAAGAAATTCTTTTATTAATTGAAAACCGAATGTCTAGGCAGGGTTATGACACTTGGTTCAGCCAGTCGAAGCTCCTGTCCATTGACGGCAACAGGCTGATGATTGAGGTTCCGAGTAAATTTCACCGTGACTGGATTAAAGAGCATCACTGGAATACCCTGACCGAGGTCATCCGGGAAGTGACCAAGCGGGAGGACATGGAAATAGATTTTTTTGTTCAGCCCAAGGTTGCGAAAAAGGCGGCTCGCCAGACAAAAGAAGAAAAAAAAGAGGGGCGGGAAGAGAAAATCGGCCTCTTCGAAAAAAAATATACCTTCAACACCTTTGTCGTCGGGCCGAGCAACCAGTTCGCTCACGCAGCAGCCAAGGCCGTGGCCGACGCACCGGGCAGGGCGTATAACCCGTTGTTCATTTACAGCGGCGTGGGGTTGGGCAAGACGCATCTCATCACCGCCATAGGACATCACGTCCAGAGCAAATCGCCTAGAATGAAGGTGGCATACCTCTCCTCAGAACAGTTCACGAACGAACTGATCAACCGCATGAGCCATCAGCGCATGGAGGAGTTCCGGCAGAAGTACCGGAACATGGACATCCTCCTCATCGACGACATCCAGTTCATTGCCGGTAAAGAGCGGACGCAGGAAGAGTTCTTTCATACCTTCAATGCGCTCTATGAAGCGCAGAAGCAGATCGTGCTGACCAGCGACCGCCAGCCGAAGGAGATCCCCGATATCGAGGAGCGCCTCCGCTCGCGGTTCGAGTCGGGGCTGATCTCGGACATTCAGCCGCCGGACCTGGAGACGAGGATCGCCATCCTCCGAAAGAAAGCGGATTTTTGGAGTATCCGCTTGCCCGATGATGTGGCGCATTTCCTTGCTTCCATGATGAGAAGCAATATCCGGGAGCTCGAAGGCGGCCTCGTCAAACTTGGCGCGGTCTCCTCGCTTACCAACACGGAAATCACCCAGGAGCTCGCCAAAAACGAACTCAAGTATCTGCTCGATAGCAGGGAAAAAACCATAACGAACGACCTGGTCCAAAAGATTGTGGCCGAGTCTTTCGGCGTCAAAATATCGGACCTGAAGTCGAAGCGCCGGACGAAGGCCATTGTGTTGCCGCGGCAGGTTGCGATGTACCTGTGTCGTAATTTTGCCAATTCGTCGCTTCCGGAAATCGGGAATTTTTTCGGCGGCAAGGACCACAGCACGGTTATTCATGCCTGCAAAGTCATCGAAGAAAAAAAAGAAAAAGATCCGGATTTAAAGGCAAAAATGGAGATGTTAATTAGGCAGTTAAAACATTGAAACTAATAGATAAAACCATAAACAAATTTATTGCTATTTGGAATGGATTCTGATAATATTTAGGGATGTGACAGGAGGCTTCCCCGATGAAATTGACAATCAAGAAAGAGGAAATCCTGAAAGGGCTGCAGAGAATTCAGGGCATCGTTGAAAAAAAGAACACGATGCCCATTCTCTCGAACATGCTTCTCACGGCCGAGGCCAACAGTGTTGAAATAATCGCCACCGACCTCGAAATCGGGCTGCGCGGGCGCTATGCTGCCGAGGTCGAAAAACCCGGGGCCGTCACGATGTCCGCCAAGAAGATGTACGAGATTGTTCGGGAGCTTCCGGCAGAAGATGTTCAAATCAAGGTCGAAGACAACAATTGGGTCAAGATCATTTCCGGACAATCCCAATTCAAACTTGTGGGACTTCCGAAGGACGAGTATCCCGCCCTTCCCGATGTGGCGGAAGAGGGGATGATCGTCATCGATGGTGACACGCTCCGCGATATGATCAAGAAGACGCTGTACTCTGTAGGTGAGAACGATGCGCGGTACGTCCTGAACGGCCTGTTCGTGCAAATGTCCCAGTCCAAGGGGGGACTCAATATCCGCATGGTCGGCACGGACGGCCACCGGCTCTCGATGATCGACCGTGTAGTCGACGCCAAACACAAGGAAGAAAGTCTTATCATTCCCAAGAAAGCGATGATGGAGCTCAGACGCCTCCTTGAGGAGGACGCTCCCAAAGCCGAGCTCCGGTTGGGCTTCAGTAAAAACCACGCGCTGTTCAAGCGCGACGGGTTGGTCCTGGTGTCAAAGCTCATCGACGGCAACTATCCCAACTACCAGCAGGTAGTGCCGGCCAAGAGTACGAAAAAAGTTATTGTCTCAAAAGACGTCTTCACGCACGCCGTCAAGCGCGTTTCAATACTGTCCAAGGAAAAGACGAACGCGGTGAAGCTCCAGCTTGAAAAGGATCGGATCATTTTGTCCACCAATAACCCGGAAATAGGCGAGGCGAGCGAAGAACTTGCCGTTGACTACAAGGGCGAGGACGTGGCCATTGGTTTTAATTCCCGCTATCTTATGGACGTGCTTTCGGCCATGGACCGGCAGATGATAGCCCTGGAGCTCAATGATTCCCTGAGCCCGTGCCTGATCACGGAAGAGGGCGACGAGCATTACAAGTGCGTTGTGATGCCCATGAGAGTGTAGACCCCGTTCTCCTTAGAGTGAATTGGAAATGGAAAACGTTAAAATTGTTTGAAAATGTATTGTATTCTTTCGATTTCACATTTCCCTTTTTTACATTTTCATGTACATTGCGTAGTGAGGGATTGATCCGATACGGACAAATCCCTCTTTTTGCGAGGAGTAGATGGAATATACCGCAGACAGCATAAAGGTGCTCGAAGGCCTCGAGGCCGTGCGCAAGCGGCCTGCCATGTATATCGGCAGCACCGGCAGCGTCGGCCTGCATCACCTTGTTTACGAGATCGTGGACAACAGCGTGGACGAGGCCATGGCCGGCTTCTGTAAGAACATCGACGTCGTTATTCATGTAGACAACAGCATAACTGTTATCGACGACGGTCGCGGCATTCCCACGGAGATGCACAGTATACAGAAGCGCTCGGCCGCCGAGGTGGCGCTTACCGTGCTCCACGCCGGAGGCAAGTTCGACAGCGACGTCTACAAGGTTTCCGGCGGCCTGCACGGGGTCGGCGTGTCCGTGGTGAACGCGCTTTCGGAGTGGCTCGACCTCGAGATCAAGCAGAACAGCAAGGTGTTCCAGCAGCGTTACGAACGCGGCAACCCGCTGGCGCCGCTCGCGGTGACCGGGACGACGACCACGACGGGCACCAAGATCACCTTCAAGCCCGATTTCCAGATTTTCGAGGAACGGGATTACAGCTACGATATTCTGTCGCAGCGCCTCCGCGAGCTCGCGTTCTTGAACCGGGGCCTCAAGATCACAATCCAGGATGAACGCTCCGGCAATAAACAGAACTTCTTTTATGAAGGCGGCATCGCATCGTTCATCGAGTACTTGAATAAGAACAAGACCCCGCTCCACCCCGCTCCCATCTATCTCTCAAAAGAACGCGAAGGCATTTTTGTCGAGATCGCGTTTCAGTATAATGACAGCTACGTTGAGCAGGTCTTTTCCTTTGCAAACAATATCAATACGCATGAAGGCGGCACCCACCTCGTGGGCTTCAAGGCGGCCCTCACCCGCACGGTGAACGCCTATGCGGTCTCGAGCGGACTGCTCAAAAGCGGGACCGAGGCCCTTTCGGGCGAGGACGTACGCGAGGGGCTGACCGCGGTTGTAAGCGTACGTTTGCCGAACCCGCAGTTCGAAGGTCAGACCAAAACGAAGCTCGGCAACAGCGAAGTCAAGGGAATCGTCGAAGCCATGATGAACGAAACCCTCGGCGCCTACCTCGAGGAAAACCCTCTCGTCGCGCGAAAAGTTGCGGAGAAGGGACTGAATGCCGCGCGCGCGCGGGAGGCGGCTCGGAAAGCGCGGGAGCTGACAAGACGCAAGGGCGTTCTCGACTCTACCTCCCTTCCGGGCAAGCTCGCGGACTGCCAGGAGAAGGATCCGGCGCTCTCGGAGCTCTTCATTGTCGAGGGAGACTCGGCAGGCGGCTCGGCCAAACAGGGCCGCGACCGGAAGAACCAGGCAATCCTGCCCCTCAAGGGCAAGATCCTGAACGTGGAGAAGGCCCGTTTCGACAAGATGCTCTCGAGCGATGAGATCAAGGTCTTGATCACCGCTTTGGGCGCGGGCATCGGAGCGGAAGAGTTCGACATCGCGAAGCTCCGCTATCACAAAATCGTGATCATGACCGACGCCGATGTGGACGGCGCGCATATCCGGACCCTGCTGCTCACGTTCTTCTACCGCCAGATGCCGGAGATCATCGAACGCGGCTATCTCTACATCGCGCAGCCGCCGCTTTTCAAGATCAAGCGGGGCAAGACCGAACGCTACATTAAGGACGACTCGCGCCTGGAGGATTTCCTTCTCGATCTCGCTGCCGAGGACATGGAGCTTTACTCCCCGGAGCAGGGAGCCTACCTTACCGGGGAGCGTCTCACCTCGATCTTGAAGAAACTCGTGCAGTTCGAGAAGAACCTCGACAAGTTCAAGCGAAAGCGGCTGGACGTCGTGGTCCTCCGGGCGCTCCTTCTGGATAAAGCGTTCAGCAAGGCTGTTCTGAAAGACGAGGAGAAACTTAAATCCATAGCATCGTCGATTGAGAACTATCTCAAGGAATTCCACCCCAAGACCATCATCGACTGGGCCATAGAACAGGACGAGGAACACCAGGCATTGAAACTCAGGTTCGATACGAAATGGGACGCGATCATTTCGAGCATCGTGTTTGACGAAAATTTCATCACCACGCCGGAGTTTCGTGAACTCCAGAGCCTCTCGCCGGCAATGCTGGGGCTTGATGGCCCGGCCTATAAGATTCGTGAAAAAGGCGAGGAAATAACCTTCACCCATACGGGAAAGCTTGTGCACTATGTGCTGGAACTTGGCAAGAAAGGGCTCGCGATCCAGCGCTATAAGGGGCTCGGCGAGATGAACCCGGACCAGCTCTGGCAGACCACGATGGACCCGGGAAAACGGACGTTTCTTCAGGTCACGATCGAGGACGTGGTCAAGGCTGACGAGATCTTCACGATCCTCATGGGCGACGCGGTGGAGCCGCGACGGGCCTTCATCCAGCGCCATGCACTGGAAGTGAAAAATTTGGACATTTAGCAGCGAGCAACGCGGAGGGCGGGGCGTCGAATGCGTCGTGCTCCCGTTCTCTGCAGCAGGGCTCGGTGAATCGAGATACCTATGGAACCACAAGAGATAAAATCACAGATCAACATCGAGCAGGAGATGAAGACCTCCTACCTCGATTACTCCATGAGCGTGATCGTGGGACGGGCGCTCCCGGACGTGCGGGACGGCCTGAAGCCTGTCCACCGACGCATCCTCTACGCCATGTTCCGCGAAGGTCTTCTGCATAACAAGAAGTACTCCAAGAGCGCCGGCGTGGTAGGTGAAGTGCTGAAGAAGTACCATCCCCACGGCGACAGCGCGGTCTACGATACCATGGTCAGGATGGCGCAGGACTTCAACATGCGCTACATCCTCGTGGACGGACAGGGCAACTTCGGGTCCGTTGACGGCGATCCGGCCGCGGCCTACCGTTATACCGAGGCCAGGCTCACGAAGCTTGCCGAGGAGTTGCTTGCCGACATTGACAAGGAGACCGTCGATTTTATTCCGAATTTCGACGACACTACGGTCGAGCCGTCGGTTCTCCCCACGCGTGTTCCGAACCTCCTGATAAACGGCTCCGCAGGCATCGCCGTGGGCATGGCAACGAATATTCCTCCCCACAATCTTTCCGAGGTTGTGGACGGCCTCGTGATGATGATCGACAATCCCGAGGTCACGATCCCCGAGCTCATGTCCGCGATCAAAGGACCGGATTTCCCAACGGCGGGGTTCATTCACGGGTACGAAGGGATCAAGCAGGCTTATATGACCGGCCGGGGCATCATCCAGATGCGGGCAAGGGCGAGCATCGAGGAGGGCAAGGGTGACCGTGAGAGCATCATCGTGACGGAACTGCCCTACCAGGTGAACAAGGCCAGGCTGCTCGAACGGATCGCCGAGCTTGTGCAGGAAAAAAAGATCACGGGCATAGCCGAAATCCGCGACGAATCCGACCGCGAAGGCATGCGGATCGCCATTGATCTCAAAAAAGGCGAGATATCGACTGTGATTCTGAACCAGCTGTTCAAGCATACCGCCATGCAGTCCACCTTCGGCGTGATCATGCTGGCACTCGTCAACAACCAGCCGCGGGTTCTGAACTTGCGTAAACTTCTGTCGAACTTCATCCAGCACCGCCGGGAAGTCGTGGTCAGGAGGACCAAGTTCGATCTCAAGAAGGCCGAAGAGCGCGCCCACATCCTCCTCGGCCTCAAAATCGCCCTCGAAAACCTCGATGCCGTGATCGCGCTCATCAAAGCTTCAGCGAGTCCCGATGAGGCAAAAACGGGGCTCGTGCGGGAATTCAAACTTTCCGAGATCCAGGCCCAGGCCATCCTCGAAATGCGGCTCCAGCGGCTGACGGGCCTTGAGCGGGACAAGATCATCGCTGAATACGAAGAGGTTTTGAAAGAGATCGCACGCCTGAGCGAGATCCTGGCTTCCGACGCGCTCGTGATGAAGATCATCAGGGACGAGCTCCTTGCCGTCAAGGCCGAGTACGGCGATGTTCGCAGAACCGAGATCGTCGCTGAGACGTCCGAAATCGACATCGAAGACCTGATCAAAGACGAAGAGATGGTGATCACCATCTCCCATGCAGGTTATATCAAGCGTAATGTGCTTACGAACTACCGTGCGCAGAAGCGCGGCGGCAAGGGCAAGATCGGCATGGAAACCAAGGAGGAAGATTTCGTCGAACGGCTCTTTACCGCCACGGCCCACAGCTACATTCTCTTTTTTACGAACAAAGGCCGCGTGTATTGGCTTAAAGTCCACCAGATCCCGGAAGCGGGCAGGCAGGCCAAGGGCAAGGCAATCGTGAACCTGATCCAGATCAGCCAGGATGAGCGGGTTACTGCAGCACTTCCGATTCGCGCGTTCACGCCGGGCCACTTTATTATCATGGCGACCAAACAGGGGATCATCAAGAAGACGGAACTCGAATCGTACAGTCATCCGCGGCCGTCCGGCATCAGAGCAATCACTTTGGAAGAGGGCGACGAGCTCATTTCTGCAGAGGTCACCGACGGCAAGCTCGACGTTTTTCTCGGAACAAGGGACGGCCTCTCCATCCGGTTTTCCGAGACCGACGTGCGCGAGATCGGACGAACGGGCAAAGGCGTGATCGGCATCCGGCTCGATGAAGGCAACGAGGTCGTCGGCATGGAGATCGTTCGGGACGATTCCACGATCCTGACCGTGACGGAGAACGGCTATGGCAAGCGGAGCACACTCGAAGACTACCGCAGCCAGGGCCGCGGCGGGAAAGGCATCATTACGATCAAGATAACCGAAAAGAACGGACGCGTCACCGGCATGGCCCAGGTGTCCGCGGAAGACGAGATCATCCTCATCACGTCGAACGGCAAGGTGCTGCGTATTCGGGCCAAGGATATCTCCGTCCAGGCTTGAAAGCGTTAAGACCCTTGCAGATGAAATGATGGCAAACAATACTAAGGATAATTATAATTTAGCATACAACACGGCCTTGTTAGTTCATGGTGTATATGGCCTCAGACAAAAAAACAATGAAATTGGTTCTGTGTCGGAATACGGTCTTAAAACTTGGTGGATGACTAACCAGACGAAAGTATTAAAGCATACCATAGGTGTTGTTAGAGAGAGAGGTTCTCAATATATTATGCGTCCTGAATATATATTAAATTTTATTGCTATGTCCCCAAAATGTGAAGATGTACGAAAAAGTTTTAGTGGTATATTCCCAAGCACTTTTGGGATCCAATTAGGTAATAGATTAAAGGATGAGGTCTTTCATAAGGTTTTGGCTGATGTTAATCAATGGAAAAACTATTCTCCAGGGAGGATAACAACCTTAATGTCAGATCTATCCGATAAGCTTAAAACAGATAGGCTCAGAAGATATGATAAAACTCTTACAGAAGAAACGCCTTAACCCTTTTCTGGTACAGACGTACAAAACTACCGCGCGCCCCACACCTGAACCGTTCGTAGAATGCACGTAGGAGGTAGAATGATAGCGTACTGCGGGTTGAATTGTTCAAAATGCGATGCGTATCTTGCAACACAAGAAAACGATGAGACGAAGCGGGAAGAGACCGCAAAAAAATGGTCGCAAATGTACCGAGCCGAAATCAAAGCCAGATCAAATAAATTGCGATGGCTGTAAATCAAATGGAGCCAAATTCTTTCACTGTAATAATTGTGATATTCGTAAATGCTGCTTGGAAAAAGGCGTGGAGAATTGTGCTGCATGTAAGGACTATATCTGCGAAACCTTATCCGGATTCATCAAATTGGCACCTGAAGCAGGGCTTGCGCTGGCGCGGTTACGAACATAAAAATGCGGACGACCAGGGGCGGATCGTGCATAGTCACTTTTAGGCAGGCCCGTTGAGAATAAACCTGCAAGAGGTACAATTATGGGAAATGTATGGCAACTTCAGGAAGCAAAAAATAAGTTCAGCCGATTGGTAGATAAAGCCCACCATGATGGCCCGCAAATTGTCACCAAACATGGCAAGGAATTCGTTGCAATTATTGCCATTGAAGACTACCGGAAACTCAGCAAGCCAACGTCTGATTTGATTTCTTTTTTTAAAAAATCTCCCCTTTTTGGCATAAATCTTGATCTGATAAGAGGCAAAAGCGTTTCAAGGGATACGGAATGATGAAAGACCCGTTGGATATTTGTGTCATTGTTAAGCATACAGAAGCCGGACATAAATGGTTGATCCTGCCCGTTGCAGCGCCGCCGAGCGCGGGCGGTTTTTTCGGAAAAAGCGGGCAGACTGTTTGAGCGCCGGATTCCGGTGAAAAATACGACAGAGAGAAGATTATGCGCGAACCGGAAAACAGGCTTTAAGGCCGGTTCACAAGCGAGTTTCTGCCCGCGCCGAAAAAAGCGTCCGCGCGAGGGAAGCCCGCAACGGCCAAGCTGCCGGGCAATGTTTCTTTTGGTACTTTTCTTTGCGCCAAAGAAAAGTACATGAATAAACAATATAAAAACAGTAATAGTAGAAAATTATATTAAAATTAAAGAGGATCATTATGACAACGACAACCATCGACGATATCCGCGCCACCCTTGACAGAAAAGACATTCCCCTGCTCGGCGTCGCCGACGCCGGGCAACTGAACCGCACGGCCCCGGAGGGATTCCGGCCGGAGGACATGCTGCCCGGCACCCGCTCGGTGCTGATCGTGGCCAAACCCCTGCCGTTGTCGATTTTCCAGACGCCGCGCAACAACAAGCTGTATTCCTTTTATGGCGCCTCCTTTCACACTTACTATCAGGCGACAAACGAGGCGGTGAATTCCCTCTGCCTGATGATCGAGGACGCGGGACACGCGGCCCTGCCGATTCCGTCCTACAGCCCTCTGAAGTTTCATGACGGCGAGCCCCGCGGGCTGATCAGCTTAAAGCATGCGGCCGTGGCCGCCGGGCTGGGAAAGATGGGCAAGAACACGCTGCTGATTCATCCGCAGGAGGGCAATATCCTCCGCCTGGGCGGGCTGATGACGACCCTGGAGGTGCCGGCCGACGGCCCCGGCGAGTTTCCCAAACTGTGCCCGGAAGGTTGTCACAAATGCCGGGACGCCTGCCCGGTGAAGGCCCTGTCGGAAAAAGGCATCGACAAGATGCAGTGCATGGGCAACTGCATCGAGCATCTGCTGATGCCGCCGCGGTGGATCCTGTCGCTGATCCGCTGGCCGGTGGGCAAAAGCCGGTTTCTCACCAGCCTCATGGAACTATTTGCCTTAAGCTTTTTTGAGAGCTATGGCGTTTCCTGCTTTGCCTGCCTGAAAGCCTGTCCCCATTTTCCGGGCAACCGGAAGACCGGGGGATGACCTAATTTTTAAAGGTTGCCTGTGACGTCCCCGGATCGCAGAAGATATGCCGGCTGATGATGTCCGCCCAGGCGGCATTGGCCCTGTGATTGGGATGGAAGGGGTCTTTTTCCAGAAACATGTCCGGGGCCATGTCCATGTCGGCATCAATGAATGGGATGTGGTTTCGTTCCAGGAAGGTCGTGTAAAAATTTTTTTGGCTCCGATGGTCGATGCCGAGGATCACCACCACCAGCCGGCAGCCCCGGGCGGCGCAGAGATCCCGCATCTCCGTCATCAGCAGTTGCCAGGCCGTGTCCATGGTTGCAAAATACTCCCGGCCCTGAAAGGTGTTCAGAAACAGGATCTGGGCAAACCTCACCAGCGCCAGGGACCGGCTGAACGGCCAGGGGCGAATTGATGCCGGCGGACAGCGGACCAGTCTGTTTTTTTCGTCGATACCCACGGATGGCAGCCGGACTTCGTTTCCACGGTTCATGTTGAGCACCGCCCGCCATGCCGGCGGAGCCACGTTGCGGACCAGGTGATGCTCCAGAAATCCGTACAGGACAATTCGCGGTGAAGACAGTTCCGCTAGGACTCCTCCAACATCAGCAGGCACTGGTAGGTCCCGTATCCGGGGGCGCCGTAATTCAATACCCGCGAACAGGGCAGTCTCTCCTGGAGAAGCCAGGGCCAGGTTTCCTCGTCCGACAAGCCGTAGCCATAGGTCAGAGAATCGCCGACCACCACCACCTGATCGCGTCCGTCCGGTTTCTCTTCTTGCGCCGGGGAAGTGATCCGCCGGCCGTCGGCGGTGTGCGTCACCGTGATCGTTTTCCGGTGGGATGACAGGGAGGGGATTTCGCCGCTTGTCGGTTGATTGCGCCAGCCGAGAACATCATCATCTGCAGGGGGGGGGGCGGCGGGGCCGCGTAACCGGGCAGCCTGAACCGGACAAACAGTTCGCCGCCGGCTATCATGACGGCAATGGTCAGGAAAACGATGCTGATTCGCGTCCAGGCTGATTTCATGATGAGGCCCGAGCTCCATCAGCGATTTTTATATCCGTTGAAGCACGCCCAGGGTTTTTGTCATGGGAAGCTCGCGAAACAGGCCCGAGTCCTTTGCAATCTGGTAGACGTGCCAGGGAGCCTGCCCCCCGTCCTTCGGGTCCTGGAAAAATATCATGAATCAGCAGATACCCTTGGGGCATGATGTGCGCGGCCCAGCTCCGGTAATCCGTCAGGGCGGTTTCAAATGCATGGCCGCCGTCAATAAAGACCAGTCCCAGGGGCGTTGCCCAGGCCCGGGCTGCGATTTCGGATCGACAGACCAGCGGCACGACCGTGTCCTCCAGATTGAACTGGTCGATCGTTTTTCGAAACAGGGGAAAGGTATCCATCTGATAGGCGCGGCTGTCAAAGAGCTCCGGATCAAAGTATTCCTCGCCGGGCTGCTGCTCTTCGGAGCCCCGGTGATGATCCACGGAAAACAGGACCGTGTTGCCGGCCTTGCAGGCGGTTCCCAGATAAATGGACGATTTTCCGCAATAGCTGCCGATCTCAAGGCAGGGGCCGAGCCGGGAGGCCTCCAGCGCAACGTCAAATAACCGCATGCCTTCTTCGGGGTCCAAAAACCCCTTGATCCGTTCGATCCGTTGGATGTCCGGTTTCATGTCAATCCTTATATGTCATCATATCCGCGCACCAGAACTTCGCGGGCCTTGACCCCGTCGGACGGGCCGATGACCCCTTCCTTTTCCATGGTCTCGATGATGCGGGCCGCCCGGTTATAGCCGATGCGCAGGTGCCGCTGCACCATCGAAATGGAAGCCTGGCGGGTTTTGGTCACCAGGGCGACCGCATCGTCGTAGCGATCGTCATGGTCTTCGGCGGCAGATCCGTTTTCGTCCTCGACGGTTGCCTCCGTAATCGTGGTATTGTATTCAGGCGGTTTCTGTTCTTTTAAAAACTCGATAATCCGGGTCAGCTCTTCTTCGGAAATGTAGGCCCCGTGAATGCGCTGAAGCTTGGCGGTGCCCGGCGGCAGAAGCAGCATGTCCCCGTTTCCCAGAAGGCTTTCCGCGCCATTGGAATCGATGATGGTCCGGGAATCGATTCTGGAAGAGACCTGAAACGACAGGCGGGTCGGGAAATTGGCCTTGATGATGCCGGTAAGCACATCCACCGAAGGCCGCTGCGTGGCCAGAATCAGATGGATTCCGGAAGCCCTGGCCATCTGCGCCAGCCGGGTCAGGGCCACTTCCACATCCCGGGACGCCACCATCATCAAATCCGCCAGCTCATCGATGATGATGACGATAAGGGGCAGTTTTTGGGTTTGGCGTCTGCCCCGGGTTTTGCCTTTTTCCATTTTCTGGTTGAACTGGGTGATGTTTCGGACTTTGTTTTCGGAGAGCAGTTCATAGCGCTGCTCCATTTCCCG
>CAVYLT010000090.1:0-68937 GCA_963769335.1 Nitrospirota bacterium | reverse complement strand
ATCGCAAGGTCGTTGCTGCAGCAGGATTCGGCCTGCTTGCAGCGGTAATCTGCCTCACGATCCTCTCCTTGATATAAGCAAGTCTTTGCTTGTTATAACTATCCTAAATACTTATTTTATCGCGAACAATCGAAAACGAGTATTGACAGAAAACCGTGTTTTTGATAACGTATGACACCTTCACCATGACTTTCAGAATTAATGTTTCATTGTGTTACAAATTGTATTTCTAAAAAAGCATGAGGGGAGGGATGCTTTCAGCGGCAAGGCCTCGTTTTCATGGAACACGCTTCATTTACGAGAAGATCGTCGGTCAACGGGCCGTTATTACAGATGGCCTGAATATACGCTCAACCATAGGAGGAAGAACATGTCAATCAAGACAGCAACACCGGACCAGACTTTGGACACCCTCGGCAGGGTGTGCCCTTATCCGCTGCTTCTGACCAAGAAGGCCCTTGAAAAACTTTCGAGCGGCCAGACCATCAAGGTCTTGTGCGATGCCCCGGCATCGGCCGAAGACAGCATCCCGCGTTATGCCGAAAAACAGGGCTACGGTTTTGAAGCCGTAAAACTGGAAGACAAGGGCTATTGGGAGCTCTTTATAAAGAAGTCGTAACTCCAGGGGTGGAGTGCTCCATATAGAGAGAGAAACCGCAGGGGAATAAATCTAAAGGGGGAGGGAATGGTTTCTACAATAACGTTCATCATTACGGGCCTGTTCATCGGCTTAGCGTTCGGTTTTGTTCTTCAGCGCGGTCGTTTCTGCGTGAACTCGGCATTCCGGGAAGTCCTTTTTCAGGACTATACCATGCTCCGTGCCTATCTTCTCGCCGTGGCGGTTGCGATGGTCGGAGCGAATCTTATCGAGGATATGGGATGGCTCGGCCATTTTGAGCAAGGCACCTTTGTTGCCGGTCATCTGTACCGGCAGGCCTTTGTCCCGTGGGCCAACATCGTCGGAGGGTATATTTTCGGCATGGGCATCGTTCTCGCAGGCGGCTGCGGAAGCGGCATCCTGTACCGGGTCGGAGAAGGGAACCTGGCATATGTATTCGCCGTGTTCGGGTTCTTCTTCGGCATTGTTACCATGAAGTACGGATTTTTGAAACCTGTGTACGATGCCTTGATCAATGCCAAGATCGTCTGGACGGGGCCGAATCAGGATATTGTTCCGACCCTTGATAACATTATCGGCGTCAATAAGTGGATCGTCATTGCCGTTGTCGTAGTGCCGATACTCTACTTTGTGTTTCAGGGCCAGCCGTTCAAAAAGGCCAAAAAGGGCTTTTCCTGGTCAATGGCCGGTTTCCTGGCGGGTCTGGTCGCGGTAGGGGCATTCTGGTTTTCAGAATATTGCACCGGCAGGGCGCGCGGACTTTCTTTCACCGGGCCGGTTCGCGAGTTCTTTATGGCTTTACTCTTCGGTGATTCGAAGGTCCCGGACACGGAGTCCAGGACCCTTCTCGGCATTACAATGTCCTGGAGCGCTCTTTATGTTCTGGCCGTGCCGTTCGGCGCTTTTTTGAGTGGAAAAATCCTGAACGAAGTGAAGCTCAAGGTCCCGCCGGCCGATGAACTTTTTAAGGTATTGCTCGGCGGCTTCCTGATGGGGCTCGGCGCACAGCTTGGCGGAGGATGCAACATCGGCCACAGCCTCACGGGCGTGGCCACACTGGCGGTTTCGAGCTGGGTTGCCAATCTCTTCATTATCCTGGGAAACTGGACCATGGTATATTTCCTGCTGATCAGACCGATGCGTGATATGGACGTTTAAACGAAGTGTTCACCGGGCCGGGCAGGTGTTCCTGCCCGGCTTTTTTTTCTGCAGCGACATGAGCTGAACGGCCGTCAGGAGTCAAAAGAGATGCCCCCCTGCTGGTGAAACGCAGGAAACAACTGGCTCAGCCTGAATCCTCGGCAAAAACTCAGACGAACGCCCTGCAGTGACGGGATTTTTCAGGATGAAAGGAGGTGAAACGATGGCAAACGAAATACTGGGCATAATGGTAACGAAGTACGAAAACCTCGACCATATCGCGGGCGTCGTAAAGGCAGCCCGTGCAGCGGGCAAAGCGGTTTCGCTTTTTATGACCGATGAAGGAGTGCGCTTCACCAGGGACCCCAAGTTCCTCGATCTGCTGAAGGTTGATGGCGTGGAGTTTTCATGCTGCGACCACAGCTGCGAAAGCATCGGCATCCATGACAAGACGCAAGGCATTTCGTACGGCAGCCAGTACAATAACGCAGGGATGCTGCATGACAGCACGCGCGTACTGGTATTCTAACAATTCGATCACAAGGGAGTATGGTCAATGGGAGATACGAAAAAAATAGCGGTCATTGTCAGGGACCGGCCGGGAGAGGCGCTCCGCGTTGCAGGCGGGCTCACCCTTGCGGACGATACGATCGAGGTCTTTGTTCTGGACACGAAGCTGGATAAGAACAATGCCGAGGTCGCGACGCCGCTGGAACTGATCACTGAACTCGATCTCAAGGTGTATTCCAATAACCCGGAGAACGGCTACACCACAATCACCCTGGAAGAGATGGCGAAGAAACTTTTGGAGTATGATGTCGCGGTGCCCTACTAAGAATGAGGGAGGAGAGGAACCTGTGAAAATACTGCATATCTTGAAAAAAGCGCCGGATGCAAGCACAAAGAAGATCATCGAGCTCCAGGCTGCGGGCAACGACGTAAAAACTGTTGAGCTGTACAAGGGAGGAGCATCCTACGAGAAACTCGTGGCCGACGTGTTCTCCTCTGACAAAGTCTTCTGCTGGTAACGGGGTTGCAATTGAGCAGTCCCGGGGGGCGGGGCTGCCGAACAGACATGCATGGAACGAGGACCTGCGCTCGCGGGGGAGCAAGCGCGGTCCCTTATTATACAGTAAGTCTTTTTCCGCCGGGGCATCAGCAACTGTAACTTTTTTATTTTTTCCTTTTCCCGCTGTATCAAATGCCACACCTTGAGCAGTCCCATTAAATTTATCCCCCTGATTTTTCAAGCTTTCAACCCTGGCAGCCGGATTGCAGGTATATACTTGATGCTTTCGGAAACGGCAGGTAACCGGGCAGCCAAACCGAGGCTGCAGATTACGTCGTCGTGCATTTACTATTTTCGTCAAGTATGCCGGGCCGCGGAGAAAGAATGTGAACTGTCCTGATTGTCATACAATGAACGATGGCGACGCTGTCTTTTGTGCCAATTGCGGGAGACCGCTCGGGGGCCGGCCGCCTGAAACTGCCGATAACAGGGTGTATCTCATCGCTCTCCTGTTCGTGCCGATCATTTTGATTGCTGCAGCGATCGGATACTACAAGTTCTATTTGCCCAATGGCATTGCGGCCGAGGTAAACGGAGAACTGATCAGGTTGTCCGAACTCGATGCCGCCGCAGCGAGAATGCAGGGGTGGCGCGGGGCTGCGCCTGCCGACCTCCGGTACCGGGCATTGAAAGAACTGATTGCTGAACGGCTGGTGCTTCAGGAAGCGCGTAAGGCCGGGGTCGCCGTTTCAAAAGACGAGATAGCCGCTGCAGTTGCCGAAGCCCGCACTGCGTCAGGTCTCGATGATGCCGCATTCCAGCAGGCAATGAAATCGATCTACGGCAGTGAGGCAGATTATGAAAAGGACCTCGACCATCGCCTGATAATTAACCGTTTCATTGCCCAAAAAGTCGTGGCGCCCGGAACCGATCCGAAGACGGCATACCGCATGGTGAGCCGGTGGCTTCAGGACCTGCCAGGAAAAGCGACAGTGCGGGTCGCCCTCACTGAACAGTTGTCCGGTCCGGGATTCGGCTGTTGTAATGTCCAGGGAGGGCAGCCCCCCGCGATGCGCGGTAATGCAGGATACGGCTGCGCCATGGGAGCAGGCGGACAAGCCGCAGCGGGACCGACAAAAGAAGCCGTCGACGCAGGACTCAGGTACTGGCACGGGAAGTATGGACCCGGCGAGGTCACGACGCGGGCGATTGACTTAGGCCGTTATGCCCAGGTGGACATTATCAGGGACAATAAAATCATCGGTACCCTTGTGTACCAGAACGGGACCATAACAGAACAGCAAGGAAGGAAAAATGTGAATGAGCACGTGCAGTAAGTGCGGCGCCACGCGAAGTAAAATGCAAAGTACCGTAAGGCCTGCGGTGCGAATCTTTTGGGGAACGACGGCTCGCTGAACGACAAAAAACACGCATACTCTGCTCTGCGGGCTGTCTATCGTCATAATTTTTCCCCGGAGCGGTAGCGATTGCGCGGGCCATCGTGAACAAGTAGCGGTCATTCTTGCCGACGAGCCGACTGGCAATCTCGATACGAGGACGGGAAATAAAGTGCCTGAGATGCTGGAAAGCCTGCATGCAGAAAGCCGGGCAATCGTGACGGTCACTCACAACGAAAAAACGCGAAGAGGCGGAAAGCGCGATCGGGATTCCGGGGATGGAGAGGCCGAGTGAATCGGCGGGGAAAATCTTAAAACTCGAACAACAAACCCATCAGATAGGCAGTGCCGCCGAGATCGACTGAAGCCGCCTTTACCTTAGCGCTGGTTTTTTCAGCTTCCACAAAGAAGTATGTATGGTAGACGCCGTAGTCGAGGTAAATGCTGTTTGCCGCATCACGGTCGATGCCGTCGAGCAGGAACTGCAAGCCCCCCCGGTAGTGGTAGCCGTCCGCAGAGCCGCTCGTTGTGCCTTGTCCTTCCACTTTTTCCTGATAATACATTCGCGTAAAACCACCGCCTGCATAAGGCACTATCCACTGACCCTCAGTTACGATTCCGCGCAGCAGAATAAAGGCATTGACCGGATAAAGATTGTAGTTCACGGTTCCCGTTGTGATCCCGTGGAGCGGGGCCAAGGCCCGGCCTTTGGCGAACATCGTGCCGGCTTCAACCCCTATTTCAACCTGCCGGAAAAGCTTATACGCCAGTGCAGCGCCGTATTCCGGCATACTGCGTTTGCTATAGAACTGTCTCCAGTCCGGCAGGGAAGGGGCGAAATTCCCCCCCTTTGCCTCGAAAGACCAGTGAGGCCGCTCCTGGACCGGTTCAGCAGCATGGGCCGCAAACGGCATGATGACGAGCAGCAGGATAAAAAGGGAGTTTTTCAACGCGGGCCTCCAACTCCTGAGAACCGTTTCCTGTAAAGGAGGACTCCGAGGAAACATCCGGTAAGCAACAGGAACGCGATTTTCATCGCGAGCGATGTCTTCAGCAAGAAGAGCGACATGCCGAGGGCGGGCAGAAGCGCCGCTCTCACGAGGGGTTTGTATGCAGGATGAGCATTCAAATATTCCGCTGCTGCAGGGCTGACGCGGTAGTACCATTCGACAAAAGCGACGCCGGCAGCATTCGTGAGAAGATACTGGTCCCGAAATCGGCGCAGCATTTGCACGGAGGGCGCCGAGTAATAGCCGTAAGCAGCAGTGGCGATGAAGCAACCCTTGTGGCCGTTCGGCAGGTTCGGGTAGGGAACAATGGCCTCGGGAAAGTCCGACAGGACGTTCGACAGGGAGCTTTCCTTGAGATCACCCGTGCCTGCCGTGACTTCCTGGGAGTACTCGCTTTCATGCTGGAGCCCCGCCTCGAAAGGGCCGTTCGTGGAATCAAGTGCCGTGACCGCCAAATACAGCAGTGATTGTGAATAAGCAGAAACCGCAACATAGTATGTTTGACCGTTGGTAAGCCCTGGGAGCGTATAGGATGTGTTGGGTCCGACGTCAACAGCAGTGGTTGGCGGCGAAACCGTGCCATAGTACACTTTATAGCCTGTTGCCCCGGCTACGGTATTCCAGCTCAGGGCAAGACTTTCATTCAGCGGCGCCGGAGGGTTGAGCGTTGGGCTCGCAGGAGTGGTTGCCGAGATGGTGAGACCGGTCAGCGTAAATGAGGTCGCAGAGCCCGTCGGTACGGTTATGGGTGAGGACCCTTCTGTTGCGCCGGTGCCGGTGTACGTTCCCGAAGCATTTCCATAATAAATTTTGTATCCGCCCGTGAGATACCAGGTGTTGGGAGTCCAGTTCAACGTGACCGACGTGGTGGACGGCTGGGCAGAGGTGACACCCGATACCTGAAAGGGTATCGCGTCCGCATCGGGGCCGCCGTAGGCGCCGATGTCGCTCCGTGTGCCGTCCATGCTATCGGTGATGGACGGATCTCCATTGTCAATACACGGTGAACCTGCCTTCAGATGAAAATCAGAATTGGCAACATCAACGAAGAGCGGATCGGTCTGCGTAATGAGCGTGTTGGGAATGAAGTTCGTCCCCTGCGGGCCGACGGTCGTAACCGGCAAAAAAGCATTGTAGAAAATGTTGTTTTGGGAAGCGACCGCCCCCTGGTTTATGTTTGTCGTATTATTAAGGAAAATATTGTTCTTAACTATTATAGAGTCCGCATCACGAGTGAGGGCGGTGCCGTTGAGATAGAACGTATTGTTGACGACCTGGGCCGCGGGAGAGCCTTGTATTTGTACGGCTGTTCCGGCCGTTCCCACTTGAAAAACATTATTTTCAATTACGATCGTAGAGTTTGAAACACTCATGCCCAGGGAAGCGGTTGCGATCGTAAAATTTTTGAAATTGACACCTGTTACCGCTGAGGCGGTAACCACCGGTCCGGTCCCGCCACCGCTCAGGATTGTTCTTGCGGTTTCTCTGCCGAGAAGAGGGATGTTTGATTTTAATATGATCTTCTCCGTGTATGTGCCGGGTTCGACCAGGACCCTGAAATTGGTTGTCGTGGGGGTCGGAACGTTTACGAGAGAATCGGCATAAACGATCGCTTGCTGGATCGAGGGAAAGCAGGCGGGGTAAGCGCACGAAGAAGCGGAAGCGGTATTATTGACAATAAGGTCAACGGCCATAGCCGCTTTCGGAGCGATTGATAAGAAAAGAAGAAATAAGACGACCAAAAGAGGACCAAGCCTGAACTGTTTCATTATTTGATTACCTCGCGAAAAGATAGTAAAAAAATACCTGAATGCGGTGTGAATGTCAAAGTAAAAATATAATGAGCTGCGTGACGCCCGGAGCTTCGTCCCGCTTGTGCCGCTTCTGATGACCGTATGAACAGTCCCTGCCGGGTATTTTTTTCTGGAAGTTTTCAGCCCGATCTGATAGCTTACCCACATGAAAACAGCTCCCGCTGCGTATCGCAATCCCTGGTCCATTCTTCCCACGCTCTATTTTGCCGAAGGCCTGCCCTACGTGCTCATCAACACCGTGTCGGTCATCCTGTACAAGCGTATGGGCATCGACAACGCGCACATTGCCTTTTGGACAAGCTGGCTCTACCTGCCGTGGGTCATTAAGATGTTCTGGGGGCCCTTTGTGGACGTCTATTCCACGAAACGCAAATGGATCCTTGCCACCCAGGCGGCAATGAGCCTGTGCATGTTCGTGATCGCCTTCTCACTCAGGACCGGGTCGTTTTTCGCCTTGTCTCTGGCCGCCTTCTTCGCCGGGGCGTTTATTTCAGCGACCTACGACATCGCAACAGACGGTTTCTACATGCTCGCGCTCACCGAGAAGGAACAGTCGCTTTTCGTGGGCCTGCGCGCGGGTTTCTACCGGCTGGCGATGATCTTCGGCACGGGGTTCCTGGTCTACGTCGCAGGCATGCTCGAAACATCGAGCGCCGATATCGCCTGGAGCTGGTCCACGGTCATGGCGGTTTCGGGTATCCTCTTTGCCGGCGCGGTACTGTATCACAAGATGATCCTTCCTTTTCCCGTTGCTGACGGCATACGGACCGGGCAGAAGAGAACTGACGGCTCGTCATTTGCCGAAGTGATCCGGTCGTATTTCGGGAAGGAAAAAATCGGCGTCATGCTCGCTTTCATCCTGCTCTACCGCCTCGGCGAGGCAATGCTGCTGAAACTGGTCTCCCCCTTTCTGCTGGACCAGCCAAGCGCCGGCGGGCTGGGCCTTTCGACAAAAGAGGTCGGACTTGTTTACGGCACAGTGGGTGTTCTTTGCCTGGTGACCGGCGGCATCCTCGGCGGCTGGCTCATCTCGCGGTTCGGGTTCAGGCGGTGCGTCTGGCCCATGGTGATCGCCATGCATCTCCCGGACCTTTTCTTTGTGTACATGGCCTACGCGCAGCCCGGCATCGGGTTTGTCTATCCGCTCGTGGCCCTGGAGCAGTTCGGCTACGGGCTGGGATTTACGGTATTCACGGTCTACCTGATGTACTCTGCGAGCGGAAGATACAAGACGTCGCACTATGCGATATCGACGGGGATCATGGCGCTCGGCATGATGCTGCCCGGCTTCGCAAGCGGCTGGCTCCAGGAGACGGTCGGGTATAAAATGTTTTTCGTCACCGTCTGCTTCATGACGATCCCGGGCATGTTGACGATACCGTTTCTTGCGACGGACAAGAGGGAAACGCAATAGAAAGGCTCACGCGACAACCATACTGTATCATCCTAGAAAGAGCAATTGACACTGAAAAATCGGATTAACTTCGGATAAATGCAGATAAAGATCGAACTTGAAGCCTCACCAAAAGGGTGAAGCTCCTTTTTTTGAATTATCAGCTCTGATCCGCTTCTTATCAGCTTTTATCCGTGTCAAATTCTTTTTTTAGGATCATCACTTCCTCCTGCGCCTGCACGTGGCGCATTCCCGCCTCTTTTACCGTAACTTTACATTTTTGGACGTGATTGAGATTCCGGCCGGAGGTGCGGGAAAAAAACAAAAAAGGCAGGCCCGCGGCCTGCCGTGATGATTGCGCCGAAAGATGATTTGCGTAATGCTAGTCCTTGGTAAACGCGGATATGCCGAAACCTACGATAACGCCGATGATCGTCCCGATCGTTTCCCGGCCGAGAATGTTCATTACGCCTAAGATGAGCATCAGACACACGACAAAAACGATAACGATGAACTGGATAGTCCTGATGCCGAGCGTGGCATTCTGCTTAATGATGAGATAAAAAATGCCGCCGAGCCCCCCCGCCATGATAAGTGCGCCGATAATCGCAATCCAAATCTGATACATACTCATACCTCCTGATGTGGGTTTTTGTCCGCTTTTTCCGCGTCAAATGCCGTTTTTATGATTATAGGAAAACAGCCCGTTGTTCTCAAGAGCGCCCGGGGTTTCGTATAAAACGCACGAAAGCGCGAAGCTCTCCTCATCGTAATTCGTGTGGACGCGGGCGAGGAATTACTTTTTCATCACCGTTCTCTTCCTCCAGTTGGTTCCTTTCTTCGGGAAATCGCTCCGGTAATGCGCGCCGACGCTTCCTTCCCGCAGAAGGGCCGAGCGCGTGATGAGGATCGATGTCTCGATCATGTTTTTGAGTTCGAAGACGCTTCGTTCGGGAGCATGATGTCTCATCATCCTGTTCCACGCGCGGAGCCGGGCGAGGGCGGCAGTGAGGTCTTTCCTGTTCCGCACGATCCCGACGTTCTCCCACATCAGTTTCTTCAGCTCGGACCGGATATCATTGACGGCCGGCGCGTTTGAAGGAGGCTGTCCCTGCCGCGCGGCAGTCATTGAAAAACGCGCGCCGCTCAAGGGCCTCGTTCCTAGTTTGTGCGCGTACTGCGCTGCTTCGAGTCCCGCCCGCTCGCCGTAGACCAGTCCCTCGAGCAGCGAATTGCTCGCGAGGCGGTTAGCCCCGTGCACGCCCGTACAGGCGGTTTCGCCCGCTGCATACAGTCCCGGAATGCTTGTTGCGCCCCAGAGATTTGTCCTGACACCCCCCATGATGTAATGCGCCGCAGGTGAAACGGGGATCGGCTCCCGGGAGATGTCGATGCCGAGGTCCTTACAGGTCCGGTAGATGCGCGGGAACCGCTTGACGATGTACTCGGCGTTCAGGTGCGTCATGTCGAGGTACACGTGGTCCGCCTTCGTTGCAAGCATTTCGGCGTGGATCGCACGGGTGACCACGTCCCGCGGCGCAAGCTCCCTTGCCGGATGGTAGTCGTCCATGAAGCGCTGGCCGTTGATGTTCCTGAGCATGCCGCCTTCGCCCCGCATGGCTTCGGAGAGCAGGAACTGCGGCGCTCCGGCCCGGAACAGGGACGTAGGATGAAACTGGACGAACTCCATATCAACGAGCGCCGCGCCGGCGCGATAAGCCATGGCCATGCCGTCACCCGTCGCGACAGCCGGGTTCGTCGTCCGTTCGAAAAGCTGGCCCGCTCCGCCGGTGGCGAGCAGAACTGCGCGCGCAGCGATGATCAAGACTTTTTTGAGCGACTGCTGGCACACAACTGCGCCGACGCATTTCCCGCTGCGGATGATCAGGTCGCGGGTAAAGGCAAAATCGATCTTGGACACCCTTGGCGAGGAGCGGACCTTGTCGATGAGCACCCGCATGATCTCGTGTCCCGTGGAATCGCCCTGGGCGTGCAGGATTCTTCGCTTCGAGTGGGCGGCCTCCTGCGTGAAGGCAAGCTTGGTGCCCTCCTTGTCGAACTCGGCGCCCCACAGGATCAGCTCGCGGATGCGGTTGGGGCCCTCCTCGACGAGGGTGCCGACGGACCTGCGCACGCATAAGCCGTCTCCCGCGCGGAGCGTGTCTTCGAGATGGATGGAAATCTCGTCCTCATCGGAGAGGGCGACGGCAACGCCCCCCTGTGCGTATTCACTGCTGCTCTCGGACGGAGCGTCCTTGGTTACGACAAGGACGTCGCCGCTCCGCGCCAGCTCCACCGCGGCCCGGAGGCCTGCAACGCCGCCGCCGATGATCAGGAAATCCGTTGTTATGTGTTCTTCGGTGTAGTTCATGAATGAGATTTCGAGTTTCAGTCCAGGTTGAATTCAACAGTGAACCTTGTACTCTGAACTAGGGTTTACTCCCCGGCGTTTCTCCGGGCTGCGCCAGGAAGGGGTTCTTTCCGTCAATGGCCAGGAGTTTGAAGTCGCCCGGTTCAAAGACCAGCGTCACCCTCCCGCCGTCTTTCATACTCGTTCCCCCTGCAGCTGTCCATTCCGCGTCCCACGTAAAAATCGCCTTCATCTTGCTGGTCTGCTCGATCATGATGACCATTTTTGAGTACTGGATATTAAAGCGGATCGTCTCGTACTTTGAGAACACCGCGGCAAGGGATTTCGCGAAAGCATCCCGATGGCCGTAGGACGTGGAAACTTCGGACATGAAGGAGTCGAGGTCCTTCTTTTCATAATATTTTGACAGGTCCCTCAGGGCGGTGAGGATGGTTTTACTTTTATACGCTGTCTGCTCGATCGGTTTCTTGGCGCTGCAGGCGGATGCGGTGATAAGCAGGATGACGACGGCGAAACAGGACAGTAAACGGTTCATAGGGCCTCCGGATGGTTCGAATGAAGTAGATTCTGGTTTCAAGTCTCATGTTAAAAAATCCCCGAACTTGAGAGCCGAGACCTGGAACTTGAGACTTGAATCTTGAGACTACAATATCTTTTTTAAAAACTGCCCTGTATACGATTCTTTTACCCTGGCCACGTCCTCAGGCTTTCCCTGGGCCACGATCTGTCCGCCCCGGTCTCCGCCTTCGGGGCCGAGATCGATGATCCAATCAGCGGTTTTGATCACATCGAGGTTATGCTCGATCACAACCACGGTATTGCCGGTGCCCACGAGCTGGTTCAGCATGTCCAAAAGCTTCTGCGTGTCGGCGAAGTGGAGCCCGGTCGTGGGCTCGTCGAGGATATAGAGGGTGCGGCCCGTGGCGCGGCGTGACAGCTCCTTCGAAAGCTTCACGCGCTGCGACTCACCGCCTGAAAGGGTCGTGGCTGATTGTCCCAAGGTGATGTAGCTGAGTCCGACGTCCAAAAGCGTCTGGAGCTTGGTCCTGACGGGCGGCACGTTCTGGAAAAAATCAAAAGCCTGCTCCACGGTCATGCTGAGCACCTCGGCAATGTTCTTTCCCTTGTATTTGATGTCCAGGGTCTCGCGGTTGTACCGCGTGCCGTGGCACACGTCGCAGGTCACGTAGACATCGGGCAGAAAGTGCATTTCGATTTTAATCAAGCCGTCGCCTTCGCAGGCTTCACACCTGCCGCCCTTGACGTTGAAGCTGTAGCGTCCGGGCTTGTACCCGCGCATGCGCGACTCCGGCAACTGGGCAAAGAGGTCCCTGACCGGACCGAACACGCCGGTATAGGTTGCGGGGTTCGAGCGCGGTGTCCTGCCGATAGGAGACTGGTCGATGTCTATCACCTTATCGATGTGCTCCAGCCCCTTGATGTCCTTATGTTTGCCTGAGCGCTCCGTGGAGCGGTACAGGTGCTGGGCAAGGGCGCGGTACAGGATGTCCACGACCAGGGTGCTCTTGCCCGAACCCGAAACGCCGGTCACGCAGGTGAGCACTCCGAGCGGGAACTGTACGGTGATGTTTTTCAGATTGTTCTCTACGGCACTCACGACGCTGATGGTTTTTTCGAAGGACCGGCGGTTCTCCGGCACTTGAATGAACGCTTTCCCCGAGAGGTATTGGCCGGTAAGGGACTCCTCAACTTTTTTGATCGCCTCCGGCGTGCCCTGGGCCACGATCTCGCCGCCGTGCACCCCGGCGCCGGGACCCATATCGATCACGTGGTCCGCGGAGCGGATCGTCTCTTCGTCGTGTTCCACCACGAGCACCGTATTGCCGAGGTCGCGGAGCCGGAACAGCGTATCCAAGAGCCTCCGGTTGTCGCGCTGGTGCAGTCCGATCGAGGGTTCGTCCAGGATATAGAGCACGCCCACGAGCGACGAGCCGATCTGAGTGGCGAGCCGGATGCGCTGGCCTTCGCCTCCCGACAGGGTGGCCGAACCGCGGTCGAGGGTGAGGTAGTCGAGGCCCACGTGGACCATGAACCCGAGCCGTTCCCGGATCTCTTTCAAGATCCGCTGGGCGATGGCGGTTTCCTTTTCCGTGAGCTTGAGGTCTTTGAAAAAAACGAGGGCCTGCTTGATGCTCATGCGCGTCACTTCGCTGATCGTGAGGCCCGCCACTTTGATGGCAAGCGATTCTTTGCGCAAACGGCTCCCCTTGCAGTCGGGGCAGGTCTGGTAGCTCATGTACTGCTCGAGCTCCCACTGGGTCGCGAAGGAGTCGGTCTCGTCATAGCGCTGTTTCAGGACCGACAGGATGCCTTCAAAGGGCTTGCATGCGGCGCCCCGACCTGCCGGGGACTTCCCCCCGTTCTCGCCGGTACCGAACAGAAGGATTTTCTGCTGGGCCTGTTTCAGCTCCCTGAACGGGGTGTTGACATTGAAGCCGCAGGTTTGCGCCAGGGAGTCGAGCATCTGGAAATACTGGTATGAAGTGCGCTTCGCCCAGGGTTTGATGGCGCCTTCCCGAAGCGAAAGGTTGGGGTTCGGAACGATGAGGTCGGGATCGAATTCCAGAAGCCCGCCCAGTCCGTCGCAGGTCGGGCAGGCGCCCTGCGGACTGTTGAAGGAGAAACTGTTGGGGGCGATATCGGGATAGCTGATCCCGTCGACGAGGCAGGCGAGCTTTTCGCTGTAGAGGTTATCGCGCTTCTCGTCAACGAGGTTTACGAGCACGATGCCGTCGGCCTGGCGGAGCGCCGTTTCGACCGACTCGGCGAGCCGGCGTTCGATGCCGGGCTTGATCACCAGGCGGTCGATTACGATCTCGATGTCGTGCTTCTTCTTCTTGTCCATCGGGATGGGTTCGGAGAGCTCCTTGATCACGCCGTCCACGCGCGCCCGCACGTACCCCGATGCGCCGGCGGCCATGAGTTCTTTTTTGTATTCACCTTTTCTTCCCCGCACGATCGGCGCCAGGACCTGGATGCGCGTTCCTCCGGGCAGGGCCATCACCGCGTCGGTAATCTGCTGAACGGTCTGGGCCGCGATCTCCCTGCCGCATTTGTAGCAATAGGGTTTGCCGATCCGGGCATAGAGGAGCCGCAGGTAGTCGTAGATTTCGGTCACGGTGCCGACGGTTGAACGCGGGTTCTTGCTCGTGGTCTTTTGCTCGATCGCTATGGCGGGGGAGAGGCCGTCGATGGAGTCCACGTCCGGCTTGTCCATCTGGCCCAGGAACTGGCGTGCGTAGGCAGAGAGGCTCTCGACGTATCTGCGCTGGCCTTCTGCGTAAATGGTATCGAAGGCGAGCGATGATTTGCCCGAACCGGACAATCCGGTGATCACCACGAGCTTGTCCCTCGGGATTTCGAGGTCGATGTTCTTAAGGTTGTGCTGGCGGCAGCCTTTAATAATGATTTTGTCCATAGGGCAGGCAACGTGGAACGAAATATTATTTTACCACTGCCTGCGGGGTGAGTAAAGGACTTTGTGTTTCGGCGTAGATATCGGCCGGGGAAAACTCCTGCCGAAGGGTTTGACAAAAGAAAGGGAAGTCCGATTTAAAGAATTAATACATTCATCCGATATGTCAGAGTAAGGAGGTTTGTTTCCATGCGCTGTTCACCAAACATTCTTTTCTATATATTTCCTATAGTTATGATGTTTGTTTGTCCGGCTGCAGCTCTCTCTATTCTATCTATAAGGAAGGGCAAGCTACGGTCAAGCTACGGTGACCGGTTCCGGAACGGTGTCGAGGCGATTCTGTCCGGATCCGGTTATGACAGCAGGGGTGACAGACATTACTACGCGGACTTCGATCCCGCGAACCCGAATGCCGTCCCGCAAGCCATGAACAACGGCGTTGCAAACCAAACGGACTATGACCGGTACGACAGCTTTTTTACGAAGGCTGCGTATCAGGATTTCACCTTCGAGGGAGCTTATTCTTCCCGGACCAAAGGCATCCCGACGGGGTCCTTCGGCACGGATTCTAACGACCTCGGGAACGACGGGCTCAAGATCGACCGATCTTTCATCGACGGGATGGGCACGAACGGCGAAAACCAGCAGATTGTGAGGACAATCATGCTCTTGGCCCGGGACATGAATATCGATGTGATTGCAGAGGGCCTCGAAACGCAGGTCCAGATGGCACAGATCAAGTCGCTCAACTGCCAGTACGGCCGGGGATCCCTGTTTTCAAAAACCGTGGCGGGCACTCAGGCGCGGACCCTCATCGAACGCGGACAGTATATTTCACCCGCCGTTCCGGGCGTTGAGACTGAGACCGTCAAAACGATGCAGGGGCTGATTCATAACGGTGACGTTGAGAACGCGCGTCATGAATGGGGAGGCTGATTGAAAACGACCATGACCAGAAGCATGTTGCTGACCGGCCTCGGGTTGGGCCTCCTCTTGGGGCTGGTCGACGCTCTCATAGATGCCTTGTTTTTTCATAAGGGATATTTCCTCAGGGTCCTGCTCGTCCCGTCTTTCAAAGACATCCTGATTCGGTCGGTTGCCGTGCTCGTGCTCTTCGGGTTCGGCCTCTACGCGGGTCGTTTAATCAGCCGATTAAGACGTTCGGAGGCACAGATTCATGAATCCGAGGTGCGTTTTCGCAGCGTCGTCGAAAGGGCCCGCGACGTGATCTACACACTTTCCCCCGAGGGAGCGCTCACGTCCATTAATCCGGCGTTCGAAACGATCACCGGCCGGCCCGTAGCGGAAACGCTGGGAGAAAAATTCTTATCCCTCGTCCATCCGGATGATGCAACCCGGGCAAGGAACATTTTTCAGAGCACCATGAGAGGTTCGATTCCCGACGTTGCCGAGCTGCGCATCCTCGCGCAGTCGGGTGACGTCCTGACCGGAGAATTTACCCTAACGCCGCAAGTATACAATGGTCACATAATCGGTGTACTGGGAATTGCCCGGGACGTCACTCAGCGGAAAAAGGCGGAACAGGCCTTGCAGGAGAGCGAAGCCAGGTACCGCGACCTCTTTGAAAATGCCAATGACCTGATCCAGAGCGTTGCTGCGGACGGGACGTTCCAGTACGTCAACCGGGCGTGGCGCGAAGCCCTCGGATACAGCCCTGAGGAGGTGTCGCGACTTACCGTGCTCGACGTCGTCCATCCCGACTTTCGACAGTGCTGCAGGGACATCTTCAGGCGCGTGACCGCGGGAGAAAAGCTCGATCACGTCGAGTTCCTGTTTAGGACAAAAAGCGGCAAGTCGCTCATTGCCGAAGGGAACATCAACGGCAGCATCAGGGACGGAGTGGCGGTTGCGACACGCGGCATCTTCCGGGACATCACGGAGCACCGGTCTGCCACGGAATTCGTCAAGAACGTTCTTGAGAGCGTGGATGAAGGGTTTACCGTCATCAACCCCGAGTACCGGATCATTTCAGCCAACAAGGCCTATGCCGAGAAGCTCAAAATAGCGATCCCGGACATTATCGGGAAATACTGCTATGAAGTGTCTCATCGCATGACCAAACCATGCTTTGAAGCAGGCGAGGACTGTGCTGTTCGGAAGGCCTTTGCAACCGGCGCCCGGCACACGGCCGTCCACGTACATTCCGACGAGGACGGGAACCTGCTGTATATCGAGACGAAGGCCTTTCCGCTTAAGGATTCCCTGGGACGGACCGTTTCCGCCATAGAGATCTATAACGATATTACGGAGAAGAAGCGGCTTGAGGACCAACTCCGCCATGCCCAGAAAATGGAAGCGATCGGAACGCTGGCGGGAGGTATTGCGCACGATTTTAACAACATTCTTACTGCGATCATCGGATACGGGACGCTCCTCCAGCTGAAAATACCGAAAAACGACGGGCTCCGCTCCTACGTGGACCAGATCCTTATGTCCACGGAGCGTGCGGCGAGTCTTACCCAGAGCCTTCTTGCGTTCAGCAGAAAACAGCCGATGCATTTCGAAACAATCGACCTGGTTGCCCTCGTGGAACGCGCACAGAAGCTCATCGCGCGTCTGATCGGCGAGGATATCGATATCAGGATCGTCGCGAATCGCACACCGGTGATGATCGAGGCGGACACCGGCCAGATCGAACAGGTGATGATGAACCTCGTGGCGAATGCGCGGGACGCCATGCCGAAAGGGGGCGTGCTGACAATAGAAACGTCGATCATCGATCTTGACGCCGAGTTCATCAAAGCCTACGGGTACGGGAAAGTCGGGACCTACGGCCTCCTGCGGATAACAGACACGGGAACGGGAATGGAAGAGAAGACCCTCAAACGCATGTTCGAGCCTTTCTATACGACGAAGGAGGTCGGAAAGGGCACCGGCCTGGGCCTGTCCATCGTGTACGGCATCGTGAAGCAGCACGGCGGCTACATTAACGCGTCCAGCGAACCCGGCACAGGCACGACGTTCATGCTTTACGTACCGCTGATAAACTCCAAGCCGGAAGTGTCTAAGCCGGCCGAACCCGATGACCTGGAGGGCGGCCTGGCGACGATTCTTGTCGCGGAAGATGACGACAACGTCAGGAACCTGACCCGCGTCGTTCTCGAAGGGTTCGGGTATACCGTCATCGATGCCGTGGATGGTGAAGACGCCCTGAAAAAATTCAGGGAGCATGAAGAACAAATTCAGCTGCTGTTTTTGGATCTCCTTATGCCGAAGAAGAACGGCACCGAAGTGTATGAGACGATAAGAGAAGGCCATCCGAATATCAATGTACTTTTTACGAGCGGTTATTCGGCGGAATTGATGCGTTCGAAAGGCATTCTTGTTGATAAAGGCAATGTTATTTCAAAACCCGTATCACCGCGTGATCTCTTGAAGAGGGTACGGGAAGTCCTCAGCGCCGTTCCGTACCCATCACCGCATTCCGCCGCATGAGCACACCGGTTGCGCGACAACGCAATCGGAGCGGTACGCCTTCCTACCTCATTTTTACATTCCGCTGTCTATAACCAAAAATTGAACAGTCATTTATTTAATTTATAAGTAATATTTCTTGACAACAGATTTTCGTTATGTTAACTTTTTGACGTTTTTTAAAGGCCGAAAGGCGTTTCGTTTCTTGTGAGAGGCACTCGCGAATTATGATAGACATTAACGTTTCACTTTTTATCCAGCTGGCCAACTTCATTGTTTTGCTCGTCGTCCTCAATGTTATCCTTTTCAAGCCCATCGGGCAGATCATGCGGGAGCGCCAGCAGGGCATAAGCGCGGCTTTCAGCGACGCCAGGGCGGCGCAGGAGCGGATGCAGAACCTGCTTGACCAGTACAACACCTCGCTTGCCGAGGCAAAGCAGAAGGCAACAACCATATACAACGTCCAATATCAGCAAGGGCTTGATGCCCAGCGCGACCTGATCGCCGCAGAGCGGACCAAGAGCAGTGAGATGCTGGACAAGGCGCGTGTCGAGATCGCTGCCGCCGCCGCGTCTGCCCGAAGCGACCTCAGGAAAGAAGCGGAGCGGCTCTCTGAGGAGATCTCCGCCAAACTGCTTGGAAGGGCAGTTTAATAAACGGTTTTCAGTTCAGGGCTCGGAGTTAGAAAAATAATAATATGAAAAATCTAAAAAGCATACTAGCGGCAGCCTACTGCTTCGCGGGAAGTCTCGTGTTTGCTGGCGCAGCATTCGCTCAAGAAGCGGAACATGGCGGCGAAGAGGCGATGACCTTCATCGGCGACTGGCTGCCGCGGTTGGTGAATTTTGCCATTATCGCAGCCATTGTCGTCTATTTCACGAGAAAACCGATCCGGGACCACTTTAAGAACCGTTCCGCAGAAATCGCCAAGGCCATGCAGGAATCAAAGGAAATGCAGGAGCGGGCAACTGCGGCACTCGCGGAGATGGAACGGAAAACCAGGGACCTGGAGGCGGAGACTTCCAGGCTTATCGCCGATGCCCAGGCCCGCGGCGAAAAGGACAGGCAGGCCCTGATCGAAGAAGGAAAAAAACTCGCACAGGACATCCAGGCCCAGGCCAAACAGGGCCTCGAGCTCGAGGTCATGAAAGCCAAGGCCGCCCTTGCGGCAGAGGCCGCGCTCCTTTCCCTCGATCTTGCCGAAGGGCGAATCAAGGAAAAGATCGGCAAGCAGGACCATGATCGCATTGTAAAAGAGTACATCGCCAAGGTGGGAGGCAAGGGATGATCCGAACCATCGCGAAGAGATACGCCAGGGCCCTCGTGGAACTCGCCGAGGAAAAAAAGGCCGTCGACAAGATCAAGGGCGATATCGCCTCCTTCGTCGAGGCTGTGGACGCCCAACCCTCCCTGCAGAATCTGTTTGCAAACCCCGTTTTTACCCCGGAAAACAAGAAAGCGGTTATCAGAGAACTGGCGGGGAAATTAAAAATGCAGCCTATCTCGCAGCGATTCGTCGAGCACCTGGCAGAAACAGGCAGGATCAGGCATATCAAGGATGTCTATGAGGCGTTCCTCGAAATCCTGTCTGAGCGCCAGAACCGCGCATCCGTACGGCTTACGACGGCAGTGGCGATCAACGCCGGCGAGCTTGCCGAAATAAAGGGGAAAATGGAAACCCTTACGGGCAAGCAGGTGGACATCGACGCCCAGGTTGACGCCTCCCTCATCGGCGGCGCGCGGGCCCGGGTCGGGAGCGTCATTTACGACGGGACCATCAAGAACCAGCTCAACAAGATGCGCATGAAGTTGATGAACTAATAAAACGGAGCAAACGACCAGAGCAGAAGGAACCACAGATACGCACGGTTAATATTGAAGAGAATGACTCATCCGTTTTTTATCATCCGTGTTCATCCGTGGTTAAATGTCTTTTCAGAATAAAAGGAGTTTACCGATGCAGATCAAGGCACAGGAAATCAGCGAAATCATAAAAAAGAAGATATCCGATTTCGAAAAGACCGTTGAGGTCGCGGAAGTCGGCACCGTTATCACCGTCGGCGACGGTATCGCCAAGATCTACGGACTCGACAACGTCATGTCCGGCGAACTCCTGGAATTCCCGGGAGGCGTCATGGGCATGGCCCTGAACCTCGAAGAGGAGAATGTGGGCGCGGTGCTGATGGGCGACGACTCGCGGATCCGCGAAGGAGACATCGTCAAGCGCACGAAGCGCATCGCCGAGGTTCCCGTGGGAGACGCAATCGTGGGCCGTGTGGTGGACGGCATCGGCCAGCCCATCGACGGCAAGGGCCCCATCGCCTCGAAGGAGTTCCGGCACATCGAAGTGATCGCCCCGGGCATCGTAAAGCGCCAATCGGTGCGCGAATCGCTCCAGACCGGCCTCAAGGCCGTTGACGCCATGATCCCGATCGGCCGCGGCCAGCGCGAGTTGATCATCGGCGACCGCCAGACCGGCAAGACCGCCGTCGCCATCGACACGATCATCAACCAGAAGGGCCAGAACGTCATCTGCATCTATGTGGCCATCGGCCAGAAGCGTTCCACCGTGGCGCAGGTCGTGAAGACCCTTGAAGAACACGGGGCCATGGCGTACACCATCATCGTATCGGCCACGGCTTCCGACCCGGCCCCGCTCCAGTTCATCGCCCCCTACACGGGATGCACCATCGGCGAGTATTTCCGCGACAAGGGCGGCCACGCCTTGATCGTATACGACGATTTGTCCAAGCAGGCCACGGCCTACCGCCAGCTCTCGCTTCTGCTTCGCCGTCCTCCGGGACGCGAAGCCTATCCCGGCGACGTGTTCTATCTCCATTCCCGTCTTCTGGAGCGCGCGGCGAAACTGTCCGACAAGCTCGGCGGCGGATCGCTCACGGCGCTTCCGATCATCGAGACCCAGGCGGGCGACGTGTCCGCGTACATCCCGACGAACGTGATCTCGATCACGGACGGACAGATCTTCCTTGAATCGGATCTCTTCTATTCCGGCCAGCGGCCGGCCATCAACGTGGGTATTTCCGTGTCGCGCGTGGGCGGCAGCGCCCAGATCAAGGCCATGAAACAGGTGGCCGGCACGCTCCGCCTCGACCTGGCTCAGTACCGCGAGCTTGCCGCGTTCGCCCAGTTCGGTTCCGACCTCGACAAGGCGACGTTGGCCCAGTTGAACCGCGGTCAGCGCATGTATGAACTCCTGAAGCAGGAGCAGTACAAGCCGCTTCCCGTGGAGCAGCAGATCCTTGTTATTTTCGCCGGCGCCAACGGCTACGTGGACGATGTCGCCGTAAACTCGGTGAAGAAGTTCGAGACCGAGCTCCTGCGGTTTGTGACGAGCAAGCACCAGTCGCTCCTTGACGATATTAAGAGCAAGAAACAGCTCGATGACGACCTCAAAGCGCGGATCAAGAGCGCGATTGAGGAGTTTAAGAAAAGCTTCAGCGCATAGCGCTGGAATTCGGATTGCGGAATGCGGATTGCGGAATGCTGCCGCACGCTTCTTTGATACCAGATCAGGCCAGGGATAACCCATGCCAAGTTTAAGAGACATTAAAAGAAAGATCACGAGCATCAAAAAGACCCAGCAGATCACCAAGGCTATGAAGATGGTGGCTGCAGCGAAGCTTCGACGTGCTCAGGAACGGGTGATCGCCGCTCGTCCCTACTCGCGAAAGATGCTGGCGGTCATCGCAAATCTGGCGGGCCGCGTGGAACGGGCGCAGCATCCGCTCCTGGCCAAGCGGGAACCGAAACGGGTGAAGCTTCTGGTGCTGACATCGGACCGCGGTCTGTGCGGCGCCTACAATACCAACATCCTGCGTAAGGCCGTTGAGACGGTCAGGCAGTTCCAGGCGCTGGGTAAGGAAGTTAAGGTCAATGTCGTTGGCCGCAAAGGACGGGACTTTTTCCGAAAACGGTCCGTGTATACGCTCGGCAAGGTATGGTCCGATCTCGGCATGATCGATTATGAAAAAGCGGCTGATGTCGGCAAGAACATCGTCGAACGTTTCGCCGCCGGAGAGACCGACGAGGTCTATCTTCTGTACAACGAGTTCAAGAGCGTGATGCAGCAGAAAGTGACGCTTGAGAAACTTTTGCCCGTCGAGCCGCCCGCAGAAGCCGATCCCTTCATGGCTGCCGTCGATTATCTGTACGAGCCGACCCCGGAAGTGATTCTGGGCTCCATCCTGCCGAAGCACGTCGAGGTGCAGGTCTACCGCGCGATGTTGGAGAGTCAGGCCAGCGAGATGGGAGCGAAAATGACCGCTATGGATTCCGCTACGCGGAATGCGAAGGACATGATAGAACGATATACGCTGAAGTACAACAAACAGCGTCAGGCCGCGATCACCAAAGAAATCTCCGAGATCGTGGGTGGAGCAGAAGCGTTGAAATAAGAATCAGTGGAAATTGAGGATTTTAGATTTTAATCATTTTCCAATTTTCAATCTTTACAATTCAATTTTCGAAGAAAATTGCAACAGGGGGTTACAATGAGCACAGGAAAAATAGTACAGGTGATGGGTGCGGTGGTGGACTGCGAGTTCCCCGTCGGCAACCTTCCCCATTTGATGAACGCGCTGAGGATCGATCAGGCGGCGGACAAAAACTTCGGGACGCCCGAGACCCATCTGACGCTTGAGGTCGCGCTCCACCTCGGCGAGAACCGGGTGCGTACCGTGGCCATGTCCTCTACGGACGGTCTGATGCGCGGCATGAAGGTCACCGATACCGGCAAGGCCATTTCAATGCCCGTGGGCAAAGAAGTGCTGGGGCGCATTATGAACGTTATCGGCGAACCGGTGGACGAGCTGGGCGCCATCACCACGAAGGATACGTTGCCGATTCATCGTCCTGCGCCGATGCTCGAAGAACTGGACCCCACAAAGCAGCTCTTCGAAACGGGTATCAAGGTCATTGACCTCCTGGCCCCCTACACGAAGGGCGGAAAGACTGGTCTCTTCGGCGGTGCCGGCGTGGGGAAAACCGTTCTCATCATGGAGCTGATCAATAACGTGGCCAAACAGCACGGCGGCTACTCGGTGTTCGCGGGCGTGGGTGAGCGTACTCGTGAAGGAAACGATCTCTGGGCCGAAATGAAGGAATCAGGCGTTATCAACAGAACGGCGCTGGTGTACGGCCAGATGAACGAGCCGCCGGGAGCCAGACTCCGCGTGGCACTGTCGGCGTTGACGGTTGCCGAGTATTTCCGCGACACCATGGGCCAGGACGTGCTCCTGTTCGTTGACAACATATTCCGCTTTACCCAGGCGGGCTCTGAAGTGTCGGCCCTGCTCGGACGCATGCCGTCGGCCGTGGGATATCAGCCCACACTCGGCACGGAAATGGGCGCTCTCCAGGAGCGTATCACCTCCACGAAGAAAGGGTCCATCACCTCGGTGCAGGCCATCTATGTGCCTGCCGACGATTTGACCGACCCGGCGCCGGCAACGGCATTCGCGCACCTTGATGCAACGACCGTGCTTTCGCGTCAAATTTCGGAGCTCGGCATTTATCCGGCCGTGGACCCGCTCGACTCGACCTCCCGCATCATGGACCCCCACATCGTCGGAGAAGAGCATTACTCGGTGGCGCAGCGGGTGCAGCTCGTGCTCCAGCGCTATAAAGAACTTCAGGACATCATCGCGATCCTGGGTATGGACGAACTTTCCGACGAAGATAAACTGACGGTGTCCCGCGCCAGGAAAATCCAGCGCTTCCTGTCGCAGCCCTTCCAGGTTGCCGAGGCCTTTACCGGTACGCCCGGCAAGTACGTGCCGCTGAAGGAGACCATCAAGGGATTCAAGGAAGTCGTCGACGGCAAGATGGACGATATTCCCGAGCAGGCGTTCTATATGGTCGGCCCCATCGAGGAAGTATTTGCGAAAGCGGAGACGCTCGGGTATAAGCGGTAAGGTCTATCGCCGGGAGTCTTTACTCCCTGGGTGAAACCACATTGAGTGCTGAAGAATGGAAAAAGAAGATGGTTGCTGAAAAAGGAAAAATGCTCCTCGAAATCGTTGCGCCGAGCCGCCAGGTCGTTCGTTCGGAGCGCGTTGACGAAGTGATCGCTCCGGGCAGTGAAGGCGAGTTCGGCGTTCTGCCGGGCCACACGCCGTTCCTGACGACGCTTAAGGTCGGTATGCTGTCCTATCGGGAAGGCACCGAGTGGCACCACCTCGCCGTTGATTGGGGGTATGCCGAGGTAGGCGCCGACCGCGTCATCATCCTTGCTGAGGGGGCCGACCGCGCGTCCGATATCGATATTGCAGAGGCCCGCCAGGCAAAGGAGCGTGCCGAGAAAGCGTTGAGCGAAAAATTGGAGCATGCCGATTATGAGAAAAACCGCATTGAATTGCTCCGGGCAATGATCAGGATCCAGGTGGCCGAGAAACACGGCCAGAAATAGGAGCAGTCGTGTTAAGCAGCACTTCGACAAAAAGGCAGCCCTTGGGGGACTGCCTTTTTTTGTGAGAATCGATTCGGTACGCCCCATATGCAGTCAATGTGGCGGGAAACGCACTTGACAGACCCTGTAATTTAGATTAGAATAGTTTTAAATTGTAAACTTCTATGTATATTAGGCAAACTCAAAAGAACGAGAGGCGCTTTAAACGTACTCCTCAGCGGTTGGCAATCCTGGAGTACCTGGAGGGCAATACCTCGCACCCCTCTGCAGAGGAAATCTATCGGGTTGTATCCCAAAAATACCAGTCCATGTCATTCGCGACGGTCTATAATACCCTGCATGCGCTCACCCAGGCCGGTTCGCTCCGGGAATTGACGATCGATCCCGAGAGAAAACGGTACGACCCCGATACGAGCCGTCATCATCATCTTATCTGTGTTCTGTGCGGCACGATTGCCGATATTCCCGGGGAAATCAGCGTCGAGCTGCCGAAAGAGATGGCAGAGCAATTCACCCTTCTGGGAAACCACGTCGAATTTTTCGGTTATTGCCCGGCCTGCAAGAGGAAAAAGAAAACAGAGTGATGCCTTCCGGACGCCGCGTTCGAGCAAGCCATGAGACCCATGAGAGGAGGCTGTCATGCGAGCAGTAGAAATCAAACCGGGCATTTTCTGGGTTGGAGCCATTGACTGGGCAGTGCGCGATTTTCACGGCTACATCACTCCGCACGGCACGTCATACAACAACTACCTCATCCTCGACGACCACGTAACGCTTGTGGACACGGTCAAGCACGATTTCTGCGAATATACCATCGATAATATTAAAAGTCTCGTCGACCCCGCAAAGATCGAGAATGTCGTCATCAACCATATCGAGAACGACCACGCCTCGAGCATTGACCGCATCATGGCCCTGGCCCCGAACGCCACCATTTATATTACGGAGCGGGGGAAGAAGGCCCTGGACCGTTTTTTTGACACTTCAAAATGGGCCTTCAAAATCGTCAAGACCGGGCATTCACTCAGCACCGGGAAAAAGACGATCACCTTCCTTGAAACGCCGATGCTTCACTGGCCCGATTCGATGATGAGCTATGTCAAGGAAGACAAGCTTTTGATCAGCCAGGACGCCTTCGGCCAACACCTCGCTTCGTCGGCAAGGTTCGACGACGATTATTGCGACCAATATTCGGTGACCGCCCTCGAACATGCCGTGCGCGACTACTACGCGAATATTCTCATGCCCTTCGGCTCCCTCGTCAAGGCGAAGCTCGCAGAAATTAAGAAACTCGGCCTTGAGATCGACATGATCGCCCCCGACCACGGGATCATCTGGAAAAAAGACCCCGGTAAGATCCTGCAGATGTATCTCGATATGGCCAACGACAGGGCGGACCTTCGCGTTATGATCATCTATGACACCATGTGGCACAGCACCGAGCGCATGACCATACCGCTCATGCAGGGGATCCAGGCCGCGTGCGTCGACGTGGAAGTCCTGAAGCTCCGGGCAACGCCCATGAGCATCGCGATCAAACGGGTCTGGGAGTCGCGGGCCATGCTGGTCGGCACGCCGACGCTCAATAACATCATGTTTCCTTCCGTGGCCGAGTTCCTGACCCATTTGCGGGGGCTTCGTCCCAAGAACCGGCTTGCGGGCGCCTTCGGCAGCTTCGGCTGGGGAGGAGGGGCGGTGAAGGAAGCCTACGAGATATTCAAGAAAATGGGGCTGGAGACAGTCGAGCCCGGCGTTGAAGTCCTCTATCGACCGAGTGCCCAGGACGACGAGAAATGTTTCGAATTCGGCAAGCAGTTTGCGGAAAAGGTCATCCAGTATCATAAAAAATTTAACGGCAATCTGTCCGGTGAATGCAGGACGTAGCCGACGGCTTTCTGCGGCAATTACTTCTCTCGGGAGGTTATAATGTGGCGATGCACTATTTGCGGGTACGTGTATGACGAAGCGAAGGAAGGGAAAAAGTTTAAAGATCTTCCTGATGACTGGACCTGCCCGGTGTGCAATGCTCCCAAGGACGCTTTTGTAGAAATGTAACGAGAAACACTCAAGGAGCGGAAAAGGCGGCTGAAGGATCAGCCGCCTTTTTTGTTTGACAGCCCCTGAAGACCATTCTATAATTTATTGACTGCGGACGGTTTTTCGCGGATCGGCAGGCAAGTACCGACATATTGATGCGTGGAGCTATATGGCCATAACCCGGAGCACGAGCGTCAAAAACTGGCCCGAAGACGAGCGGCCGAGGGAGCGGCTCATCGCCCATGGGGCGTCAACGCTCTCCGAAGCACAGCTCCTTGCCGTTCTGATCCGGAGCGGCAAGGCGGGACGAACGGCAGTGGACCTTGGAAGGGAACTCCTGGAACGGTTCGGGAGCCTTGCCGGGGTCGAACAGGCGAGCATCAGGGAAATGTGCGGTGTCGAGGGTATCGGTCCGGCCAAGGCGGCGGAGATCAAGGCCGCAATCGAGCTGGGACGACGTTACCAGAAGCCCAGCCTTGCCGGGGCGTCGTTCTGTTCCAGCCTCGACGTGGTGGAATATTACCGGCCGAGGATGAAGGACGCCAAGAAAGAGACGTTCCGGTGCGCCCTGCTTGATACCAAGAACAAGATCCTTCGGGAAGAAATCGTCTCGATCGGCAGCCTTACGGCCTCAATCGTTCACCCCCGTGATACCTTCAAGGCAGCTATCCGGGAATCTGCTGCTGCAGTCATCTTCATCCACAATCATCCAAGCGGAGACAGCAAGCCGAGCCAGGAGGACATCCTGCTCACCAAGCGGCTGGTCCAGGCCGGAGAAGTGCTCGGCATTCAGGTCCTCGACCACATCATCATCGGCGACGGAGGCCATTTCAGTTTCAGAGACAACGGTCTGCTGCAGCGCACATCCTGAACCAACCTGTGGAGAGCCCTTCACCATCCATGCATGATAACGTGATATTCATTATAGTGATAACTGCCATTGCGGCGATCATGCTGCTGACCGTCGTCCTGCTGCTTGCAAGCATTATACGAAGGGGATGGAACAGCCGCATGCATCACGAGCTGGACGCCCACCGCGAAATGTATCGGAGCCGCGTGCGCCAGATGATCGACTCGGGGGGGATCGCGGCACAGGCACGGCTGTTCCGAACCAAGCCGGGCTCGCTTGCGTGGCGGGCTGTTGAAGAGGTGCTGCTGGAACTATTGGCCAGGAGCAGCCGCGTCGGAGAGATAAGGGCACTGTTCCGGGAACTCGGATACGTGAAATTTTACGAGAACCGCCTGAATCGCAGGAACGTGCTGGCCAGGGCATCCGCCATTGACAAACTCGGGAAAATAGGATGCTCGCTATCCACGTCGCGTCTCCTCCCGCTGCTCGATGACAATAACCCCGAGATCCTGTCCGTGACTGTTCGCGCGCTGAGCAGGCTTCGTGCGAAGGAAGGACTCGCGGCCATCGTCGAGCGGTTGCCGGTCCTCCTCGGTAAATCGCTGGTAACGCGGAAAGCAATGGAAACGGCGCTTCTCAACTTCGGCGGGGAGGCCATACCGTACCTCACCGATTACCGCGGGGATAATGATCCCTGGGTGCTCTCCTGCGTTCTCGAGATGCTTTCCCTCCTCCCTTCTGATCCGCGCTCCTTGTCCCTGGCTATCAACAACCTGGAAAGTAGCAACCCCGAGGTAAGGAGCAAGGCGCTCAAAGTGATCGGCAGTGACGGGTATGCCCTTTCATCCCAGGCAACCGACCTGATCTTGCCTCGCCTTCAAGACCCGGTCTGGTTCGTGAGGCTCCAGGCCGTCAAATCAATCAACAAGACTTCCTGTGAATCAGCCGCGAAGCTCCTCGAAAAGCTCCTCTTCGATGAAAATTGGCAGGTGCGGAGCGAGACTGCGCTTGCTTTGACGCGTATCGGGAACTGTGCAATTGACGTTTTTTATGACGCGCTGACGACGAAAGATCTCTATGCCAAGGAGAGCATCTGCGAAGAGATCGAGAAAACGCGATTCTCCGATCGGCTGATCGAGCATCTTGATGATGCCGATGAGACGCTGCGGTCAAAATGCCATGAAATCCTGCGACTCATGAATTCACTTCGGTTTTCCATTCCGCTCCTGGCATACGTGGAGGCCGGCAAAAACGAGCGTATCAAGCAGGAAGTGCGCCACCTCCTCGGATCAGGTGCCGGGCGATGAGAGCGGCTGTCGTCGCGTTTGTCCTGGGTTTCAACTATTTTGTCGGGGCCTACTTCGGCGTCGTGAATACCATCTATGCATTTCTGCTTACCATGTCTCTTTTTTCCATCCTGCGGCACATAAAAAGAATCAAATATGCCCCCCTCAGGGACTTCCATTTGTCTTCGCAAACCCCGCCCGTTTCGATCCTGATTCCGGTGCACAACGAAGTAAACATCGTGTGCAAAAGCGTCCGCGCAGCGCTCGCCTGTGAGTATCCCCTCTTTGAAGTGATCGTGATCAACGACGGCTCAAATGATGATACGCTCCGGGCCGTGATAGAAAAATTCCGGCTCATAAAAATCGACCGTGTGTACCGGGAATTCATCGAGACCGAGCCGGTAAAGGCCTTCTACGCCGGAGAGGAAACGCCGAACCTCCTCGTGGTGGATAAGGACCAGGGCGGCAAGTCCGATGCTCTGAACTGCGGGATCAATGCATCGCGCAGCCCCTACTTCTGCTCAGTCGATGCAGACTCCCTGCTCGAAAAGGATGCGCTTATCAGGATTATGGCCCCGGTGCTCGACAGCAACGTGCCGGTCGTTGCATGCGGGGGCGTCGTCCGGGTCCTGAACGGCATCGTGGTCAAGGACGAAATAACGATCGCGGAGATCGAACTTCCTAAGAATAGACTCGTCCTGTTTCAGATCGTGGAGTACATACGGGGATTCCTGTTCGGGCGCGTGGGGTGGGACGTTGTGAATTCCCTGCTCATTCTCTCCGGCACTTTCTCGATGTTTCACAAGCAAACGGTCCTCGACGCCGGCGGATTCAGCGTTGGGAACGTATCGGAGGACATGGAGATGATCGTCCGGCTTCACCGGCACAAGCGGGCCCAGGGGAAACCGTACCGCATACGGTTTATCTCGGACCCGATCTGCTGGACCGAAGTGCCGGTGAGCATGAAAATGCTGGCCCGTCAACGGCGCCGGTGGCACCTTGGGCTGATCCAGAGCCTTTGCGAGAACAAGAAGATGTTGTTCAATCCGCAATACGGGATCATCGGTATGGTCGTGATGCCCTATTATTTATTTTTTGAGATCGCCGGTCCCCTCATAGAAGTGGTGGGGTATTTCGTGGTGGCGCTTTCTTATGTCGTGGGAATCCTCAGCACGAAGTTTCTTATCCTCTTTCTCACCCTGGCCATATTGTACGGGGTGTTTCTGTCGACTGCCGGGGTCTTTCTGGAGGAAATCACCTACCGGCGGTATCCCCGGTGGCGGCACCTGTTTGTGCTTCTGCTGTACGGCGTATTAGAGAACTTTGGATACCGCCAGATCAATTCATTCTGGCGGCTGCAGGCGGTAGTAAACTTTCTGATCGGAAGGACCCACTGGGAACATGTCCAGCACAAGGGAAGGCACGAGAAAGGCGGCCAACGATGAGCATTGTGGAGCTCGGTTTTCTGGCCGTCAAAAAGGGAGATTACCAGGAGGCCGTCAACATCTTCAAACGGGTTCTCGATGGTGCAAAGGGGGCGGAAGCTTTTTTCGGATTCGGGCTGGCGCACTACCACCTTGGTGATACTCTTACAGCACGGTGGGCTTTTTACCAGGCGCTGGAACTGAACCGGACCCATGCAGGGTCGATCGGGTATCTCAGCAGAATCGCCGGGGAAAAGAAGCAGCCTACACCGCCGCAGAAAAAAAGATCTCGGTTCAGGGCCGGGAAGGAATACCTGGAGATTCACGACCGTACCTGGAAGAAGTTTTTCGTCAAGGGCGTGAACATCGGTGTCGGTCTGCCCGGCTCTTTCCCGGGTGAATATGCAGTCAAAAAAGGGACCTACCTTAAGTGGTTTCAACAGATAATCGAACTCGGCGCGAATACCGTCAGGGCCTATACCATTCTTCCGCCTGACTTCTACGAGGCGCTCTATCGCTTTAATACATCAGGAAACAGACTCTATCTCCTTCAGGAGATATGGACGGAGCTGCCCGAAGACAACAACTTCGACAGCGACCGGTACAAAGAAGAGTTCTTCGCCGAAATCAGGAACGCCGTGGACGTGATCTTCGGAAACATCGCCCTGCCTGAGCGGCCAGGTTATCCCGAGGGGAGCTTTACCTACGACGTTTCGCCGTACGTCGCGGGTTTTATTATCGGGAGGGAGTGGGAGAGCTGCCCTGTCAAGGAATACAATGAGAGCCATGATCGGAAGACAGGTGATTACTTTGGCGAGTTTTTGCAGATTAAAAACGGGACACCCTTCGAAGTTTGGATAACGAAGACGTGCGATTTTTTTCAGAGCTACGAGCACGAAAAATATCACTGCTCCCACCCGGTCACGACCGTCAACTGGCCGACGCTCGATCCTCTCGATCACCCCTCTGAATCTTTGTACGAAGACGAATTCAGATTGCAGGGCAAGCTGCCGCAGGGGTCTCGGGTGCCCTGCAACGAGAATGAGGACATGGAGTCGCTCGATCTTGCAAAGATAACGTCGGGCAGAGGCAATGGATTTTTCGCGCTCTACCATGTTTATCCCTATTACCCCGATTTTATGAACAACGATTATCTTGAGCAGGAGAACCCCTATTTTGCCTACCTCGCTGCCCTGAAAAAACATCATGGCAGCCAGCCGATCGTGATTGGAGAATTTGGCGTCCCCTCCAGCCGGGAAGTCGCACACTGGAACCGGAAAGGATGGAACCATGGCGGTCACGGAGACCGGGAGCAGGGTGAGATCAACGCGCTGCTGATGAAAACAGTTTACCAGGCAGGCATGGCCGGAGGGGTCGTGTTCAGCTGGTTTGACGAGTGGTTTAAGAGGAACTGGCTGTTCCAAAACGCAGAGCTCCCGGCAGATCGAAAGCCGAACTGGTTCAACGCGCAGGACCCTGAAGAAAATTACGGTCTTCTGGCCGCATACCCCGGGTACCCGGAAAAGAAGGTACAGCTTACCTGCCGCAAGGAAGACTGGAACGGCGTTCCCGCACTCTACGAAAAGAATGACCGCGCCATGGCCTTCCGGTTTGCCGATGGTTCCGATGAAGCGCGGCGCCTCGTTCGGATGTCTGCGCAGCATGACGAGGGATATTTCTATCTGCTGCTTGAAACCGCGGGAACGATCGACTTTAAGACGGCAAATTTTTTAATCGCACTTGACACCTGCGCTTCCGGTGCGGGCGAGCGGCTATTTCCCCTTGAACTGGACCTTGAGAGCCCCGTGGGCTTCACCTTTCTTCTTCATCTTTGCGGGAAGGACAACAGCAGGGTTCTTGCGTCGGCGGCATATGATAAATATCTCAATGGTCCGGCCGGCCCGGTCAGGCCCGAAGAGTCGGACCAGGGCGCCTGGGTTATGATGCAGAATGCCACGAACAACCGCAGGATCAGCAAAGACAGAAAACGATTTTTCCCATCGCATGTTTTTACTATGAGCAAGCTCCGTTTCGGCAGCCTTGACGTAAAGCGCCGCGATTATCATTCCCTGTCCGACTTCTTTTTCCTCGATAACAAGATCGAACTTCGCGTCCCCTGGGGGCTTATCAATGTCACCGATCCCAGTTCGAAAATGGTTTTGTGGAAGGATAAAGGCAGCGCGACACGAACGACTGCAGGCATAAAGACCGTCGCAATTTCGTACCAGCCGGAGGAGGGGAAATTTGTCGCCCGCAAAACCGGGAGAAGAAGCAACCATACCGACAGCCTTCCTTCAGTTCTCGTACCGGAGCAAATTAAAACGTATTCATGGGACGAGTGGCAGACACCGATCTATCATACTTACCTGAAGGAAAGCTACTATTCTTATCAGAAAATCCTTCGGACGATACCGGAGGCCCCATGAACCTGACGCGGAGGGAATTCCTTAAACTCAGCGGCGTTGCCGTTCTTTCACTGTCATACGCAGACTGCTGGTCTGCGAATGCAGTAAGCATCCCTATACTTGCGTACCATGACATTTCACATTTGACAACGGAGGTGGAGACTGTAGTGCCGCCCCGCTTTGCAGCCCAGATGGAGTGGCTCTACGAAGAAGGATACCGGACAATCTTCTTTGAGGAGCTTGACACGCTCGATGCAGAGAGCGCGCAGCGGACCGTGATCATCACCTTTGACGACGGGTTTGCGTCGTTCATGGAGTATGCCTTTCCTCTTTTTCAACACTATGGGTTCAAATCGACGATCAATGTTATCGGGGAGTATATGGGCGGCTATGTGGAGGGTTACGATCCGCGGTTGAGCTGGGATGAGTGTCGTTACCTCGTGAAGAGCGGCATCGTAGAAATCGGGTGCCATACGTACGGCCTTCATCATTGGTACGGCAATAAAACACGCGCGGAGGCACTCATTGGGTTCAATAATAGATTGAGTCAGGACCTTGTCGTGTTTCAAAAAGTCATGACCAGAGAGCTGGGGCGGCCCGCGAGAGTTCTGGCTTGGCCCTACGATTTGCACGATACGAAGAGCATCGACATTGCGCGGCATTCGGGGTTTTCTTTCATTCTGAGGTCCGAAAACGAGAATTATGTCATGGGCAGCGGCCGGGATAGCATTCCCCGGCTGGCAATCGACCATACTTTCGATCTTCAACAATTCCGGAAACTGGTCGAGATGAGGTGATGAGGGTGAGACTCCTGATGATTATCTGCATTCTCCTCGGAGCATGTACTGCGCCGGTTTTTGCCGGAGAGCAGAAACAGGCAGGTACAGGGACCGCGGCGCTTACAGCAACGTCCCTCAACGAAGGGAAAAGCAAGAGCGAGGAGGCCCGCGAAAGAAAAAAGCGGGGTGACGGGTACGCAGCTCAGGATGACGGCAAACGCGCTGCCGACGAATATGAACAGGCGTTGTCTTTGGACGCATCGGCTTTTACCGAAGAGGAGCGCCTCCGCATGGCAATCGTGTTTTCCTGGGCGGACCGTCTTGAAGAAGCAATACGCATCCTTCGGGCGATTCTGGCGGAAGACCCGGAAAACCGCGAGGCCCGAGCGCAGTTGGCGAAGTTTTTGTCCTGGTCAAACAAACCGGACGAGGCACAGGCGGAAGCTGACGCGGTCCTGCGCAAGGATCCCGGCGACCAGGAGGCGCTCTTGGTCAAAGCAAACATACTCAGATGGAGGGGGGACGCCGGCGCCTCGATCCCCCTCTATGAACGCGTTCTTGCCAAGGGGGAGAGCTTCGACGCACGGCTCGGCCTTGCCTATGCCTATCTCGATACCGGGAAAAAGGAGCAGGCGCAGAAAATCGGCAGGACCCTGATGCCTGTTCTCGAAGCCCAGCGAAAAGAGCTGGCGAAACTGCGGGAAACACTCAGTGCGGAATCGGCTGACGAGCAGAAGCAGGGAGGTTCGGGGCCGGCGGGGGTTTCCGGAAAGGCAGTCAATCCTGAGAAAAGCAAGAGCGAGGAGGCCCGGGAAAGAAAAAAACGCGGAGACGAGTTCGCATCGCAGGAAGATAACAAACGCGCTGCCGACGAATACGAGCAGGCCTTGTCTTTGGACGCATCGGTTTTTACCGAAGAAGAGCGCCTTCCCATGGCAATGGTGATATCCTGGGCCGGCCGGCATGAGGAGTCAATACACGTTCTTCGGGCGATTTTGGCGGGAGACCCGTCGAACAATAAAGCCCGCTTGTTCCTGGCGAAAGTGTTGTCCTGGTCGGGCAAACTGAATGAGGCGCAGGCTGAAGTTGACACGGTCTTGAAGGCGGATCCCGAGGACCAGGAGGCGCTGTTGGTCAAAGCAAACATTCTCAGATGGCGGGGCGACGCCGGGACCTCGATCCTGGTCTATGAACGCGTTCTTGCCAAGGGGGAGAGCTTCGACGCGCGGCTTGGCCTCGCTTATGCGTACCTGGATGCCGGGAAAAAAGATAAGGCGCGGGCGATCGGGAAGACCTTGCAGCCAGCCTCCGGAGACCAGAGAAAAGAACTGGCAAAATTTTCGGAAGCGCTCAGCGCAGCAACGTCGTCCCATGTCGGTCTTCAAGCAAGCTATTATCGGGACTCCGACGATAACACGGTGAAGCGCTCGGGACTCCTGTACGGCTTCTGGGCCGGCAACTGGGAATCGGAATTCGGGTACTGGCTGATTGAAGCGAAGGATCCCTTGAGGCACGAATGGGCCGAGAATATCTCGATTACGGGCCGCAGGCATGACGGCAGACTCAGCGGCGGCGCCGGAGCGGGGATCAGCAGCACAGACGGTGGAACCCGGAACGATCTCGTGGGCCAGGCCAATGCCGATATCAGCATGGGATGGTGGGCGTTCGGCATGAAGGGGTCGAGGGAAGTGCTTTTGGACACGGCCGAGCTCATTCAAAACAGGATCAGACGAACGGCCGGGACGGTCACGCTGTCCGAAACGGCATCCCCGCGATGGACGTTTGCGGAAAGCTATACGCGTGCCGGCTACTCCGACAGCAACGATTTGGACGATCTGGGGGCAAGCGCACGGTTCGCGGTCCTGACGGCCCCCGTCAGGATGGCCACAGGCTACCGGTTCAGATACTGGAACTTCCGTCGCCAGAGCGGGAGCGGGTACTTCGATCCGGAAGATTTCATCTCCCACCAGATTTTTGTCTCCCTCTCTGCCGAAAGCGAAGGGCTCTACGCTTCCCTGGAGCCGTATACCGGGTACCAGTCTTTCAAACGGTATGGAGAAACGACCGGGAACTATTTCGCCGGATTCTCGGTGTCCGCGGGATGGACTGGGAAAAAGAACACGTCAGGTGAACTCACCGCCGAGGGGGGGAACTACGCGATCGGATCGACGGCCGGGTTCAATTACTACCAGGTCGGGTTTCGGCTGATCGTCTATTTTTAAGTTGCGGGACGAAGGCCTCTTCCTCTATTATGGGACATGCATGATCACGATACGGTATGCAACGCCCGGTTTGTGGATGCCCATGTGCACATCAGGGAGAACAACGGCCTTGAAGCCGTCACCGCTGCGGGAGTTCGCGCTGTGCGTGACGCCGGCGCGAAAAAAGCCGCAGGCCTGGGTCCCGACAGGCGAGGGAGACTGCAGGGCGCGCCCACGATACGGTCCGCAGGCTGGGCGCTTTATAAAAAAGGCGGTTATGGTTCTTTTTTCGGGATACCGGTGGAGGGCAGGAGTGAGTTTGTCGAGGAAATTCGCAGGCTCAAGGCCGCCGGGGCCGATATCATAAAGGTCGTCGCTTCGGGTCTGGTAAGCCTCAAGACACGGGGGACCATTACGCCGGGGGGATTTGACAAAGCAGAGTTGCGTGCGCTCGTGCAGGCGGCGCGGAGCGAGGGGCTCGAGGTCATGGCCCACGCGAACGGCGAGCAAGCGATCATTTCAGCCGCCGGGGCCGGCGTCCGTTCGGTCGAACACGGTTTTTTTATGACAAGAGCCGCTCTCGAAGTCATGGCGGAGTCAAGAACCTTTTGGGTGCCGACTGTCGGGGCGCTTGCACGGGCCGCAGCTGCTGCCGGCACGCCGGTCGAGATGAAGGACTATATTAAAAGTCTCATCGACTCCCATCTTGCAATGATACGGTTCGCGCATCACCTCGGCGTCGGCCTGACCATCGGGACGGACTGCGTTTTGCCCGATCCCCGCTACCGGGAGACGTACGATGCGGAGCTGGCGTATTTCATCGAAGCAGGGTTGACGCACGAGGAAGTGACGAGGATCGCTTGTGACAACGGGGCGAGGTTGCTGGGCATTTAATTATAAGGTACAGAGTTCACAGTTCAGAGTTCACAACTTGAGCGTGCATCAATGATATATTTTTACTCGGAACCCTGAACTATCTTTCCTTCGGAGGTTATCATGCGAATCGGCGTTCTATCGGGCGGGGGCGATGCCCCGGGGCTCAATGCGGTCATCCGGGCGGTCACGAAGACCGCCGTTTTCAAGTACGGCTGGGAAGTGACCGGGATCATCGACGGGTTCGAAGGACTGCTGACGCCGACAAAAACGCGCCAGCTTACGTCATGGAACACGCGAGGGATCCTGTTTGTCGGCGGCACGATCCTCGGGACCACGAACCGCGGCAACCCCTTCGCTCACAAGACCGTTGTCAACGGGAAGGAGATCGTGGAGGACCTGTCGTCTGCGGTCATTGCCAACATCAAAGAACTGGGCCTCGACGTCCTGGTCGTGATCGGCGGCGACGGTTCCCTCAAGATCGGACAGGGGCTCCAGAAACTCGGCATGCCCGTGATCGGCGTTCCCAAGACCATCGACAACGACCTGATGGCCACCCACGTGACTTTCGGTTTTCAGACAGCCGTGGATACCGCGACCGAGGCGCTCGATAAACTGCATACGACGGCCGAGAGCCATCAGCGCGTGATCATCCTCGAAGTGATGGGGCGGTATGCCGGCTGGATCGCACTGGAAGCCGGCATGGCGGGCAGCGCCGACGTCATCCTTATCCCCGAGATCCCCTTCAATATGGATAAAGTGGCGGAGAAACTGCTGGAGCGGAAAAAAGGGGGAAGCAAGTCGAGCATCGTTGTCGTCGCCGAGGGCGCCAAGCCTGCAGGAGGCCAGATGGCCGTCCGCGAGAAGGCCGCGGACGGGTACGTGCTCAGGCTCGGCGGCATGGGAGAGATCGTGGCAAACGAGATCTGCAAGCGCACGAGTTTCGAGACGCGCGTTACCGTGCTCGGCCACGTCCAGCGCGGCGGAAGCCCCTGTCCCTTTGACCGGCTCCTGGCAACGCGGTACGGCGCTGCCGCCGTGGAGCTCATCGCGCAGAAGAAGTTCGGCGAGATGGTCTCGTACCAGCCGCCGGAGATCACATCGGTGCCGCTTGAAGACGCGATCAGCTGCCTCAAGCTCGTCCAGCCGGACAGCGAACTGGTAAAGATCGCCGAGGGGATGGGGGTAAGTTTCGGCAGATGAGACTGTTCGTCCTTTTTGTCTTCGTCGTCTACGGCGGCGCGCATGTCTACGCTTTCCTTCGCGCGCGGAGCGCCTTCCTGTTCGGGTGGGCGGCCGGAGCAGTCCTCGCCGCATTCATGCTCCTTATGGTCGTAGCGGTTTTCCTGATCCGCACGCTCGAACAGCAGGATTACGAACTCCCGGCAAGAGTGCTCGCCTCCATAGCCTATTTCTGGATGGCGGGGTTGTTTATCTTTTTCTGCGGCTCCGTCCTTCTCGACGTTGTCGGCCTCGTCACGCGGGTCGGGGGGTGGCTGACCCATTCCGACCTTTCCCGTTTCCTCCTTTCTGCGCGGACATCATTTCTCGTATGCCTCGGCCTTTCTCTTGCGGTCTGCACCTACGGATATTTTGAAGCCCGGGCCGTCAGGGCCGAGCGCGTCACGGTCGAGACCGCGAAACTGCCCGTGGGGGTTGACCGGCTCACGATCGTGCAGATTTCCGATGTTCATCTGGGCCTGATCGTCCGAAGCGACCGCCTCGACGAAATGCTCGAGGTGGTCAAGGCGGCCCATCCCGATATCTTTATTTCCACCGGCGACCTGGTCGACGCCCAGATCAACCGAATGGCGGGTCTTGCCGAACTGCTGCGCGGGGTAAAGGCAAAATACGGCAGCTATGCAGTCACGGGAAACCACGAGTATTTCGCCGGCATCGACAAGGCCCTGGAATTCACGCGGGCGGCCGGATTTACGGTGCTCCAAAATGCTATGCTCCCGGTCGGCCCGATCACGCTCGTTGGGGTCGATGACCGGACCGCGGTCCAGATGAAACTGGAGAAGCCCGTGTCGGAGAAAAAACTTCTGGGATCGGCCCCGCGGGAGCGGTTCACGCTCTTTCTGAAACACCAGCCGAGGATCGACCGCTCGACCATCGGCCTGTTCGATCTCCAGCTCTCGGGACACACCCACAAGGGCCAGATCTATCCTTTCACCCTCATCACGCAGCTTACCTACCCGTTCATTGCCGGCAATTACGACCTCGGGAAGGGGTCCCTTCTGCACGTCAGCAGGGGCACCGGCACCTGGGGCCCGCCGATCCGCTTTCTTGCCCCGCCGGAAGTAACCATCATCGAACTGGTGCGGAAGACCGCGGCATGACCACGTGCAGTGCACGCGGTCGGGTTATGAGAGCATGGCCGGCGTTCCTCTGTGTTCTTGCGCTCCTTCCGCTCGGATGCATGACCGAACGGGTCCAGCCGGTCACGGAATATCCCGCCGTGCCGAAACAATCGACGTTTCTTGTGAAAAAGATCGACTACGATGATCACGGCCGCCCGTTGTTTTCAAACGTCATCAGTAGGCGTCCTGCCGGGAGCGGGGAGCGGTTCACGATCGTACATGCGGTGAATAACAAGCCGGTCCTCTCCTACGATATCGCGATTGTTGACCGGCAAAAGGCCGATCTGACCAAACCCTTCGCGGTCATCTATGAGTGGACCGGGAAGGGGTTCGAGGGCGGGCTGGAAATTTCGGGTCGGATGTTTGCGAACGGCGTTACGATTAACTCACGAGACGAGGCGCTGGCCTATCTCGCGATTACGACCGCGCCGGTCGTGATCGGCGGGGTAACGGGATTTGTCGTGGGCGTCGTGTCGAGCATCCCGGTCACGGCCGTCGAGCTCAAACGAGTGGTCGTGAATGCGCGGGAAACGGTGACCGGTTACAGGGTGTATGAATACGATGAAAAAGGCAGGATCAAGTTCATGAAGATCTATCCGCCTGCAGAGCATTCGGAAGAATTGGTGAAATCGGAATACTTCTACTCAGAGGGCGGCAAGGAGCCCTATAAAACGGAAGTGACCAGCGCGGCCGAAAAAAAGGTGAGGACAATTCAGTGACGCTCATACCCGGAGGGCGAAGCTGACGCACTTCACATCGGAATCGCCGTTTTCCTGTGCGGCTTGTAAGCCTACCGGGCAAGGCCTCCCTGAATGACGAACCGTTCCCTGATAATGCGCCGAAACCGCGGCGAATAGAGGAGCTCGAATACCTGTTCCTTGTCCGGAAAAAGGTTCATCGCTGCCCGTTTCGTGTTTTTCATGATTTCAAATGCTTCGCGCAGCGTCAGATCGCTCTGCTGCATCAGGACCGCCAGATTGAGGTCCACGACGAACTTCAGCATCCTGAGTTTCTGCTCTTCTTCCCGCAGGGCCTCATTCATAGGCCGCTCCTTTTCGATCGCTGTTTCATACTTTCCCCATGATACTGCGATGAATTATTTTTTTCAATAGTGAGAATGGCGAACGACAGGGCTTGTTAGCCTGAATTTTGACGTTTAAGAAGTGTATTGTTATACTAGGAGCAGCAGCAATATGCCTGAGGTCAATAAGGAGATCAACCATGGATGGCAATTACGAACGTGTCGCCATTGTAACCGGCGCTACATCAGGAATAGGTGAAGCAACGGCAAGAAAGTTCGTCGCCGCAGGTTTTGGAGTGGTCGGCAACGGTCGCAGCATCCCCAAACTGGCTGCGCTTGAAAAAGAAATCGGTCCCGCATTCTGCGGTGTTGCGGGCGATGCTTCCGACGCCGCCGTGCTGGAGCGGCTTTTTGCCTCGGCTTGCGGGCGCTTTGGCAAAACGGCAGACATCGTTGTTGTCAATGCGGGCCGGGGGCTGGCGGGATCAGTCAAGGACGCCGATCTGTCGCAATTTAACGATGTTCTGCGAATCAACGTGAGCGCAGCCCTCGCTCTTCTGCAAAAAGCTGCGCAGAAAATGGTGGAGGCCCAGCACAAGGTCTATCCCCGGTCGGCAGCCGATATAGTCATCATCGGATCGGTCGTTGGGCGGCACATATCGCCGTTCAGCGCGGTCTATGGCGCCACCAAATATGCCGTGCATGCGCTGGCGGAAGGGCTGCGGCGGGAAGTAGGGCCGAAAGGGGTTCGCGTTTCGCTGGTTGAGCCGGGGGTCGTACTCAGCGGATTTCAGACAGGAGCGGGCTACAGCGACGAAACGGTGAATACTTTTAAGGAAAAATTCGGTCCTTTGCTGACCGGAGAGGACGTGGCAGATGCCATACACTATATCGTCACCCGGCCGCCCCACGTGCATATAAGCGACATCGTCGTTCGTCCTACGCGGCAAGATTACCCATAATGTCGGCGTTCCCGGTGACAACTGCTTCGTAGATACGATGGTTGACGATCCGTTGACGAGAGTTCTCCTTTGCTCAACATTATTCGATCGACGGGCGTGGGGCCCCTCTTTTTACAAACGAAAAAAGCAATAATTTCGGAGCGTCAACCTGAGCCCCGCGGAAATGACTGCCCCGTCCTTCCCTGCTGCAACCTTCGTATCACGCCGCGGGAATTCGGCATTCCTGTCTATCTGAAATTTCCTCAAAAACCGCTAAACTTGACAGTCTGAGCTTTTGTGCAATACTTGTTTTAGAGATGCAGACGCAATAAAGGACAGTCAAACTGCCTGTTCTTAACGGTCTGCGGAGGAAATTCAATGGCCGGAGCAACGATCTGGAAAGGATATATTCACTTCGGGGACACGGACGTGCCCGTGAAACTGCATTCCGCAGTCAGGGAAGAGCGGATCCAGTTTCACCTCCTGCACAGCCGCGATCAGGTAAAATTGCGCCAGCAGATGATCTGCGCCTTTGAAAAGCAGCCGGTGCCGCCGGAAGAACAATTTAAAGGGTTTGAAGTGGAGGAGGGGAAGTATCTCATCGTCGATCCGGAGGAGCTCGAACAAACCATTCCTGAAAACAACCGGATGATAGAGGTCCATGAATTCGTCAAAACCGAACAAATCGATCCTCTCTTCCTTGATCGCGTCTACTACCTGGAGCCGGATCTGACGGGTATTCTGGGTAAGGGATACCCGGCGCTGGTCAAGGCCTTGAAAGAGATGGAGGTTGAAGGCATCTGCACCTGGACCATGAGAAAGCGGTCCTATCTCGGGGCCTTGCAGGCGAGCGGGAAGGTCCTTCGCCTGAATACGCTCCGGTATGCGGATGAAGTGCTTTCCGCGGCGTCCCTTGGTCTGCAGGACGTTCCCGTGTCGGAAAAGGAACTGAAAATCGGCGGCGATTTGATCAAACAGCTGACCGCTCCCTTTGAGCCGAAGAAGTTCGAGAACGAGCATCAGAAGAAGCTGCAGGACATGATCGAGAAAAAGGCCCGCGGCGAAAAGATTGCGGTCCTGACCCCGAGGCGCCTGCCACCCACCGAATCAGACGAGCTGCTCAAGGTGCTTGAAGCGAGTCTGAAGAAAGCGGCGTGAGCGGGGGAGAACAATCATAAGGGGGGCAAGAACTTCTCCGATCCTCCGCACTGTTCAGGAGGGATACATGGCTGTACAGGGAATATGGAGCGGGACGATCAGTTTCAGCCTGGTGGCGATTCCGGTACGGCTGGTAAAGGCCATCGAGCCCGGGCGCGTGTCTTTTCATTTGCTTCACACCAAGGATTACTCCCGCCTCTCGCGAAGACTGTATTGTCCAAAAGAGGAAACGATGGTCGCCCCGGATGAAATCATCAGGGGATATGAAATCGTGCCGGACAAATACATTCTGATGACGGACGAGGAGCTGGAATCCGTGTCCCCGGAGCGGAGCCGCACAATCGAGATCGTCGATTTCATCGATATGAAGGAAGTGGACCCGATCTATTTTGATCACCCCTATTATCTCGTGCCTTCGAAAGGGGGCGAGAAAGCATATCAGCTCCTGGTCGAGGTGATGCGCAGGACGAACAAGGCGGGGCTCGCCAAATTCGTGATGGCTGAACGCGAGTATCTTGTGGCGGTCACGAGCCGGGAGGGTGCGCTGGTCCTGACCACGCTTCACTACAGCGACGAGGTGCTTCCCGAGGAAGACCTTGCACCGAAGAAAAGCAAGATCGAAGCTGAAGAGGAAAGCCGGATGAAAAAAAGCATCGAGCACATGATCCGGGACTTCAATCCGGGGAAATATGCGGACGGCCGCAGGAAAAAGCTCATGGACCTTCTGGCCGCGAAGGCGAAAGAAAAGGCCCTGGTTACGGCCCCCGCGGCAGAGGACGAAGAGGGAGAAGGTCCGGCCGATCTGGTTGCCGCGCTGGAGGAAAGCATGAGGAAGGTAAAGGGGAGCACATGAGCCGAACATTCGTCGAAATGAGGGCAGGGAGGAGACTCCCGCTCTCGAACCTTGAAAAGGACCTTTATCCCTCCTATGGTTTTACGAAGGCGCGGATCCTGGAATACTATCGCGCCCTTGCTCCGTTCATCCTGCCCCATTTGAAAGACCGGGCATTGACCTTGAAGCGCTATCCGGCAGGAGTGGAAAAGGATTTCTTCTTCGAGAAGCGCTGTCCTTCGCACCGCCCGTCATGGGTGAAAACGGCGGAGGTCCCCCAGAACCATTCGGGGCCGATCACCTACTGTCTGGTAAACGATCTGGAGACGCTGATGTGGGTTGAGAACCTTGCGTCTCTTGAACTTCATGTGCCCCTGGCCAGGGCCGGCACACCGGAGACGCCCGATTCCATGGTCTTCGACCTCGATCCGGGAGATCCTGCAAATATTCTTGATTGCGCCAAGGTGGCCTTGATACTTCGGGGCTTGCTCTCCCAAATGGAACTTTCGAGTTATGTAAAAACCTCCGGCAATAAAGGGCTCCATGTTTTTGTGCCTCTCAACCGCGCGGAGACCACCTTTGAGGATACCAAGACTTTTTCAAAGGCTGTGGCGGAAATCATGCAGAAACATTATCCCGAGCTGGTGACCGCAAAAATGGCGAAGCCGGAGCGGAAAGGGAGGGTCTTTATCAACTGGTCTCAAAACGACCCTTCGAAGACGATGATCTGCGTTTATTCACTTCGCGCCCGGGAAAAACCGTACGTTTCGTTTCCGCTCGAATGGGGCGAACTGGAAGACCTCGCGAAGCTCGGAGATCCGGAAAGGCTGCAGGTCGCTCATGGGCAGGCGGTGAAGAGAGTGGAAGAAAAGGGTGACCTTTTTCAAGCGGTGCTCGTGAAGGAGCAGAGATTGCCGCATTTGTGACTGAAGGGGACCAAAGCGTCTCTCGCAAAGACGCAAAGAAAGGATAAATTCCCTCATAACGGCCAGAGCAAAACAGAAAAAAATGCTTTTAGAAGTTGTTATCTAAATGCAAGCAATTTATTTTAGCCTGTTATTGTCATTCTTTGCGGCTTTGCGCGAGACAAGACGTTTTTTGTAGAAGGTTTTTGCTATGAAACTATCGGAATACGCATCGAAACGGGCATTCGAGAAAACGCCTGAACCGAAGCCGGGTCTTCCGCAAGAGGGGAAGCGTCTTCTTTTTGTGGTTCATAAGCACGCGGCGCGGGCGCTTCATTATGATCTGAGGCTGGAACTGGAGGGGGTGCTGAAGAGCTGGGCCGTGCCGAAAGGGCCGTCCCTTGAGCCTTCCTCAAAGCGGCTGGCAGTCATGGTTGAAGACCACCCCCTTGATTACAAGGATTTCGAGGGCGTAATACCGGAGGGCAATTACGGCGCGGGAAGCGTCATCATCTGGGACAAGGGTTATTATCATCACCCGTCGACGCGGGATGAAGTGGAAAGCGAGAAGCTTCTGCTGGAAGGTCTAAAAAAAGGGGACATGAAATTCGTCCTCGAAGGGGAAAAGCTTCACGGTGAATTCGCGCTGGTTAAGATGAGAGCGGACGGGAAATCGTGGCTGCTGCTGAAAAAGAAGGACCGGAATGCGGCCAAAGGGGACATTTTGAAGGACAACCGTTCCGTCGTGTCGCACAAGACCCTGGAAGAGATGCTCGAAACCAATTCGCAGAAATCCTTCAGACAAAAAAAAACGAGCCAGATCCGTGTTCACGAAGCCATGGAAAGCGAAGACCTGAAGGATGCGCCGCCCAAACCGATGCCGAGGGCGGTGACCCCGATGCTTGCGACCCTGGCCGCGGAGCCGTTCGATGATCCGGATTGGATCTTTGAGGTAAAATGGGACGGGTACCGGGCGATAGCCGAAATCCGGGACGGAGCTGTTTCACTTTATTCCCGGAACGGGATTTCGTTCAATAAAAAGTTTTCTCCTCTCGTGGAGTCGCTTCGGAAGTTCGGGTTTGACGCGGTCCTGGACGGAGAGGTCGTGGTCGTGGATGACCAGGGCCGGTCCGATTTCCAGAAACTGCAGCATTACCAGGACTCGGGAAAAGGCCATTTGCTTTATTACGTTTTCGATCTCCCTTACTTCCAGGGACATGATTTGACCAACTTGCCCCTGATCAGAAGAAAAGAACTCCTGAAAAAGGTTCTCCCGTCTGTCCCGAAAATACGATTCAGCGATCACGTGGTGAACGAAGGCGTCCTGTTCTACCAGGTCTCCAAAGAAAAGGGGCTGGAAGGGATCATCGCCAAACATGCTCAAAGCGCATACGAACCCGGCAAAAGGAGCCGGCAGTGGCTGAAGGTGAAGACGCGGCTGACGCAGGAAGGCGTGATCGCGGGGTTTACGGAGCCGGGAGGGGGCAGAAAAAATTTCGGCGCCCTTGTCCTCGGCCTCTTCGAAGGGGATACGTTGACGTTCATCGGTCACGTGGGCGGCGGCTTCACTGAGAAAGATCTCATGGAGATCCGCGGGCGATTGGAGCCCCTGATCCGGAAAACATGCCCCTTTGACGCCGAACCGGAGACGAATGCACCGGTTACCTGGGTAAGGCCGGAACTGGTCTGCGAGGTTGCGTTTTCCGGCTGGACTGAAGACGGCAGCATGAGGCAGCCCGTTTATTTACGGCTGCGCGAGGACAAATCCGCCCGGGAGGTGGTGCGGGAAAAGGCCGGGGGAGATGAATAAAAAAAGAAGATTTCACGCAGAGAGGCCTGAGAGAACAGCAAGTCTTTTTCAAAACTCCGCGTACTCAGCGCCTCCGCGCAATATGCGTTTGGTTCCGGCCTGACCGGGGTTAGGTGATAAAGGAGGGCCTTAACATGATGAACATTTATGCCGGTACCAGCGGCTTTGCACATAAGGAATGGAAAGGGAAATTCTATCCCGAAAAAATCTCGCCCAAGGACATGCTTCGCTTCTATTCAGGGCGCTTTAATACGGTAGAGATCAATAATACCTTTTATCACATGCCCAAGGAGAGCGTGCTCTCGTCCTGGGCTGAACAGGTCGGCAGCGAGTTTGTTTTCGCGCTCAAGGCGCCACAAGTCATTACGCATATAAAACGGCTCAAAAATGTGTTCGAAGAGACCGAGTACCTCTTCAAGTCGCTCTCAACTCTGGATAAAAAACTGGGGCCCCTCCTTTTTCAGTTTCCCAAGAGCTTCCACGCGGACCGGCCTGTGCTGGAAGATTTTCTCCCGCTGATTCCCGACGGGGCGGCCTGCGCCTTCGATTTCCGCAGTCCCTCCTGGCTCGAGGTCGGCATGCCGGACCTGCTCCGTGAAAAAGGATGCAGCCTGTGCATTGAGGATACTGATGAGAACCCGGTGCCGGGAATCATCAGTACGGCGCCCTGGGGGTATCTGCGCCTGCGCCGGTCGGGTTATACGGATGCCGACCTGTCGCACTGGGCGGAAAAGATCCTTTCGCAAAAATGGGAGCGGGCCTTTGTTTATTTCAAGCATGAGGACGAGGCCAAAGGCGCCGAACTGGCGATGCGTTTTCAGGAACTGATCGATTCGCGGATCAATGGGAAAAAAATCAGCGCCAAGGGAATCAAATAAAGACCAAAGTGCGCGACGCTTGAATTCCCGCCATAAAAAAAGGCTTGCAAAGACATCCAAGCCCGCAAGGGAATCGATCGTTTTTGTTTTGATAAGAAAAAGGCGTTTCAACTTCTGCTCAAGACACTTCACTTCATTGGCCTTGACACCGGGAAGTACCAAGCTTATCATGGGTCTCAATGATTCCCCATCCCTTGCCCGACGCCGCGGCTGTTCGTCACACCCTCAGCACGGTCTTCGGTTTTGAGTCCTTCCGTCCCAACCAGGAAGCCATCATCGGGAATATCCTGATGCAGAAGGATGTCTTTGCCGTCATGCCCACGGGCGGTGGAAAGTCGCTGTGTTACCAGCTTCCCGCCCTCTTAAGGGAAGGTACGGCGGTCGTCATCAGCCCTCTTATTTCCCTGATGAAGGACCAGGTGGATGCGGCCCGGGAAAACGGCATCGACGCCTTGTTCATGAACAGCTCTCTTGACCAAAAGGAGCTGTCCGATGCGTACCGCAGGCTCAAGACCAACCAGGTCAAGCTCCTTTACATCGCGCCGGAGCGGTTTGCCCTGCCGCAGTTCATCGAGACGCTGAAAGAGGTCCCCCTTTCTCTCTTCGCGATCGACGAGGCGCACTGCATCTCCGAGTGGGGCCATGATTTCCGGCCCGATTACCTCGCCCTTTCCGCCATCCCGGCGCTCTTTCCCGGGGTCCCCGTGGCCGCTTTTACGGCAACGGCGACGCACAAGGTCCAGCAGGACATCATCGGCAAAATCGGCCTCAGGACGCCCCATGTCATACGGGCGTCCTTCAACCGGCCCAATCTTTTTTACCAGGTCGTGGCAAAAGCGAAAGTCGAGCAGCAGGTCCTGGAATTCCTGAAAGACCACGAAGGCGAATCGGGGATCATCTACCGGACTACGCGCGATGCCGTTGCCGCAACCGCGGATTTTCTCGTATCCCACGGCATAAAAGCCCTCCCTTACCATGCAGGCTTGTCTCCGGACAAACGTGAAAAAAACCAGGACGCCTTCAATAAGGACGAGATCTCGGTCATCGTGGCCACGATCGCCTTCGGCATGGGCATCGACAAATCGAATGTCCGCTTCGTGGTCCACGCCGACCTGCCGAGACATATCGAAGCCTATTACCAGGAAACGGGCAGGGCAGGGAGGGACGGGGGGCCGGCCCATTGCCGGCTCTACTTCGGCAGGGGCGATATCCCGAAAATACGGTATTTCATAGACAAGGTGGAAGACGATCAGGAACGCGCCATTGCCATGGAAAAGCTGAACCAGACCGTGCGCTATGCTTCCCACAACGTATGCAGGAGAAAACAGCTGCTCTCCTTTTTCGGCGAGGCCTATCCGTCCGATAATTGCGGCGCCTGCGATATCTGCACCGGCGCGGTCGTGCGGATCGATATTACCCGGGAGGCGCAGATCGTGCTGTCCGCCATGGCCAGGAGCGGTGAGCGGTTCGGGACCGGCCATATCATCGACATCGTGACCGGCGCGGAAACGAAGCGCGTCAAAGACCTCGGGCATCATGCGCTCAAGACCTTCGGCGCGGGCAGCGACAAAAAAGACAAGAACCACTGGCGATTCATCGTGGGCGAGCTCCTTGCCCAGGAGCTGATCAGACAGGACGGGGACCGCTACCCGGTCCTGAAGCTGACGCCGAAGGGCGCGGCCGTTCTTACGGGGACCGAAACGATTTTCGGGATCCGGCGTGAAGAAACAGCATCGAAGGCGCGGCGTCGCAGGATCTCAGGAGAAGGCCCGTATAATGACGCGCTTTTCGAGCGGCTTCGCCTGGTCAGGAAAAAGATCGCCGGGGAAAATCACGTGCCGCCCTACATTATTTTTTCAGACAAGACGCTCCATGAGATGTGCCGCTCTGTCCCGAAGACGGCCTCCGAGATGCGGCAGATCTCAGGCGTGGGAGATGTCAAGCTTGAGCGGTACGGCAAGGAGTTCCTGGAGGAGATCAGGACCTTTGGGGCGGGATAGCGAAGGCCCCCCCTGTTTCGCGGCCTGGTTAAGGTATTAGAGTGGTAATTGCACGAAAGGAGTATCAATTATGAAAAGGTCAGGATGCCTGTTTGGATTGTACGGTAGTTTGTTGATTGCTCTATTGTTATTTGGTTGCGGAGGCGGCGGCGGAAGCAGCAGTTCCAGCAGCAGTTCGAGTAGCAGTAGTGGAGGCCAAGTCATGGTGAGCGGCACCGTAGCGAGCGGCGGAGCGCTTGCCGGGGCGAGGGTCACGCTTAAGGACAGCGTAGGGAGCAGCCTCACGGCTACGACGGTGAGTAATGGGACCTATTCTATCGATACGACCGGCCTCACACCTCCCTTTCTGCTCCTCGTAACCACCCCTACCAAGTCCTTCTACAGCGTGAGTGCAGACGCCGCCACGTCGTCGACGATCAATATCACTCCTCTTACGGACCTCATCATTCGATCGTGGTATAACGTGCAAGGCCTTTCCATGGACGCCGCATTCGCCGCTCCGGCATCAAACCCGCCCCCGTCGCCCACGGCGGTAGGGGTGATCAGCTCGGTCATCCAGGACGTGGTCCAGCTTTGGCTCGATCAGGCCGGCGTGACCGCAGGCAGCTTTAATCTTATCTCCACGCCCTTTACTGCCGACGGCACCGGTGTCGATCTCGTGCTCGATCAAACCACCGTTGATCCATCCACGGGCTCGGTGATCATATCCAACGGAAGCATCACACAAAACTCTTTGCTGACCGCCGGCACCGGGTCGGTGACCATCGTCACGACGACAACGGGCAGCAACGGAACCAGTACGAGTACCAATGGCACAGTAGTGCCGGTCCAGACAGCACAACAGGCTGCGCTGGACGGGATAACGACGGCATTCAGCAATTTTGCCGCTACCGTGAACGCCAAGGGCGCGTCGCTTGCAGCAAGCGACCTGTTGCCGTTCCTGGATTCCAACGGGCTTTACAGCGGCTCAACGTACACCACGTGGGCTGCACAAGCAGCCTATGCTTTCGCCGGGAAGACCATATCCTTCTCAGGGGCCGCGATCAAGGCGCTGGGCACATCGACGGCTGACGTGGTATTCCAGCTCTCCCAGAGCAAGGGGGGACAGACCAACACCTCTCCCAATGAAATGTTTTTCAAAAAGGCGGGCGGCGCCTGGCTCCTGTCCGGAGACAATCGCATCGCAAATGTCGAGGTGCGGGCGAACATGGTTACGAACCAGGGATCGGGGACCGGCAGTCAGCTGGTCCTCGAAGTTAATGTCGATGCACCCCGTTCCAGTCCGACAACAACGAGCGTGACCAATGTGACTATCGCCGGCGGCCCGTGGAGCAGCGCGACATTGCTGAACTATGATGGATTGAATGTTGCGCCCTGGGACAGCAACTTGAAATTCGACGCTTTCGGGATCAATATCGACAACCCGGGTATTTCAGGGGGCGAGCCGTTCACGGTCGTGGTAACGCCCGCGAACGGGTCTCCGGTGACCTATACGCAAGCGGTCAACGCAATCACCACGGATACGGCCGGCATCACCAATCTGACAGGATCAAGTATGACGGACGCTCATCTCGGCTCTTCACAAACCGTGAATTGGACGCTTCCGAAGACCTTTGCCATCTCTCAGGTAAAAATTGGGACCGTGGCATATACCGGAGTTCCTGACAACCCGTCGACCTTGAAATGCGACGATATGGGCGAACAAGTGGTGCTCGGCATTACCTCGACCACCGCTCAGGTCACGATTCCCGCGATGTGCAGCAATTTATCGACCGTCCAGGCGGAGATCTATCTCCAGGTGTACGGCGTCAACGGCGAGTTAAGCTCGGTGTATTACACATACAAATAAGTAATTCCGATGGCACAATGCTGTCTCAAGGCCCGCGCCATGGCGCGGGCCTTTTGTTTGCGCAGGCCCGGCATTGTAGTTATCTCCACGGACGTCGTCCTGACGTATTGCGTCTGCGGCAGAGTGGGGTTTGTCCCGGGTTCGAGGTTTTTGAAGGCGTCGAGTGAAGAGCCGCGCGGGTTATAAGGGCTGAGGTTTTTTGGTCGCCAGGTACCGCACGCCGATCCAGACCAGCACCGCGGCAAAAACGAGCCGCAGGATGGCGTCCGTCAGAACATGGGCGAGGGTGCCGCCGAGAAAGGTCCCTATCAGAATTCCCGGTATCAGCCCGAGCAGAAGGTTCGTCCTGACGTTGCCGAGCTTCCAGTGGGTGTACGCGCCGCTTGCTCCCGAGGGGACCATGGCGAGTAGTGAACTTCCCTGTGCCGTATGCTGGCCCATTCCGGCGAGCAGGACCATTGCCGGCACCATGATCGTCCCGCCGCCCACGCCCATCATGCCGGAAAGGAACCCGGCCACCACTCCGGTCAGGAGAAAGAGCACGATCCGGGCCCAGCCGCTGTCCATCGCGACGACCTGCGGCAAATAAGGCTTGCTCAACATCAGGAGCGAGGCGAATATCATAAAGCCGCCGAAGGACCGCTTGAGCTTCCAGCCGGGGAGGGAGTGGGCAAAATGAGCGCCGGCCCGCGCGGTCACCATTGCCGTGGCAGAGACAAAGAGTGCGGCAACAACATCCAGCGAGCCCTTCATTCCGTAGGCGATTGCACCGGACAGCCCGGTAAAGACGAGCGCAACGAGGCTGGTGCCGTGGGCCCTGTGCTGGTCTAATTTAAGAATGCCGACCATGAGCGGGATCATGACGACCCCGCCGCCGAGGCCGACGAGGCCCCCGAAAAAGCCGGCAAGACAACCGATAAAAAAACTCATGGGAATTTCCTGCTCAAGAAAGTCCGGTATTCGCAGAGGATGCAGGAGAAAGCGATAATTCGGGGGCCAATCGACCGCGGCATAGGTGAAGGGCGCGGCCTTGATGACCTTTTCTCTCCTGCTTCTTCTCGTTCGATATGTCCGGGGTATGAAGGACGGCCCTAATCGTTCGTTTTCGGGAGGATCCCGTTGAAATTTTCGCCGAACTGGCTTGCCGCAGTGACGCCCACTTCCTGGAGCATGCGTGCGTGGGTTTCCTTGATGAGATTGAACGGGACATCGAGCGCCCGGGCGATATCCTCCAGCGTTTGATGCTGGCCGAAATGCCGTTCGGCTATGAGGATCTTCAGAAAATCCGCCTGGATCAGTTTCTCAAGTTCCTTATCTCCGACGGCATGGCTTTCATAGGCCTGCCGCAACGTTTTGCCCGCAGCAACGGCATCGCGGAATTTGTTTACCGCTTCCTCGTAGATGCTGCTTTCTTCCGGCGTGAATTCCTTGAAATTGAATTCGGGCATGTCCGCTTTTTTTGGGGTCTTTTCTTTCTTTTTCATATGCGATCCTTTTTATTTTTCTCCGTCCTCTATGAGTTGTTGGGGCAATGCACAGGAGAAAAAAATCTCTGTGTAATGAATATCGCCGCCGCAGGTATTTTCTACAGTACTCGCTTATCTTTCGGCCTGCGCTCCGGCACCTGACGGTGCTCGATCTCTCCCGCGTTCCACGCGATGGAGACGTAGAGGCCGCAGAAGCAGCTGCCGAATTCCGCAATGTCGGGGTTGCGATACGCGCAGGGACAGACGATGTCAGCGTCCTTTTCCTTCAGGCCCCAGGCGAGGCGGCAGGGACAGGAGCGGTAGCCATAACGCGCTTCGTTGGTAAGCAAGCCCTGCAGGATGTCCAGGACAAAAGGCTTGTCGTTGTTCAGGCGGATGCCCTGCGTTTCTGCATACTTTGTTAGTATGTCAAAAAGCTTGTCAGCCGTCATTTCAGATCCAATGCTTTTCGCAGCTTTTCTTCGTTAAACCCTACAACGATGACCTCGTTAATGCAAATCGTGGGGAAGCTGCAATCAGGGTTTATTTTTCTCACTTCATCCATAACTCGTTCCCGTTCGTCGCCGGTAAGCAGGTCCACATCGGTAAATTCCATTTCAATGCCGTTTTCCCTGAAAAAACGCTTGGTCTTGTTGCAGTGCGAACAGGTGCTGAGAGTGTAGAGCCTGATTTTCGGCTTGCTATGAGTCATGAACGTCGCTCCTTGGTTACGATTTCTGCAATATAACATGGAAGAAAGAGTTCTGCAAATGATTTTGGTGCGTCAGAAGTATCAGTGGACGCTCTTTCCCCTTCACCCGAGGAGGACACGCGACCCGGTGTCAGTTCGACAGGACGCACCTTGACACCTTCTCTCAGGTTATGGGATAATTATCATATGAAACGAATAATGACCATAGTGGCAGCCGTGCTGCTTCTTACGTCCTGTGCTCCGGTGCTTAACCGGGAACTGATGCGGGAAGGCACACGGGAGGTTTCCCTGGACCGGCTCCGGGAAACACCGGATAATTATAAGGGGAAGCTGTTCATACTGGGCGGTGTGATCCTGAACAGCAAGTTCACGGAAACGGGGACGCAGATCGAGGCGCTCTACGTACCCGTTGATTCCTCCGGGTATCTGAATGAGGGAGAACAGGGGGGAGGAAGGTTCCTGGCGCTGTCCCCCAAAGCGCGATTACTCGATCCCGCCGTGTACAAGAGAGGAAGGGAGATAACGTTCGCAGGCGAGTTCCTGGAGTTGCGGAAGGGCAAGATCGACGACATGGAGTATGTCTATCCTGTTTTTGAGATCAGGCAAATCTATCTCTGGCGGCAGGAGCGGACGTACTACTACACGCCCTATTATTACCCTTACTACTATAACTATCCCTTCATGTACGATCCCTGGGGAAGGCCCTACCCCAGTCCTTATTGGCCTCCCCCGCCCTGGTAGGAGGTCCTTGCCTCTGCTGCCGAAAGGGAGAGAGACCGGCCGATCGTACTCTGATTGTCCTCGGGGAAGACGATAGTGTGATGCGTGGGACGGAAGGGCGTCTCTTTAACAGTCGTTGTGGAAACGCAACATTTGCTGGTATCTTAATGAAAAATCATATACAATAAAAAAACGGTCGGCCTGATCTTCCGGAGTGCAGGTATTATAAAGCAAATAAAAGGAGCACTGCATCAACAAGGTCCTCTATTCGTTCGGATTGATCATAGCAGCGGGATATGCGTGGCGGTTTTTCAATCCCGGCGGCCTTGACCGTCATACGGTCCGGCATGCACTGACCGTGACGGTACTGTATGTTTTCATGCCGGCCCTTGCCTTCGGTCTTCTGGCCACGACCGGCATCGATCGAAGCTTCGTTCTCATCCCGCTCGTCGCTCTTCTTACTGTGGTCGCATGCACCGCGGCAGGGTTTGCCGTTTACCGGCTGGTGCCGGGGCTCAGGAGCATTCCGCGCCCTGCGTTCGGCGTACTGGTCCTTGCAGCGACGTACGGTAACGTTACGTATCTGGGGCTTCCCATCATCACCGAGGTGCTCGGCGCCCGGAACGCGTATGTGGCGATCCTCTATGATCTGCTGGCGCACACGCCGCTCCTTTTGACCTTGGGCGCGTTCATCGCAGCACGCTACGGAAGCGGGAAAACGCTTTCCCTTGCCGCGTCGCTCAAGCGGGTCGTGACACTTCCGCCGCTCTGGGGTGTCGTCGCCGGCATCGCGGTCCGCATGGGAAATGTTGCGGTCCCGCAGGTAGTGCTGGACACGACGGCCGTCATGGGCAAGGCCGTCATCCCGATCATGACCTTTACCGTGGGCCTGGCGCTCGATTTTCGCGATGTGAAACGGCTGCCGATTGCGGCGCCGGCGCTCGCCATCAAACTGTTCCTTGCGCCGGTTCTCGCCTGGTGGATCGGCTCACGGCTCGGCATGTCGGGCGACCTCCTGAAGGCGGTGACCATTGAGGGAGCGATGCCGGTGATGGTTATTTCCCTCGTAATTGCCGATGAACTGGAACTCGATGTTCCCCTTGCGGCGGCGTGCATTGCTTTTTCCACGGCAGCGTTGTTCTTCACGATGCCGCTGATGACAAAGATACTTTTTTAGCCGGGAGCACGGGCGAAATGCCCCCTGCCCTCACTCTTTCGAGGTGGTTTATGGCAGACAAACACGAACATTCGCATCAGCATCACGAGCACGGCCACCATGGCCACGGACATGAGGGGCACGAACACCACGGCCTGGTGGAGGTGACGCTGCTGCTCGAAGATGAGCACCTTGACGCCCTTGACGAGGTTGCGGCCGAGATCACCAGGGACCTCAAACAGCCCTGGGACCGCGGGGCCGTCGTCCGGCTCGCCTTGAGCGAGTTTTTTTCGCGAAGAGGAAAGATCACCTAGCAGGGCCGGTGCAAGAGGGGATAAGCTCCTTTCCCCCCTGCCGAGCTTCACAAATTGCCTTGCTGCAACGGGAGTGCGCCATGGCTTACTCGGTCGGGACCAAGCAGTATCTCGTTGATATTCATGTTCACGGTGCCGAGAAATACGACACGCGCACCCGGCGGCAGGACGATGTCCTGCAGGTGGCCCTCATCCACGGACAGCGCGGCACCTCCGCCCTCCTCCCCACGATCTATCCCGGGCCCATCGAAATCATGCGCCAGCACATGGGCGCCGTCCACCGGGCCATGGCTGCCCAGCGTGAAGGCGCCACGATCCTCGGCGTGCACCTTGAAGGGCCTTTCCTCAATCCCGAGCGTGCGGGATCGCTCGATGGGAAAAGTTTTTCCGATCCCTCGGTCGAGACCTTCAAACAACTCGTCGAGGACTTCGAGGACATCATCAAGATCATTACCATCGCCCCCGAGCTGCCGGGGGCGCTCAAGATCATCGAGCTCTCCCGGGAAAAGGGGTTTCTGGTGCACATGGGCCACAGCGATGCGTCGATCGAGCAGGCGGAAGAGGGCAAACAGGCGGGCGCCACGGGCATTACGCACCTGTTCAATGCCATGCGCGGTTTTCATCACCGGGAGCCGGGACTCGCGGGGTTCGGACTTATGGACGAGGACATCTATGTCGAGGTCATCGGCGATCTTGCGCACCTCCATCCGCAGAGCCTCAAGATGATCTTCGAAATGAAATCACCGGACAAGATCATCCTGATCTCGGATTCGGTCATGGGGCCGGGCTGGGGGAGCGGCCCCATCCGGGGAGAAGGCGGCATGCTCCTGGGCAGCGGCATTACTCTGGCGGAAGGCATCAAAAACCTGGTCACCCTCGGCGTGCCTCCGGAGCGGGCGCTCCAGTTCGCCTCAGACAACCCGATGAAGTATCTGGGGATGGTGGCGGCCTGATGAGCAGGCCGGTCTCAAAATCCTGTTGATGATACCGATCAGCCTTCTCATATTCGACCTCGACGGCACCCTCGTGAACACGCTTGACGACATCACGGCATCGGTCAATTATACGCTCGACCGTCTGGGCAGGCCGCCGCTCCCCGCGGACACGGTGCGGCAGTACGTCGGGGACGGGATCGAAATGCTGATGACGCGCTCCCTCGGCGGAGCAACGGAGCGGCTTGCCGATGCGGTCACGATCTACCGTGAACACCACCGGCGGAACCTCGTTGTCCGTTCGTTACTCTATCCCGCTGTCCGTGAAACATTGGACCATTTTTCGTCGATCCCCCTGGCGGTGATCAGCAACAAAACCATGGAATTTATCCGGCCCCTGCTCGACGACCTCGGTATCGGCCGGTATTTCAAGATGGTCATCGGCGCGGATTTCGGATTGCCGCTCAAGCCCGCGCCGGATTCGGTGCAGAAACTCATGGCCGAGTTTGGCGCGCCGAAGGACCGGACGCTGATCGTCGGTGACGGGACCACGGACATCCGGGCCGGCAGGGCCGCAGGTGTTATGACCTGTTCCGTGACCTACGGGTTCCGCTCCGAGAACGAACTGCGAAAAGCCGGGCCGGATTATATCGTTCATGACCTTGCACAATTGAAAAAAATGTTCGTGCCAACGAAGTCTTTGACAGGGATGCAGGAAACTACGCAGGAGTGACACGTTTCCGGCAGGGCCGGAATCAGAAGTAATGCCGGGGTCCCCCGCGGTCACAATTTAACACCATCATCCCTCTTTGCGGTTCCGTGTCTTTGCGAGCAGTCCTCGTCCTGTCCAATGCCCCTGATGGTGCAGAGCAGGGCGAATTCCGGAGGTCCCATGATCGATCCCGCATTGCATATTCACCCCGACCGTCTTTCGAGCCTGCTGAAGATCGGCATGCGTCTGACCGCCGAGCGTGATCTCGAACGGCTGCTCCGCATGATCATCGAGGAGGCCACCACGGTCATGAACGCGGAACGGAGCTCGCTCTTTATCATCGACCGGGACAAGGACGAAATGTGGGCGAAAATAGCCGAGGGCGTGGACGTCATCGAAATCCGCTTTCCCGTCGGTGTCGGGATAGCCGGGACCGTAGGCAGGACCGGCGAGATCATCAATATCCCCGACGCCTACCAGGACAACCGGTTCAACCCGGAATTCGACAAGAAGACGGGGTTCCGCACGCGAAGCATTCTGTGCGTGCCCATGATGAACATGAACGGAGGGATCATCGGGGCCATTCAGGTTTTGAACAAGAAGACCGGCCCCTTCGTAAGGGATGACGAAGCCCTCCTGATGGCGCTTGCTTCGCCCGCGGCGATTGCCATTGAGAATGCGGACCTGTACAAAAGGCTGAGCGATCTGAACTTGTCGCTGGAAAAAAAGGTGGAGGAGCGTACCGCCGCGCTCGTCCGGGCGAATGCGGACCTCGCCGCCCTCAACCGGGAGCTTGAGTTGATGTCGGTCACCGACAGCCTGACGCAGGTGTTCAACCGGCGTCATTTCATGGAGCGCCTCCAGCGTGAGATGCAGTGGCTCAACACTCCCCGGCCGCATTTTTCCCTGTTCATGATCGACATTGACTATTTCAAAAAGGTGAACGACACCTACGGCCATCCGGCCGGGGACGTGGTGATCGCCGGCGTCGCGAACCACATCAAAAACTGCCTCCGTGACGGCGATCTCCTGGCCAGGTACGGCGGAGAGGAGTTCGCGCTCATTGTCATCCCCTTGGAGAAGGAAGAATCAACGGCATTCGCCGAGCGTCTTCGGATGCTGATCGAGAAGGCCGAGTTCGAGTATTCCGGCAGTCGCATCAAGGTGACCATCAGCATCGGCATCGGCGAGTGGCAGCCGGAGCTGGGCAACAATCTGGAAGATTTGATCAAGCGGGCCGACGATGCCCTCTACCGGGCCAAGGAACAGGGAAGGAACCGTGTGTGCACGCATGCGGCAAGCTGACTTTGGCCTTTACTATTCCCGCGTGATTGGTTAATATGATTCTGTTTCAAGTCTCCGGTCGCATGTCTCAAGTTAACGGCAACGCCACAAGACCTGCGTCCTGAAACCTGAGACTTGTAACTTGAGACGAGTTGTTATAACGACTATTAAAGGAGTTCCCATGTCCCATCCTCACGAAACGAAAGCGCCCCACGGGCACGGCCATCCCGCAGGTGCAGGCACTGAAAAAAAATACCTTCCGCGGCTGATCGCCTGGGAAGTGACGAGAAGCTGCGTCCTTAACTGCGTCCACTGCCGGGCCGCGGCAAAATACGGCCCCTACGCGGGCGAGCTCACCACGGAAGAGTGCTACCGGTTCCTGGACGACGTCAAGTCCTTCAGCGACCCGATCATCATCCTGACCGGCGGCGAGCCCATGATGCGGCCGGACATCTACGACATCGCAAAGTACGGCACGAAGCTCGGCCTCCGCATGGTCATGGCGCCCTGCGGGCTCCTCGTGACCGAGGAACTGGCGCAGAAGATCAAGGACTCGGGCGTCATGCGCGTGTCGCTCTCGATCGACGGGCTGGACGCAAAGAGCCACAATGCCTTCCGTCGCGTGGAGGGCGCCTTCGAAGGCGTGATGAAGGCCATCGAGAACTTCAAGAAGGTCGGCATGGAGTTCCAGGTCAATACGACCATTACGAAGCACAACGTGAAGGACCTGCCGAAGCTTTTGGAGATGGTCATCGGTCTCGGCGCCGTGGCCTACCATCCGTTCCTGCTCGTGCCCACGGGACGCGGCAAGGACCTCGCGGACCAGGAAATCCCGCCGGCTGAATATGAAAGCACGCTCAAGTGGTTCTATGAGATGCGCGATAAGTCACCGATCCAGTTCAAGCCCACCTGCGCCCCGCACTACTACCGCATCTTCCGGCAGGGCGAGAAGGAAAAAGGCAAGACCGTAACACCGGAGTCGCACGGCCTCGATGCCATGACCAAGGGCTGCATGGGCGGCCAGAGCTTCGCCTTCGTTTCCCACGTCGGCAAGGTGCAGATCTGCGGGTTTCTTGAAGAAGAGGCGGGAGACGTCAAAAAAGAGCCCTTCTCGAAGGTCTGGAACACCTCGCAGCTCTTTAAAGAGATGCGCGACCTCGACCACTACCACGGCAAGTGCGGCATCTGCGAGTACCGCCGGGTCTGCGGCGGCTGCCGCGCCCGGGCCTACGCCATCTCCGGCGACTACCTCGCGGCCGAGCCCTTCTGCACCTACGAGCCGGTCATGGCGAGGAAGTAGCAGGAGCGAAACACGCGCCTCAAAGGGGATGATCTCACGTCATCCCCTTTTTTAATCGTCCAAGCGTAAGCTGTGCTGACAGCGGATGAACCTAACGAGAGCATGTAACCACGGATAAAAACGGTTGACTCAAAGTCCTAGGATAAAAAGGAAACACCAATTGAGTGAAGGTTCTCGTCCGAGATAAGTTAGTGATTGAAGGTTTTATCCGTGTTCATCCGTGGTTTCAACCGCTGCTTCCAGGATGAATAGGGTCCTGCGCTTTACCGTGTGCGACGAAGTCGCCCGTGGTTATACTGCTTATTTGGAAAACTATGGAAAAACCCAAGATCGGTCAACTGCTCGTAAAGCTCGACAGACTGCTCGACCGCTACGTGGACAACGGGACGGAAGAGCCCCCTTTTGCGATGCACCAGGCCTTCCTCTGGGACGGCAAGCGAAAGACGCTGAAACCCATCAAGCGGCCGGTCCGGATAGACCAGGACGACCTGATCGGGATCGAGTCCATCAAGAAAGAGGTCATCCGGAACACGAAGAACTTCATCGACAACAGGCGGGCGAACAACGTGCTGCTCTGGGGCGAGCGCGGCACGGGCAAGTCGTCGCTCATGAAAGCCCTCCTCACGGCGTTTGACAACACGCCGCTCCGGATGATCCAGATCTACAAGCATGACATCCTAACGGTCCAGGACCTATACGACCTGCTTTGGCGGAGCAAGTCTTACCGCTTCATCCTGTTCATCGACGATCTGTCCTTCGAAGAGAGCCAGACCGATTATAAGGAAATGAAAACCATCATGGACGGCGGGCTGGAAGAGATCCCCGAGAACGTCCTGTTTTACGCCACGTCGAACCGGAAGCACCTGATTCCCACGAAGTTCTCGGACAATGAGAGCGACGAGATCAGGCCTTCGGACACCGTCGAGGAGAAAGTTTCGCTTGTCGACCGGTTCGGACTGCGGCTCGGCTTCTACCATTTTTCGCAGGACACGTACCTCGAGATCGTCGCATCCTATGCGGCAAAGTACGGGGTCCGCATGGATAAGAGCGAATTGGAGCGCGCGGCAATCCAATGGGCGCTTGCCGCCGGGGGCAGGAACGGCCGCATCGCCGAGCAGTTCGTACGGTCGATCCAGGGAAACGGCGCCGGGTGACGTTCCCCCGCCTTTTTTTTCCTGTTGCCTTGCCTTTTCCACTAATTTATATTATCTTTTTCTCAGGACATTCAGGGAGGTCATTACCATGCAAAAAATGCTTATAGCAATCGATGATTCGGCGAGCGCAATGAAGGCCGTTGAGTACGTTGCGCAGCAGTTCTCCGGCGACGGCGTGCAGATCGGTCTGGTGTACGTCCTGCCGAACCTTCCCGCCATCTTCTGGGACGAGGGGCACATTCTTTCCGACAACGAGAAGCAGGACCGGCAAAAGGTCGTGGACAAATGGCTCGATGCCCAGAAGACAAAAATGGGGCCGGTGTTCAATAAAGCCTCGGACGTGCTGAAGGCAAAGGGCATTTCCCCGGGCCGGATCCAGACAAAGTTCATCTCCGATTCGACGGATGTCGCCGACAGCATTCTTGAGGAAGCGAGGGACGGCGGGTACGAGACGGTCGTCGTGGGCCGTTTCCACCATTCGCCGAAGAACGTCCTCGGGACCACCAGCCACAGGATCGCGACCCAAGCCTCGGGGCTGATCGTGACCATCGTCGGATAGACGGTGCGGAACAGCATGCAAGACCGAATCGTAAAATTCTGTTTCCGGGTCCCGGCTGTCGTTGCCGTTGTCGTGTCGGTTTTTGCGTGCGCAGCGATACGGACCGTGCAGCCGGAGCCGCAGGTAACGAGCCTGATGTCCGTGCCTCCGGAAGAAGCGATCATGGTGGGGCGGATAGAGCTGCATCCGCCGCTCCAGGCGGGAGAACAGGCCCTCACATCGTCAAGCGGCGAAGAGTTTAACAATGCATTCATCCTCTACGGCGGGGCCCGGCTCAGGGATTTTGCGAAAAGAAAACCGGACACCTACGAGGGCTCTTTTGCAACCACGCTGGATAAGGAATTTTTCATCAAGGTCGACAAGGGCTCGACCTTCTTCATCTCCGGCGGCACCTTCTATACCGAGTACGATCCGCCCTACCATGTCACCTACTACACGCTCAGCAGTCCGTTCCAGGTCGAAGTCATGGCCAATGACGAAGCGGTCTACATCGGCACGATCCAATACTACCGTGATGAAAACAATAAAGTAAAAGAAGTGATGATCCGTGACGATTATCAATGGGCCGACTCGCAGTTCAAGGAGCGGTTCGGCACGTCCAAGACCCTTCGCAAGTCCCTGGCGACCCCGGTGTCCCCTGCCAATTGAACCGCGATTTATCCGCGGCGATTGACCTTGAGCATCAGTGCACATGTCACTCCGCGGTCCGCATTCTTGACAAGCGCCGGCAAACATCCTATATTTAACGTGTAATTCTCCGTAGCTGCCGGGAGGTTCATTCACGAAGCTCGAAACATGAGAAGCTGAACGGATCGGATACACTTCTTTCATAACGCAACTTCCCCCTTGTCTTCAGCCTGTCCCGCGAGCTGTCTATTTCCCCCGGCGAGAGTTCACCGGTTTTTTTATCCTCAAAAAAAGAGTATTCAACGGATGCTGTTTTTTTGGTTGAGCGACGGGATTTGCTATTATGAACACGCTTCCGGTAAAACAGAAACTCGGCCTTGCCTTGAGCGGCGGGGCCACGCGCGGCCTGGCGCACATCGGCGTGCTCCAGGCCTTCGAGGAGAGCGGACTCCGGCCGGACTATCTCTCGGGTACGAGCATCGGCGCGTTTGCCGCGGCGTTGTATGCCTTCGGCGTGCCCGTTCCGGAGATCCGCCGCATCGGGCAGGGCATGACCCCGGTCAGGGTCTCGACCCTCAAGCTCTCGCGGTTCGCGCTGTTCTCGAATGAAGAGCTGGGGAAGCTCGTTTTGTCCGCCATCGGCAAGGCCAGGATCGAAGACGCCCCCATCCCCCTCGCGATCATTGCCACGGACATCAGCAGCGGAGAGAAGGTCGTGCTGCGGAAAGGCGAGGTCGCTCCGGCGGTCATGGCGAGCAGCGCCGTGGCCGGAATTTACCTGCCGATCCGCGTTGACGGTAAAATGCTGATGGACGGCGGGATCATCGAGGACGTGCCTGTTTCCCCGCTTCGTCCCATGGGCGCCGGCGTGGTCGTGGCCGTGAACCTGAGCGCGGAGCGCAAATACCGCGTGCCCGAGGACATCATCGACGTCCTCCTCAACGCCTTCGATATCGCCATCGACGAGAACACGAAAGAACAGGTAAAGAACGCCGACCTGGTGATCGAACCCCGTCTGTCCCTGTTCCGGCGCATGGACGTGAAGCAGATAGACGAACTCATTGCCGAAGGACGCCGGGCCGCTCTGGAGGCCATTCCCCGTATCCGGGCGGCGCTCGAGCGTCCTTTGGACGAGGCATCCCGCAGGCGCGAGTGTCTGTGACGCAATTAACCGTAGTTGCGGCAAGTCGGAATCGAAAGGTCTAAACTAAAAGGCATCTCGCGCAAAGCCGCCAAGCTCGCGAAGAAAGGCCAAGGCAATCATTTATTTTTTAAGAACACGACTTGAGATTTTCTTTGCGTCCTTTGCGGCTTTGCGCGAAATGTTCTTTCCTTTGTTGAGAAGAATTTGATCTGCATCTGACTAACCAGGCAGAGATCATGATCGAAATTTCCCGCACATTGACGGTACGAGACGGCGCCGTGATAGCCTACCGCGTCCTGCGGGGAGCAGCACCGCGTCCGGCAATCATCCTGATCCACGGCATGGCGAGCAACCTCACGCGCTGGTCCGAATTCGTGGAAGAGACATCGCTCAAGAATTCCCGGGACATCATACGGATCGATCTGCGCGGCAACGGCAGGTCGGTCTTCCGCGGCCCAATCACTATAGAAGCATGGGCGGACGACATCGCCGCCGTTCTTGCTGCGGAGGGCTATCCCCGCGCCGTCCTGGTGGGCCACTGTCTGGGCGCCAACCTTGCGCTCCATTTCGCGCTCCGCCATTCGGCCAGAACAGAAGGCCTGGTCCTCATCGAGCCGCTGTATCCCCACTCTTTTGCCGGGGGGCTGAAACGGATTCAACCGTACGGATTTCTCCTTCCGCCTCTTATTGCCCTCCTCAGGGTGCTGAACCGCATCGGTCTGCACCGCAGGTCTTTACCGCAACTCGACCTCCGCGAGTTGGACAGGGAAACCCGTGCGCTTATGGCCGCTCAAGGATCATCGAAGGCAATCACGAAGCGCTATGCATCGATCCTCTCCGATTTGAAGTTCCTCCCGACCACGGCCTATCTGCAGAGTCTGCGGGAGCTCTTCCGGCTGCTGCCTTCTCTCCTCGACATCAAAAAGCCCGTGCTCCTGATGTTCTCGACCGGCAAGGTATTCAGCGACCCGGCAGTCGCCCGGGAACTCTGTGAAATGCTCGAAAACTGTTCTACCGTTGTGATCGACTCCCACCACTGGATCCCGACGGAGAAACCCGTCGAGATGCGGACGGCCATCGAGGAGTGGTGCGCGAAGCTGAAAAGTTCATAAGGGGAAAGGGAGAGGATTAAAAAAACTTCTGCTGATCCCTGCCGGTTCAATCTTGCTTGCAGATTGAATATTAACAATTGCGTATACTCTGCAAATCGCTAAGCGAAAACCGATTGATAAACAGTTGCCATATTGATATAATTGCAGCAGTACAAGAGTAAATAAGCGAATTGTGAGGTTGATAAATATGAGCCCGACAAAAACCATAATTTCAAAGGCTTTAAATCTTAAGCCAGCGGAAAAATCCCTTCTTATCGAAGCCTTGCTTCGCAGCCTTGACATTCCCGATCCCAGGATTGAAAAGATATGGGCGGTTGAAGCCGAGAAAAGACTTAAAGCATATAAGGCCGGCAAGATTAAAACGGTCTCATTCGAGGATATGTTCGCTAAATGAAAATGGAGATTCTCGAAATTGCCCGTCGGGAATATGATGAGGCTAAAGAGTTTTATGAGACAGAGCAACCCGGCTTAGGACCCCAATTCGAGGAACAAATCAGGCATTCCCTTCTCCGCATTCAGCAATACCCTCAAGCATGGCCGCCGGAGCGCAAGGAAATTCGGCGATACACCGTCCACAAATTCCCCTATAAGATTCTCTATTCCATTCAAGATGACAAAATAGTCGTTCTTGCATTCGCGCATTTACACCGGCAACCGGACTATTGGGTTGACAGGCTAAAATAGCCGGGTAGGTCGGGTAGAACGTTTTTCGTGAAACCCGACGCCTACTTGTCGGAATATTCGCAGCATAGCAAGGGAAGATGTCGGGTTTCGCTGCGCTCTACCCAACCTACAAAATTTTATTGAGTGGTTCAATCTAAAAGATTGAACCAGCAAAGTGCGAATTAACGAAGATTAAATGATATAATAAATAAAATTCCTAAAAAGGAGCCTATCTATGTACGGCGACGAACGAAGGCGCGGCCCGGGCGTTTGCTCGGCAATCTTCACCATTTTTATAATCGCGGGCATCGGCATCGGTCTTTACTACTGGCTGTTCGCGAACCGCGTGCCGAAGCGCGTTGTCCTGGAAGCGGACTTTGAGCAGGGCGTGGTAGAGACGGTCCCCGACGACGTCCTGGGCAGGGTCCTGCTGTCGAAGAAGCTTTCCCTGCGCGATATCGTGGAAACGCTGCAGAAGGCGGCAACGGACGACCGGGTCAAGGGACTGGTGGCAAAAATCGGCGAATCGAACATGCGGCTTGCGCAGGTGCAGGAAATCCGGGACGCGGTCATCGCCTTCCGTAAGTCCGCCAAGCCCGCAATCGCCTATGCCGAGACCTTCGGCGAGTTCGGGCCGGGGAACGCTTCCTACTATCTCGCGACGGCCTTCGATGCGATCTATCTGCAGCCTTCGGGCGATCTGGGCCTGACCGGACTCATCTACGAACAGCCTTTCATCCGCGGCACGCTCGACAAGCTCGGCATCGTGCCGCGCATCGACGGGCGCAAGGAATACAAGACCTTTCGCTACATGTTCACGGAGCGGAGATACATAGCGCCCCACCGCGAAGCGATCACAGGGGTGATGGATTCCCAGTTCAGCCAGATCGTCAAGGGGATCGCCGAAGCACGAAAGCTTTCCGAAGACGAGGTCCGTTCGCTCATCAACAAAGGACCGTTCATCGGGCAGGAAACCATCGACGCGAAACTCGTCGACGCGCTCGCATACCGGGACGAGGTCTACGACAGGATCAAGGAAAAGACGGGAGTGAAAGATGATTTTCTCTCCCTGGCGGCTTACCGGAGGCGTGCGGGCGGCCCGAACGAAAAAGGAACGACGATCGCCCTCATCTACGGCGTCGGCGGCATCGAGCGCGGCAAGAGCGGATATAATGCCGCCACCGGCGAGATCGTGATGGGGTCGGACACGGTCGCGGCAGCAATACGGAAGGCCGCAGAGGACGATGACGTCAAGGCCATCCTGTTCCGGATCGACAGCCCGGGCGGCTCCTACGTGGCCTCGGACACGATCTGGCGCGAGATCGTCAAGGCGAAGAAGGCGGGCAAGCCGGTCATCGTGTCCATGGGTAGCGTTGCGGGCTCTGGCGGATATTTTGTGGCCATGGCTGCGGACAAGATCGTGGCCCAGCCGGCGACGATCACCGGCTCCATCGGCGTGTTCGGCGGGAAGATGGTGACCACGGGCTTCTGGAACAAGCTCGGGGTGACCTGGGACGAGGTGCATACGAGCAAGAACGGCGATGCCTGGACAGGGGCCAAGGACCTGACGCCTGCGCAGCGGGCGCGCATGGAAGCCTGGCTCGACCGCGTGTACGCGGATTTTACCGCCAAGGTCAGCCAGGGCAGGAACCTGCCGATAGAAACGGTGGAGAAGATCGCGAAAGGAAGGATCTGGACCGGAGAGGAAGGGAAGCGGCTGGGCCTCGTGGACGAACTGGGCGGCTTCCCCATGGCGCTGCGGCTCGTGCGTAAAGCAGTCAAGCTCGCGGACAATGCGCCTCTCAGACTCAAAGTGTACCCGGAAAAGAAAACGTTCTTCAAGCTTGTTTCGGAATTGAAGCAGGCCGCCGTGGAAGACGATACGACCTCTGCTCTCTCGCGCACGCTCGAGGACCTGCAGCCGGTCATAAAAACAGTCCAGTCCCTCGGGTTCTCATCCCGTTCCGATGTTTTGAGGATGCCGGAGTTTGAGTGAACCCGGAAGACTCAGTTAACCACAGATGGACACGGCTAAATCAAACTGACTAAACCTTAGCAGGGGAAAGGGGGAAGTGAAGTGCGAAAGGGAGAGCAAGCCCAGAAAGGTGTTTTCCCGATTTCCCCATCTTTTTTCTCCCTTTTTCCTGAAAGGTGTTTCATCATTCCTGTTTTTCCTTTTCCTTCGGCAAAATCGGCGAGATAAGCTTGACGGGGAGCTCCAGAATATTTTCCAGAAGGTCCAGGAGCCGCCTGCCGACTGCCGAAGGGGCCAGGAAGGTGACATCGGGATTCGCGACGTCGCCGGAGACCTTGACCGGGACCGAGATCAAGGTCCCGCCCATGATCGAGTTGACGAGGGGTATGTGCCGGATGATCCAGTTGATGGTCGAGAACGGCGCTACGATTACCACGAGGTCCATCTTCCGCGCCGCCAGGTCCACGTCGCCCTCGGCGATAATATCGATGGACTTGCCTCCGATATACGCTTTTTCCAGCACGAATTTCCCCTCGTGGATTCTTCCTTTCACCGCCATGGCATGATAGGGAAATCCGTTTCCTCCGAGTTCGGGAAGCCTGCCCCGGAATATTTCAAGGACGCTCAGTACGGAAAAAATCTTTGCCAGCACGGGATAGCGATAAATCGTCCCGTCCTTCGACGTGAAGTCGACCGCTCCTTCAAGCGAGGGCAGCAGGGCCCCGCCTTTTCCCTTCGCGCGAACGTTCGCGGTCAGGTCAAAGGTCCCGGTAATGTGGACGTCTTTTCCCGTGAGGCAGTCCAGCGTGGACTCCAGGGGTTGTTTTGCCGCCGCGGGCTTAAAATCAAAATCGATGTCTTTTCCCGAAAAAGCGAGCGTCCCGAGCACTGATATGTCGCAGGTCCTGGCATTCGTGAATGCCATGCTCACCCGGTGGGGACTCAAGGTCACGACCGCCTGGGCGGGGCTGAAGGTATACCTGCCGAAGAGGAGCGACGAGGATCTGACGCGGACAACACCGATCACGGGAGGCATGCGGGAAGGGCCTGCTGCCGTGCCCCCCGTGGCTGTTCCGGCCAGGGCATTTTGTATCTCGCTCACCACGATCCTGTCCGCGCCGAGGTCCAGATCGAGCACGAGTCCCGACGCTGAAGCGGTCACATTGCCGTACATCGCGTAATGGTGATCGCCCCAGGTAAGAACGGAGGAATCGACGGTGAGGATGTTCTTTCCCGCATGGAGGGTGAAGTTGTCTACCATCAGCGGGACGGCGCCGCCCCAGGGCACGACGATATCGTCTCCCGTGAGCCTTCCCTGTGCCGTGGAGTCCAGCGGCCGGTCGGCGTTTACGCTTGCCTTGAAGTCCCCCTGGACGTTCCCTTTCCCGAAACCTCCCTGCTCGAAAATCCTGCTGAGCGTCGGCTGGGACAATTTCCCGGAAAAGGAAAAGTCCGTGGTCTTCCCGTTCTGCCGGGCGGTAATGGTCGCGTTCGTGTCCCCGTCTTTGATCGTTGCGCGCCCGGCCTTTATCGTTGCCGCGGTCCGTGAAAGGTCCAAAGATAACGACGGACCGTCCGCGACAATCACGTTACCCGTGAATGTCACGCCTTCTGTTTTTTGCCACAGCAAATGGGAATTCCTGAAAGCCAGGGGAGAGTTCACCAGAAGCTTCTGCGGCAGTGTAAAGCGGGTAAAAGCCCACTGAATGCTGTCTCGACCCGCGGTGCCGGCGAGGGAAAGGTCCAGGGCGTCCATCCCTTCGCGGTTTCCGCTGAGTGCGCCGGAGCCCGTCAGCCTCGTGTCGAGGACCGAGGCCTGGAGATTGTCGAAGCTCAGCTTGTCCGCAGTCAGGTTGAAGTCGCCTTGCGAAGCCGTGATTGGTCCGGGAACACGCATCGAGTCAACAACTACGCCGCGCACCTGTCCGGAGATATTCGCCTGCCACGCCGTCGGCTCGAAGAGCGGCCCTTTCAATTTCAGGGACGAAAGCCTGAGAACGCCTGATAACGCTTTAAGGTCCTTCAGCCTCCGGTCAAGAGGCCCGTACTTCGCGCGCCAGGAAAAAAGCTCGGCAAGATCCAGTACGGCATTTCCGTCGAGGACGGTGATGAACGGTTTTTTCCTGTTTCGAAGGGACGCGGAGACGTGCGCAAGAGACGACTTGCCGAGATGGGCCGAGAAATCTGCGACGCTCAGTTTGTTCTCTTCCACGATGAACCTGCCGTCCATTGACAGCGGGACCGGAAGAAGGGCCCAATCCGCGGCGGCGCGGTCCGCTTCGCCGGTTATCCGGATGCGCGACGCCGAAGGCCGGTAAAGCGGGACGCCGGCCTGTATCGACGACAGGACGAGCGACCCGGACAAAGACTTAACGTCTTTCACATAGGCGGTCAACGTGCCGGCCGAAGACAGCCACTGATACATCTCATCGAGGGCGAACGAAGCCCTGCCCGACGTAATTTCAAGGCGCGGGGCCTCCTTCCATTCAAGGCTCGAAGAAAAATCCGAGATCCACGAGCGCCCCATTTTCAGGGAAAGGTCCTTTACTTCTGCTTTTTCGTCATCGAAGAAATATTTTCCTTTCAGCAGGAAATTGCCCCAGGGTTCGGTCACGGCCTTGACCGTGACATCCATGATGCCGGGCGGAGCATTAAAGCGAACAGACGCATTGTGAAGCGAAAGATAAGGACGCCCCTTTCTCCTCAAAACGAGCGATCCCTGGTCCATCTCGAGAACGAGGCCCGGACCGATCAGCCTGAGGTACCCGAGCACGAGGAGGACATTTTTTTTCACCTCCGGCAGGGAGAGCGATTCGGGTTTGACTTCCGTCACGGTTTCCGGAAGGGCGATCTTCAGGTCCGGCTCCCGGACCTGTATCAGGGAAACGAACAGCCTTCCCTGCACCAGAGGAACAAGCTGCGGGTAAATGCTTAAAAGCTTCAGCGTACCCTTCGCGGTTTTCGGAAGGGAGAGGCGCGTTTCACGGAACGTGACGTGAGGCCGGGGAAAGACCGAGAGGTCCAGGCGTTCGTACTGCACGGTCCCGCCGAGCTCCCGGGAAACGGCGGTTTCGATTTTCGCTTTGATCTTCGGGGAATTAAGATAGGCGGGCGCCAGGATGACCGCGGCCGCAAGAAAAGCCAGGAGGAAGCAGAAAAGGCCCCCCAGCGAGAGCGCTATTTTTCTTCGTAGTCTCATATCGAGCTGTCAGCCTCTCCTTTGATTATAGGCGCAGATTTCCCTGACGGCAAATAAACTTTGCCTTACCGTTTCCCGGAGGGACCTAAAAACGGTTGGTGTAACCACAGATGAACACGGTTTAAAAGCAGCAACGTATGATGGTTTCTAAAAGTCGAAAATCGCTGAAAGACCGTCATTCCTCTTGTCCGGAATCGTATCTCCTCAGCACGTTATATGCCATTATGATTCCGGACAAGCGAGAC
>CAVYLT010000089.1:0-33268 GCA_963769335.1 Nitrospirota bacterium | reverse complement strand
CAAAGCGCAGCGTGGAGGAGATGGGATTGACATCAGCGGAAATCGCGCGCCATCTCGGGGTATGCACCTCGACTATCACGCGAGCAATCGAGAAGGGGATGGAGACGGCTTGAAGATGGCGTTATATGCTACGCAATTTCAACAACAACGTCCCCTTACGGTCGCGCATCAGACCAGTCAGTTTGTCCAAGTCTGCAATGTGAAGGTAACTGGAAACTGACGGATATCGTGAAAGAAATATTGAAACGACAGTATTGAGAATAACGAAGGGTATGGAGGTAATAATGCAAAAAGCGTTTTTAGCAATTTTGACAGCGATCTTAATTACGATTTGGGCAACAAGAGGCTATTCTCAAAATGTGTCGGATTACCTGGTCTGCCAGGATATCGGCAGCTTCAAGAAATATGGCTGCTCATGTGGCGCTGGAGCGGGGATATTAGTGCCAGCTGATCACTTTGGAGGGGACCATAATGACGTTAGCTGCACAGTAATCTATCATAGCATGGCACAAAGAATGGGTGTTGATGTGGAAGTCACCCAACACGCCGGTGTCGAGTCCGACAAGTGGCTATTGCATGAGATGGAGAGAGATTTCAGAAACTACTTCGGAAATCCCGGAAAAACATACGGACCCCGTGTGATAAACGGCCAGACGATTATGGAAGATACAGTCGGTGGTACTGATTATCGGTGGCTGAGCGGTACGAAAGTGATCGACATCCATTATGTGGATCTCGAAATGATGAAGCCCGAACCGATTGAAGTCGTTCAGGCATATTTGGCCAAACACCCGTCCACGCTTTCGCCAATAACTCTGCAAGAGCTGAGAAGCACTGCGAACATAACCACCTGGATCAAAGACGAAATAGACCGTCGTCTCTGGCTCTGCGACAAGTGGTTCTATCAGTTGCAGCTTGGCAAGGTGCAGCAAAACGAGGTACTGCAAGAGGCCGTCAAAAGCATGAACATCTTTCTTGATTACCGGGAGAAATACTACGGCATCAAAGCCGCGGATGAAAAGAACCTCCTTGCTTCTTATCTGAATATTAGCAACGGCACCGGCATAAAGGCAAAGCTGGCGGAGTATAGGACCTGGTGGACGTTAAATAAGGAGAAGGGGATCAACCTGTAACTATCAGCGTTCAGCAAACGGTGAATAGAAGAAAGTAGGTACGATACAAGATCGTACCCAAAAACGTTCTATCAGCTCAAGATATCCGATGCAAAGGACTAATAATCTGAAAGAGCAAGCTGCTATGACTCACAACGATGACAACGAAAGATCGAATACGGCCCGCTCAAAGCGGCTGCGTCCGAGCGGCGGCTATCGACAGCTGCGTTCGTTTCAGACCACGACCGTAATCTACGATGCGACGGTATCTTTCTGCGAGCGGTTCATGGACAAGCGCTCACGCACCGTGGACCAGATGGTACAAGCCGCGCGAAGCGGGCGTCAAAACATTGCTGAAGGCAGCCGCACGGATCGTGTAACGGGAAGAAGATCGGACTGATCCATCGGATCGGACAGAGAAAGATAAATCTTCCTGCCCCCTCTGCAAAAAACTCATGGTTCTGCGTATTGCGAAGAAAGGTGGCAGTGCGGGATCGCAATTCTGGGGCTGTTCAGGTTATCCAAGATGCAAGGGAACGCTGCGATTGGATGGATCGGACCGATCTGAAGGAGGAAGAGCGTGAATATTGTGAATCAGAAATACCTGCCAGTCTTTTGTCTACTTATTGCCATTATTATTTCGTCATTCGTCCGAGCCGAGATCGTCGAAAATATCCAGGTCCTCAAAATCGCGGGCCAGGACCAACGCGCGGTCATCAAGACCCCGGACGGGAAAATGCAGATCATTAAGGTCGGCGATTCGATCGGTGATCGCGGACAAGTACTGGAGATTGCTGCGAACAGGGTTGTTATCGAAGAGAAAAACCGTGAAGGAACCGAGAAGGTAATCATCAGGCTCGTGAACGGGAAGCAGAAAGTCGAGCGCCTGAGAAAAACAGGACAGCTATCGACCCCGCTGCTCGCACCGGCTGAGAGCAGTCAAAAACTCAGAAAACCAGATAGACGTTTCAATTAATACCGTACTGTCTTTTTTTAATTAATCATTTCAATTAATCATCGCTTATGCTGTCGGGAGGTTGTATGAGGCCGAAACAGTTTTATAAGAGCGCTTTGTCCTTTTTTGCAGGTGCGGGGCGGAAAACAAGGACCCTCCTCTCTCTCCTCTTCATCGCGATATGTTCAACAACCTCCTTTGCCCAGCAATTCACCGTCACCTCTCTCGGCGACTACGGCAATGTCACGGTCATGGAAATCCAAGGGAATTACGACGCCGATAATCCCGACGGTACGGTCAATGCATCCCCCAGGCAGGCCATTGCCCAGGAGTTCTTCAAAACCCACAAAGACGAATACGACTTCCTCGTCATTTTCGCAAATTTCGATTTTCAAATGCCGGCAAAGGAGAGTCAATGCATTCTACTGACGGTTAAAAATGACGTCAAGGGCATCGGCGAAGATCTGTTCGATAACACGAGCTCTGTTACGGAAGCAACGGCAAGCTCCAGGGCACCATCGACATGGGCAATCTCTCAAAGGTAGTTTCCGATCCCCTTGACCCAAAGTTCGAAAATACTCTCAGCATCTTGAGCCACGAGATGATGCACCGCTGGGCCGCTTATCTAAAGTTTAAGGATGCAACCGGAAGCGTCAGCTCTGCCCTCCTCGGGCAGGACAGCGCGCACTGGAGCTTCCTGCTCGATTCAGCGGGGTCTGTCATGTATGGCAACGTGTGGCAGGATAACAGCAACGGAACATTTACCTCCACGACGCCCCAGGGGCAGATGAAGTCCTACAGTCCGCTCGATCTGTACCTCATGGGCATGATCGACAAGTCCAAAGTCCCGCCCATGCTCCTGATCAACAGCCCGGCTACCGATTCTACGCAGCTTCCGCAGGCGGGCGTCACGGTAACCGGCACTGCCCAGTACGTGACCATCGACCAGATCATCGCCGCAATGGGGCCCAGAATACCAGACGCAACAACCTCCCAGAAAAGCTTCAAAACGGCCTTCATCTTCGCCACACAACCGGGAACGTTCACCGGCAAAGAGCTCTACGGCATCGAAAACATCCGGAGCGGCCAGGTCACGCGCTTCTCCATCCTGACCAACGGACAAGGCATCGTGGAGGTGGCTTCCACTCCCAAAGACAACATCCCGACTAATCCGGGCGTCCTAATACCGTCCAGAACGCCTCGCACGCTTCCGCCGAACATCAACGACGGCGCGCAGTGGCTCATGACCAATCAAAAAACCGATGGAAGCTGGGCGGATCTCAATCAGACTGTTCAGCGGGATACTGCATCCGCAACGCAGGTACTGCAAAATTTTACGTCCACACAGGCCAATTACCAGAGCGGCCTGCTGTGGCTTGAGGGGACTTCGTCTGGGAACATGGATTTCCTGAGCCGCAAGATCCGGACGCTTGCCGTTTCAGGTGCGGACCTGACCACGCTTATGAACGACCTGCTTTCCCGGCAGAACCCGGATGGAGGCTGGGGAAGCGACGGGAATTACCCGAGCAACCCCGTGGATACGGCGCTTGCGCTAAAAGCCTTGTCTGCTGCGGGTTATTCAACACAGCAGGTCGTATCACAAGCAATTGGATATCTGAAGTATGTGCAGAATACGGACGGCGGGTGGGGGACTCAAGACAGCGGGTGGGGGACTCAAGACAGCGGGAGTACGGTCAGGGAGACCTCGAATGTCCTCTCAGCCTTTAATAAATATCGCACTTCCTATCAGCTGGAAGACCCAATTATGCGCGGCACGGCATTGCTCAGCCAACGGCAGAATGCCGACGGCGGGTTCGGCAACAGCCCGAGCACCGTGTACGATACTGCAGCGGCTGCATTGACTCTCGGGGAGCTGAATGTAACGACCGACATCACAAACAAGGCACTGTCCTATCTCATGAGCCAGCAGTCGGGCGATGGGAGTTGGAACGAGAGCGCTTATCAAACAGCTCTCGCCGTAAACGCGATTTTTAAGGCCACAGTCGATCCCGACCTTTCGGTAAAGCCGGGTGATATTTCGATCATCCCTGCGACCATTCAAACACTCCCGGCAAATATCGTGATAAACGCCAACATCTGGAACCTGGGAGGGACGTCGATTCCCCAGGCAACGGTCGTTCTTTACGATGGTACGCCGGCCCCGGGCAACAAGATCGGTCAACAGACTCTCGCTTTCCCGGGGCAGGCATCCACGACCGTTGCGTTCTCAGTGGCGGTTAACGACGGGAACGAACATGCATATACGATCGTTATCGATCCGGACAACCTGATAAAAGAGTCGAACAAGTTGAACAACCAGGCAGTAAAGGGCCTCACTCCCGAGGCGACCTACGATTTCGTGGTCCTTGCGTCCGACATTACCGTTTCCACGAACCCGGCGGATTTGCTGCAGGATGTGGCGGTTTCCGCAAAGATCACGAATAAGGGGACCATGAACGCTTATAACGTTCAGGTGAAATACTACATCGACGATCCGGTTACTCCAATCGAAATTGCAACCCAGACAGTTGACATCCCGGCGGGCGCCACGATTACGAACTCCACAACCTGGAGGGCAAATAAGGCCGGCGCAAATCTGCCACTTACCGTTCTAGTCGACCCTTTTAATAATTTTGTCGAGCTTTCGAAGGCGAACAACAAGGCGGCGGCGCCGATTACGGTGAATGCCGACAACAGGGCGAATCTGACCTCGTCCTATAAGGACATCATAATGTCGCCTTCCCCCGCCAACCAGGGGGGAGATGCGTCGATTTCTGCATTGGTGAAAAACGAAGGGTCCACTTCTGCATCGAACGTCCTGGTCAATTTCTACGAAGGCGTGCCCGGGGTAGACGGCGTGCTCCTGGGGAGCCAGATCGTTCCGATCATCAATCCCGGCGACAGCATCCGGTCCGGCATAACCTGGACGAACATCAAGGCTTCGGGGGAAAAGATCCTCTACGTCAAGGTGGACCCCGACAACCAGATAAGCGAAATAAGCAAGGACGACAACGATGCCTTTACCACCGTGAACATCCTGAGTCTCCCGGACCTCGTCATATCCACGAACTCCATTGTGTTCTCTCCGGGCGCCCCGAAAGAGGGAGACAACGTCGCAGTCTCAGTCACCGTCCAGGACAGCGGCGAGCAGGCTGCCTCGAACGTTGCGGTTCAATTCAGCGAAGGCGGAACGATCCTCGATACGAAGACCATCCCGCTTATCGCCGGGAACAGTACTTCGGCGGTCTCAACAACATACGACACAACCGGGAAAACAGGCGCTCATGAGATTACGGTATCCGTTGACCCGGGAAACGCCGTTGCGGAGCAGAACAAAAATAACAATACGGCTTCCAGATCGTTCGGTGTGCAGAATGCGAATCTTTGGGTCACCGAGCCTTATATCTCCCCGAGCGGGGACGGGATAAAGGACAGCACGCAGTTCTTTTTCAGATTCGATGTGCCTCGAACAGTCACGATCAGCGCTGTCAACGTCAAAGGCGTGTCTGTCAGGACTTTCAGCGGTCCTGAACTTGCGAATATTTCGTCGGGCAGCATCACCTGGGATGGTTTGAACGACAAGGGCATGGTAGTACCCGATGGAAATTACAATCTGCGGTTGATTGACAGTACAGGCCCCGCGCTCGGCAGTGTGAATGTAACGGTGGACAACAATCAATCACCCCTCTACGATGCATTCGGGACAAAATATCTCCTTAACAACAGCACCACCTGCGGGCTGCAGTCCCTGATGGACTCGAATGGGCAACCGGGCTGGAAATGGTTCCCTGACGAGAGCGGTTTGTTGATAACGACACCCTATTCCGCCGGTACATCCGCATATCCGGTTGGTCTCTACACGATTTCACCGGACGGAGGCGATATCCTCAGGATTGTACCCCCGTCATGGACCGAAGAAGCGTCGCAGTATTGTTATTTGAGCAATCCTCCGTGCGTGAAGTATTCGTACCCCATCGCAGAAGTATCGCCCAACAGCCAGAACGTTGCGTTCATTCTTGACAAGTGGAATTCGCATTTTGATCCGAACTGGACCGGATCATTGTGGTGGATTTTTATCGGTAATCAGCTCTGGTCCGTTGATCGTTACGGCCAGAATCTGGTCATGATGAATGATTTTTCGCCGACGTCGTCCATACTTGACGTAAAGTGGTCGCCCAGAAGCGACTATCTCGTTTACCGGGTGCAACAAAACGGGTCTTCCGAGGAATTATGGACAATAAACGCGGACGGTACGGGGAAAAAAATGATTGATTCAGGCGGATATTTTGATTTCAACCATCTGCGCTGGTCGCCGGACGGCACTCGCATGGCATACGTTTACGGTAGTTTTAATGCTTCAGGAGGCTACAGTCAGACCTTGCGCATTGTAGACGCTTCTTTAAACCACCAGGATGTTTTTTCGCTGAATGGCGGCGGCGCTGAATATATGGAATGGCTCGGTAGCCAAAAGATTGTTCTGAACGAAGATATATATTCATATCCAGATGATGCTTACGAACTTTGGATAATCGATGCGAGCGGAACAGGCAATAACATTCATGTTTATGAGAATCCAAGCATTTCCGTAGAGGTTGCGCCCGACGGCCACTCGTTTGCCTTCGCTACGAACGATTGGGATTGGCGGGGGGGCGATACCGCCACATTGAACACATTCCGGTCCGATGCGGACGGCAACGTCGTTTTACTAGACGCGCAGAAAACGAACGAGCATTGGTGCGAAGCTAACCACGGGCCTATTATTTGGTCGCCTGACAGCAGCAAAATTGCTTTTTCCAGCGGCGTTGGACAGGTCATAGAAGGCGGGGGTATCTGCGCGAACTTAGCGGGACCGTTTGTAAACATTGTCAGTATGCAGACCGGGACCGAAGTCCTGTATCCCGTTGATATGCAACCTGCAACCTGGTCGTCAGATGGCGCCTACCTCATTGATTTAAATTTGTGCATTTTGAGCGTTGAAAACGGTGATTACAAGTGCAACGCGTTCGGAACGCCGACGTATCCGATAGGATTTTCACCGAAGGGACAATATTATAATTATGATAGTGATGTGGACCCGTCAAGCGTGTGTGCCCGAGACGGCAAGTATGAGGATTTATGGTCGCTGTCTTCAGTCCTGAATCTGACAGTCAACCTTACCGTGGTAAAGCAGTCCTCGGCCATCATCCTGAAAGGCACCGCCTCTGACCTTAATTTCGACGTTTACCAGCTTGATTACGCTGATGTCCGCGCTCCTGCCAGCTGGAACACTATCGCTCCACCTTCCAGTCTGCCCGTTGTGAACGGTGTATTTACTGCATGGGTGCCGCCCGCCGAAGGGTCATATTATGTCAGGCTGACAGCGCAGGACAAGGCAGGCAACTCGGCAGTTGACGTGAAGCGGGTGAACTGGGGGCAGGCGGCGAGCATCACAAGTCTTTATAAAACGCCGGACATCATATCCCCGAATGGAGACGGGATTAACGATACGGTATCGCTCCATTACCGGGTCCTTGAACCCGTGCATCTCGAATTCAATATTTACGACGATTCAAACTCGCTGGTAAAGACATTTACGAGGGATTACACTTCTCCACAAGACGACACTCTGCTTTGGGACGGGAGAAACGAATCCGGGAGTGTCGTGCCTGACGGGAACTATTCGATCAGGGTGTTCGACTTTGAATTTGCTGTCGAGGTAGATAATACGCCGCCGGACGTGAACATCAATCAGCCGGGCCTAAGCTTTGATCCCACGAAGCCTTACCTTGTATACGCGGAAGTTTCCGGTCGTGCTTCCGACAAGAACATCAAGTCATGGACGGTCGAACAGGGCGATGGAGACAATCCCGACACCTGGTATGTTGACAGAACGGGCAACGATACTCTGGCAGATATTCCCCCGCTTTTCGATTATGGGACCCCGTCTGCTGATTCGATATGCCAGTACTATTCTGACAACTTCTATTCTAATGGTGAATACCCGTATTGGCAATTTAATTTTCCCCGGGGCGCAAAATTCAAGATGACGGCGGAAGACTACGCGGGAAACAAGTCCACCTCGATTTCCAGCGTTCTCGATGACGGTCTGTATCTTCTTCTAACGGGTATGAAAACGAAGGCACCTGGCTGCCCACATGACGAACTCACCGATGCAGGCGTCCATCAACTTACGCGTGTAACAACAGTGCGACGGCCGATGAGCAGCATGATTCTGCAGGAATTGACCGACGGAATATGGAGCGACGCATTGACGTTGCCAATTCCTGATCAGACAGTTGATGGTCTGGAATGGACTAACACTCTTACGAAACCCGGGTTAAGCGCCATCCGCCTGAAGGGCGTTGATGATCTCGGGAATGTGTATTTTTCAAACGTTCTGAACATTGTAAGTAATTTTGGAATTAACATATCGTGTGTTTATCCTCCTTCGTATTATAACTACAATACGGAAACATTCGTAAGCTTGAAGGTTCAATATCAGCAGCAGGGGGAATCGTCATGGCACGACTTGTGGGACAGCAGCAATTCCAGTGAATTGCTGTACTATATTGACGATTTCAAATTCCACACCCCGCCGGTCCCATACGAGACGCTTCCTCAAGGGGTGACATATAACATCAGAATGCAGGGAATCGGCAAGAGCGGGAGGGAGTACGACAGCAGAAGTGCCGTCTATCCTCCGAATTGTCCGGTAACGATAAAGTTGGAACCTGAATACGGAGAGGCTGACTGCGGTCAACTTGGTCCAGGCACCGCGACTTTGTCGGCTGGACCAGACTTCAAAAGTGCGCCCTTTGAACCGCTGACTCTCAGCTATTACATGCAGACAGCGCAGGGCGAAAAACTTTTGCGCACCTTGGGTCAAAACGAGCTTGCAATTGCGTCATGGGGCAGTGCAACGGTTGATACAAAAGGGATGCAGGAAGGCCCTTACCCCGTAAAAGCAGTGCTTGAATACCTGGATAGCAGCTGGACGGCCCGAGAAGCTTTAACGACAAATGTCCTGCACGTCGATCGCGTTCTGCCGACGGCCCAGCTAACGTACCCAACGGGGAATTCACTGAGGCTTTGCCCCGTTACGATGAACAGCACCCAAGGCAACTGGTTCGGGATACCAGTCGAGGCGATTATAGACGACAATACTTCGGTTTCCCGATATGAACTATATTACGGAATCGGCGATAATCCGGATACGTGGCTGAAAGCCGACGATTTCTCAAAAAGAACGAAGGACAATCCATCTGGATGGATTACGGGAACCGGATCTTTCAAGGGCCGGATCGGCACCTGGGACATAACCGGGATGGCTGAAGGGACATATAGTCTTAAGCTGGTGGTAGTCGATGTCGCCGGCAATAAGAGCTGTACAACGGCTACATTCTCCATTGATACTACGCTTGCCATATCAAACATGACCACGGATGCCAAGGTCATTTCCCCGAACAATGATGGCGCATTCGATTCCGTCACTCTCAACTTTGAAATTGATAAATCGGTCGTGGTGGATGTAAAGGTTTTCAATGTGATTACGCCGGTCAATGGCAATCCCACTTTCGGCAGTGCGCCGATCAGAACGATTAAGGAAGGAAGTCAGCACCTTGGCGGTATGGATAGTGTCGTGTGGGATGGGAAGAATGATGGGCAGGCGGCTGCAGCGGATGGGTTATACGCCATTTTTGTAATTGCCACGGATTCCTGCGGAAATAGTATTTCCAGCTGGGCAATGGTAGAAGTGGATAACACCCCACCGGCACTTGCGATTACCTATCCGCAATCGGGGAGCACCCACGGAAATGTCATCGAGGTGCGCGGCAGCGCCACTGACCAGCACTTTCAGAATTACATACTTGAAGTCGGCCAGGGAAGCAGTCCTTCTTTCTGGATGACGCTGGCAAGCAAGGCCGCGCCGGTTTCCAACGATGTTCTCGGTGCCTGGAATACTTTCGGTGACATTGACGTTTGGACGTTAAGACTCACTGCACTGGATACGGCGGGCAATAAGAACGTGACGACGCTCACTATAGACCTCGGCATACCTCAGAGTTTAACAAAGAATTTTAGCGCATACCCCGGCGTATTTTCTCCGAACAACGACGGGAAATTGGATACGGTGACGGTCCAATACGAGCTGTCCGATGCATGCACCATAACGTTGGATTTCCTCGACGCCTCCGGTGCGACCAGAAAAACGTATTCTACCACGACGCCGATATTGGGACCGTCCTCGTATGTTTGGGACGGCAGAGACGCGGCTGGAAACATAGTTCCCGACGGCGTTTATACAGTAAGGCTCAAAGCATCGCTTGTGTCAAATCCTGCAGTTACCGACACAGAGATTATCACGGTTATCGTCGATACGACGGCGCCTCTAATCGATATCAAAAGTCCGCTGGACGGTTCCTATATCAGCACGGACATTACGGTCACGGGAACGGTCAGCGACGCCGATATGAATCAATACTCCCTGACCTATTCGGGAAGCGGGAGCCCCGTAGTTCTTGACAACGGCAATCAGAACCGGTCAAACTATTTCTTCGGCAGTATGAACGGGCTGGCTGAGGGCAATTACACACTTTCCATACAAGCGAACGATGCAGGGCAGAATGTTGCCCAGAAAAACATTTCCTTCACCATAGACCGCACCCCGCCAGCCGTCACACTTGCCGCTCCGAAGAACGGTGAATATTACGGCGCCAACCAGGGTACTATTGCCGTTAACGGCAGCATCGTCGAGAAGAACCCGGATACCTATACGCTCAGGTATGGTCTCGGCGATGCGCCGACACAGTGGACTGCAATTGCCTCGGGCGCGACGCTAACCTCGAACCCCAGCACATTCTCCTGGAAGGTCGGGAAGAATGACGGAGTGCCGGACGGTTCATACATTCTCTCGCTCCTGGCTCAGGACAGGGCCGGATTGACAGGTGAGGCAAAAGTCAAAATTACGATAGATAATACTCCTCCGTCAGCCGACATCACTTCGCCGGTGGAAGGAAGATATGTCAAGACGGCTGCGGACATCAAAGGCACGGCATTCGACCAGAATTTGGATAAATACACGATCGACATTTCCGAAGGCCAGTGCGCGGGCGCGTTCAAGTGGGCCCCGATCAGGACGGCCACCGCGGTGGTACAGGACGGCGTTCTCGGCACGTGGCAGGCATTGCCCACAGACGGCGACTACTGCATCAGGCTTTCGGTTGTCGATAAAGTCGGTTTGACCGCGGAAGCGAAAGTCGACGTAAAGGTGGATACTCATCCGCCCGCCGCGCCGGCGCTCTCGGGCGGCGCGGATAACGGGTCCAATGCTAGCCTTACCTGGACGGCGAATATTGAACCGGACCTGGCCGGCTACAACCTTTACCGGAACGACCAGAAGCTAAACGTCTCGCTTATAACGGACATTAAATATCTCGATCAGGGCCTCCTGGAAGGCGTCTATGCTTATACGGTCAAGGCGGTCGATCTTGCCGGATGGGAAAGCAAGCCTTCTAACTCGGTTTCGATCAAGATCGATCTCACCCCTCCGGATGCGGGCATCACTTCACCTCAGAACAACAGCCGCGTAAGCGGTCTTATCGACATCAAGGGCACGGCTTACAGCCTTGACGATTTTAAACAATACCGGGTGTCTATCGGACAGGGCGCGGCACCGGCCACATGGACGGTTATCAGAACATCTCCGGTCCCGATTTCTTACGGGACCCTGGTCCAGTGGAACACCTTCGGTCTCAACGAGGGCCAGGTCTATTCCATTAAACTTGAAGCCGAGGACCTTTCCGGGAACGTAAACACGCAGCAAGTTATTGTCACGATCGACAATACAGCGCCGGCCAAGCCGGTGATCGTATCGGCAATTGCCAGCGGCTCCACCGCAACCGTAACCTGGAACGCTAATACGGAATCCGATATGGCGGGTTACCTCGTTTACCGTAACGATCAACTTGCCAACGCAAATGGACTCGTCGTAGGAAACGTGAAACCCTACCTGGTGTCGGGCACGACCTACAGTGACTCCAATCTGCCGGACGGCGTGTTTACGTACTATCTGGTCGCCGTGGACCAGGCGGGCAACACGAGCGATCCTTCCGACAGCCGTCAGGTGACGATCGACACTCGTGCGCCCCACGCGGTCATCACGTCGCCGGCTACCATGACGCAGTTCGAGCAGAAACTGTACATCAAGGCGGAGTCTCCGGACCTTGACGTAGCGCAAGTGCAGTTGCAGTATAAAAAAGTTCAGGACAGCATTTGGACGAACCTCGGCGCGCCAATGACCTCTCAGAACTTCGCCGCATATCTGGATCCCGCAGGCCTCGGTCTGAGCTACGGCGATTATCAGATAATGGCCGTGGCCACGGACCAAGGCATGAAGACCGATCCGACCCCGACTTCGATCACGGTGACCTACACGGATATTACACCGCCCGCCGCCCCGCAGGGTCTGCTGTCCCGGACAACGGGCAGCAACATTGCGCTCACCTGGACGGAAAACTCGGAAAGCGACCTGGCCGGATACAACGTTTACCGTATTGCCGGCGCAAGTAATATTAAAATCAACACCGCGCTCACCGGTACGTCGCCAGAGCCGCAGTATCAGGACATCGGACTGTCCGACGGAACTTATGGATACCAGATAACCGCAGTGGACACGTACGGAAACGAAAGCAAACCGTCCGGCAGCGTTTCGGCGATCATATACGCGCCAATAATCGCACAGCCTTACACGCCTGCGGCACAACCTCAAATACTGATTCAAGGGACAAATGCTTCCGCAAATTCCGCGGTTGCGGCATTCGATAACTCAGGATCGGGTCCGGTTTCGCTCGGCACCGCTACAGCCGATGCGAACGGAGTCTTCATGCTCAATGCGAATCTTGCTTTGGGTGAAAACAGGCTTTTCGTTCACGCGATCGACAGCGCGGGCAACGTGAGCCGGGACGCGGATGCGGTCGTAGTGGTCTATGATACCGCTCCCGGCATAGCCACGGGACTTACCGCGTCTGTACAGGGCCATGACGTCAGCCTTGCATGGAATCCTAATCCTGAAGCGAACGTTCTGGGCTATAACCTTATCAGGAACGGGCAAAAGCTGAACGCGCCGGATTCTTTCTTTGCGTCGCAGCCCACGTTTACAGCATCATCAGTTTTCGATCCATACTCGAACCCGCCCGGGATGGCGATGGACGCCTCATTGGCAACCTATTGGATGCCCCAGGGCGCGCCGACCATCGACAACCCGGAATGGTGGGAAATGGACCTCGCTTCACCTGAACTGATCAGCCACATCGAACTCCACTGGGGTTCCGATTCCGACGCTGCTGGCAATCCGGTCCTCTATGCCGGCAAGGACTACGAAATACAGGTCTGGTCAGGCTATGCCTGGATCACGCAGGTCAAGACAACGGGGAACGCGGTCAAGGACAACAGCTTCGACTTCAAGCCGTCGTACCGCACCGGCAGAATCAGGATCGTTATTACCGACTCAACGGACGTGAACAGCGCCAAGTTAGTGCGGCTCACGGAAGTCGGCATTCGAAAAGACAATCTCATAGTCGCCCCGGCGAATGTTCAGCCGTCGTACAGCGACACGAACCTGTTGAACAATCAGTACGGTTATACTCTTACGGCCGTGGACAGCTATGGATTCGAAAGCCTGCCTACCTCTACCGTGAGCGCGGTCGTAAGCATCGCCGCGCCCTCCACGGCCCCGGACCTTACAGCGTCGGTCCTGAACTCCGACGTGATGTTAAGCTGGACCGCGAGCCCTGAGGAGATAACCGCAGGTTATGACATTTATAAAAATACCACTCAAGGGTGGAGCCGGATCGGAACGGTTTTGTCCGCAGCGACGTCCTACGTCGACGCCAATCAGCCGAACGGGACGTACTCGTATAAGGTTACTGCAGCGGACGCAATCGGAAACGAAGGTCCTGCCTCGAACGTTGCCATTGCCACGGTCTCGGTAACGGTTCTATCCGCTCCGGTCCTGACCGGGGTAACACCGATTTCTTCGGGCAGAGCTCTCGGAATAACCTGGACTTATTCCGGCAGTGCGGCAGGATTTAACGTATACCGCGGAACGACAGCCGGCGGTCCCTATGCGATCGAAAACGCGGCAGCCATAAGCGGCAATTCCTATATTGACGCGGGACTTGCGGGCGGCGCCACGTATTTCTACGTCGTAGCGGCAGTCGACGCTGCGGGCAACGTGAGCGCTTATTCCAACGAAGGATCGGGTACTCCCTATTCAGCGGCTGTTCCAACGAAACCTGTTATTTACTACCCGACGGTGGCCGGCGTCCCGGTTAACCTTTCATCGGACAGAATCAGAGTAGCAGGAAGTGCTGATCCAGGATCCGTCGTGGAATTATTCCAGAACGGGCAATCCGCTGGAACGGCCATGGCACTGTGGCTTGACGATATATCGAGTTTCGGCATTGAATGGGACGGGGACTATGCCGCGGCATCGCCGGACGGCACTATGCTGGCCTTTACCTCGCCCGACGGTCTCATGCTTATGACGGTTCCAACGGGAACGGCAACCCTGGTCGTTCCCGGCGCTAATATTCCGGTCTGGTCTTATGACAGCACGAAGATCGCGTACAACTATTGGGACGAAGCGTCGAATTATCGAATCGGAATTTACGATATTACTTCAGGACAGGCCGTTCCCCTGACCGGCGACGCAACGACCAGTCAAGGCGGAGAGACCTGGTCGGCTGACAATACGAAGATGTCCTTCATCATTCCGTCGGGGATCTGGCTCAAGGATTTTGCGAGCGGATTGATAACGCAAGTAGTCGACACCACGAGCATCGGTAATCAGCAGCTGTCGCCGGACAACAGGAAAATCGCCTACTTCGTAAATCAGTATCTCTATGTCTACGATTTCGGCACAAATGCAACGCAACTCGTAGACGATAACACTGATTACTATTCAGCAGTGTGGTCGCCGGATGGAGCGAAATTGGCTTTTATCTCCTACAGAAACGGTCCCGGCGGCGTTTATATCATGAATTACGCCACAAGCGTACAAACAGCTGTGGCGGGAGCAAGCGGCGAAATATATTATCTCTCCTGGACCGCAGATGGTCGCTCGGTGTTGTTCGATGTTTGGGATTACGACAACGTTCGGGATACTCTGTGGCAGGCGGATGTTACGAACCAGACAGCGATCAGGCAGATTATGCCCGAAATAAGCAACAATTGGTACCTTTCAGGCACGCAGGTTGGACAAATCGTCGCGATCGAGCAGGATGCGCAGGGGGCATACATTGCCCATATTCTCGACCCATCGGGACGTTTTGAAGTAGATTCCGTGGTCTTGAGCATTGGTGATAATGAGTTAACTGCTGTCGGTTCGAATACGGCGGGCGATGGGAGTCCCGCATCGGACCCCGTTTCAGTCACCTATCGGCCGGGCCCGCTGCCGGATCTGGCTGTGACAGCTGGGGACGTGCATCTCTATCCCCCGTTGCCGATAGCCGGCCAGCAGATGGCGGTGAACGCGGTCGTTTCTAATATGGGACCGGTTGATGCGGCTGACGTGGATGTTGTGATTTACGCATGGAATGCCCTGGGTCAGATGGAACTGCTTACATCAACGAACATACCGTCAATCCCGGCCGGGTCTTCCACCGTCGTCGCTGCGAACTGGGACAGCACGGGCAAGACAGGGGACAACAGAATAGTCGTAGTCGTTGACCCTTATGACAAGATCGCCGAATCAGATGAAACGAACAATATGGCAATGAAAGACATCTACGTGAGCGACCTTGTCGGAGTATCCATGGCTGCGGCTACCGACGCTGTCGCGTACTCTGGCAATCAAGCAATAAATATCGACATCACTCTCAGGAACAGCGGGACTCCGACGAATGCGGTCCTTCAGGTGCGGATCGAGGATGTAAACGGGTATCCGGTGACAACGTTCGATTCGCAGGCCCTTTCGCTCGATTACGGCCAGACGGTCAAGAACCTCGCCTGGAATACGGGCGCGACATTGGCAGGCGCCTATGCCGTCCATGCATGGCTGCAGGATGCAACGGGAGTCCTCGCGGAAACCAGGGCCGCGTTTACGGTTCTTGCGGACAATGCTGTCAACCTTGCCGTCACGACCGACAAGGCCTCATACAACCCCCAGGACAAGGTGACCACGAACTTCGTCGTAACGAACACCGGCCTGAACAGCATCACTGCGTCCCTGCAGGCGCAGTTATCGATCGTAGACCCTTCCGGAAAAGTCCTGTACAGCGATGTGAAAACCGCATCCGATCTTATGCCGGGATCGACTGTTGACTTCAACGATCCCTGGAATGCGGGTTATGCTATGCCGGGCGCTTATCAGGCCGTGGTCACGGTGACTGCCGACAACGGCGCACAGGCAACAAAGACCGCCGTCTTCACTATCAACGCCTCAGTGGTCCTTGCCGGATCAGTCACGGCTTCCCCTTCCGTGGTTTCCTCCGGCAACGACGAGCAAGTGTCGTACACATTGACGAACACGGGTAATGCCGACGCTGCCGGTTATCCGGTTACTGTATCGGTCATCGACCCCGACACGCAAACTGTTTTACTGACCCATGGCGATACGCTCGATATCGCCGGGAACAGCAGCAAGACGGGCCAATTTACCGTTTTCACCGCAGGGTTCGGTCTTAAAACATATACGGTGGTGCTTCGGCCAACAGCGCAAAACGCAGCACAGAACCTGGGCAGCGCGTCGTTTGCCGTGAAAGACCTGACGCCGCCAGTCGTTGATTTGATTTCCCCGGCAGCGAGCAGCACGTTCAACAACGACGTCAACATATCGGTCTTGGCCTCGGACAACGCGTCGGGCGTTGATAGCGTCGAATACCAGATGGACAACGGGCCGTGGATGCTCCTGCCAATCGCCGATCCTTCGCAGGGCAGGTATGCTGCGACCTGGACCGCGACTGCAGCAGATAACGGAACGCATACGGTCTCAGTCCGCGCAACGGACAAGGCCGGAAATATCAGCATCCCGGTCCCGGCAGGCTTCGTGATCCAGATCAACACGGCCCCGTCTCTGGCCACGATCTCGGGCGTTCCGTCCAGCCCGACGAAAGAAACGAGCGCGACGCTCGTCATAGGCGGAGCCGATGTCGTTTCATATAAATACCGGCTCGACTCGGGTGTGTATTCGGTTGAGATCCCTGTTGCAAACACAATCGGGTTATCTGGCCTTACGGACGGAGTGCATACCGTCTACGTTATCAGCAATAACAGCGCGGGCGTATGGCAGCCGGATGCAAGCTCCACAACTGCTTCCTGGACAGTGGACACTCAGCCACCGACGCTGGCCCTTTCGACGCTTCCTGACGGCGCATACACGAACAACGCCGTATTGAACATGGCGGGGACAGCGGGCGACGCGAACGGCATCCAGAGCGTGATGGTGAGCGGCCAGACCGTCACGACCTCGACGTCTGATAATATAAGTTATACCTTCAGCTATCCCGTTTCGCTCGGGACAGGATCTAATGTTGTCACTACCGTGGCAACGGATGAGGCCGGGAATACGACCATAGACACCCGGACCATCATCCTCGATCTGACCGCTCCGGTGATAACGATCACGACCCCCGCGGACAACAGCGTCGTGAGCAATCCTTCCCTCACCGTGACCGGCACAACGGACAAGACCGCGACAGTACTCATCTCGCTCAACAGCGGGCCGACCGTGACCGTTGCAACCGATGCCACGGCCTTCAGCCTGCCGATCACGCTCGCGACGGACACGAACAACACCATTTTCGTGTACGCCACGGACCTTTCAGGCAACACCAGCACAGCCAAGAGGTCCGTGATGGATGACGACACCAACCCGGCGCTTGCGATCACGAGCCCGAACCAGGACATGGGCACGAACCAGGCAAACGTCATGATCACCGGCACGGTAAGCGATCTGACCGAAGTAAGCCTGCTTGTGACCTGCCCGACGGCATCGGTCGGCATCGTGAGCACACCCACGGCTACCACCTGGAGCGTAGACCTCACAAATATGCAGCAGGGGACCAATACCGTGACCGTTGCGGCCACGGACGAGGCCGGGAACAGCACCAGCGTCATCAGGAACATCATCTCCAGTCCGACGCCGGTCACGATCGATCCGGTAAAGACACCGACGAACAACGGCCAGCAGCAGATCACCGGCGCCATGGAGTTGAACTCCACGATCACGGTGAGTTGTGCGACGGCGATGGTGGGCACGATCAGCTATCCGACCACGACGACGTGGCAGGCGATCATTGCCGGGATGAGCGAAGGAGCCAACAGCATAAGCGCGACGGCAACCGACCTGGAGGGAAATACGACCGATCCGGTCACAGCCACAATCGTGCTCGACACCCACGCGCCTGATACAATTATCACAAGCGGCCCTGGTGCCCTGACCATCATTAATACAGCAAGTTTCAGCTTCACATCGACTGAAGATGGATCGACCTTTGAGTGTAAGCTCGATACAACGAATTATGCGGCCTGTTCTGGTGCCATGAATTACAACAACCTGATTGAGGGAATGCACACGTTTATGGTCAGGGCCACTGATCCGGCCGGCAATACAGATCCAACTCCAGCGGTCTACACTTGGAAAGTGGATACGATACCGCCAATAGCCGTCATTATAGACACTCCACCAAGCTTAACCAATGCTAGAGGCGCGTCATTGGCGGTGGCAGGAGATGATGTCATTGCCTACAAGTACCACCTTGATCTCGGAACGATGTTTTCCGCAGAAACGGCTGTTTCGACACCGATAATAGTGTCGGGTCTCCTGGATGGAACCCACACAATCTTCGTGACAGGCAAGGACAGCGCGGGAAACTGGCAACACGAGGAGAATGCCACGATAGCCGCATGGACCGTGGACATCACACCTCCGGCACTAAACCTCTCGACTCTGGCCAATGGGAGATATACGAACAACCCAATCCTGAACATATCGGGGACGACGGGCGACGCGAACGGCATCCAGAGCGTGATGGTGAGCGGCCAGACCGTCACGACCTCGACGTCTGATAATATAAGTTATACCTTCAGCTATCCCGTTTCGCTCGGGACAGGATCTAATGTTGTCACTACCGTGGCAACGGATGAGGCCGGGAATACGACCATAGACACCCGGACCATCATCCTCGATCTGACCGCTCCGGTGATAACGATCACGACCCCCGCGGACAACAGCGTCGTGAGCAATCCTTCCCTCACCGTGACCGGCACAACGGACAAGACCGCGACAGTACTCATCTCGCTCAACAGCGGGCCGACCGTGACCGTTGCAACCGATGCCACGGCCTTCAGCCTGCCGATCACGCTCGCGACGGACACGAACAACACCATTTTCGTGTACGCCACGGACCTTTCAGGCAACACCAGCACAGCCAAGAGGTCCGTGATGGATGACGACACCACCCCGGCGCTTGCGATCACGAGCCCGAACCAGGACATGGGCACGAACCAGACAAACGTCATGATCACCGGCACGGTAAGCGATCTGACCGAAGTAAGCCTGCTGGTGACCTGCCCGACGGCATCGGTCGGCATCGTGAGCACACCCACGGCTACCACCTGGAGCGTAGACCTCACAAATATGCAGCAGGGGACCAATACCGTGACCGTTGCGGCCACGGACGAGGCCGGGAACAGCACCAGCGTCATCAGGAACATCATCTCCAGTCCGACGCCGGTCACGATCGATCCGGTAAAGACACCGACGAACAACGGCCAGCAGCAGATCACCGGCGCCATGGAGTTGAACTCCACGATCACGGTGAGTTGTGCGACGGCGATGGTGGGCACGATCAGCTATCCGACCACGACGACGTGGCAGGCGATCATTGCCGGGATGAGCGAAGGAGCCAACAGCATAAGCGCGACGGCAACCGACCTGGAGGGAAATACGACCGATCCGGTCACAGCCACAATCGTGCTCGACACCCACGCGCCGGCGACAACGGTAAGCCCGGCGCCGGGCACTTACTTCAATGCCGTTACAGCAACGCTTGCGGCGAACGAGCCGGCGACGATTTACTACACCGTCGACGGGACCGCGCCGACGGCTTTGTCAGCGGTTTACAACGGTCCTCTTCTGTTAACATCGAACACGGCACTTGAGTTCTTCTCAGTCGACTTGGCAATGAACACTGAATCGGTAAAGAGCGCTACCTACGCGGTTATTCGCGACACGGAGCCTCCGGTAACGACTATAACAGCAGGGACCCCGAATTTCACCTCAAGCGATGGGAAGCTTTATGTCAAGAGTTTAAGCAATTTCACGCTTTCCGCCACCGACGATATATCGGGTGTGGCAACGATTGGCTACCGCTTAGACGGCGGCACCTGGAACGCCTATGCCTCTCCTCTCTCTCTTGTTACCGAAGGCAGTCACACCATAGGCTACCGGAGCACTGACAACGCTGCCAATGTCGAAATTGAAAGAAGCCTGGGCGCTGTCGTCGACAACACGGCGCCCGTATCAACCATTACCATCGGCGGCTCGCCGGTGACCGTCTCGACCGCGATCACCTTATCGGCAAATGATAACGCGAGCGGCGTGCGTATGACCGAGTACAGCATCGACGACGGACCGTGGATCGCATACAACGCCGCCTTTACCCTCTCCGGATATATGGAGGGGCAGCATAGCATCAACTATCGATCTACCGACAACCTCGGGAATATCGAAACGGTGAAAAGTATACTTGTCCAGCTTGTTAAAATGAATACGACGCTAACCTACACCGGTCCCACATTGATAGCACAGGGACGAGCTGTCACCCTGGCCGGTGCGTTGAAAGCGAGTGGCTCCATACCGACAAACCCCTCAGGACAGATAGTGACGTTCACTCTTGACGTCGGCACGAGCAGTCAATCCTGCACAGGGACCACGGACACGAACGGAAACGCTACCTGCACGATCAGCACGGTTGCCGTACCTGCGGGCATAACAACGGTATTGGCAGTGTTCAGCGGCGATCCGAGCTTCCAGCCGGCATCGGACAGTAAGCAGGTCACCATCTTCCGCTATCCAGCCACCGGCGCCTTTGTTATCGGCGACCGGAATGCGGCAGTGAACAGCTCGGTAACGTTCTGGGGATCCCAGTGGTCTAAAAATAATTCTTCGAGCGGCGGTTCGGCGCCGTCGTCCTTTAAAGGCTATGCCGGTTCAATGACTCCTGGATTGCCGAGCTGTGGCGGGATATGGAACGCCAATCCGGGGAACAGTTCGAATCCTCCAGCCAGTGTGCCGGCATACATGGCGGTCATCGTATCCAGCTCGATAAACAAGTCAGGAAGTACGATTACAGGAAACATCGTGGAGACTGTTGTCATACGAACGAACCCGGGGTATGGACCGAACCCCGGGCATGCGGGAACTGGGACTATTATCGGCGTGCTTCCTTGCAAATAGTTGATTTTTCAGAACGGACATCTCTCCAGTGTGTAAAGTCGCTCGTTAGGTCGGCAGAGCAAAAAACATGATCCTCGCACGGGTGGGCTGTCGCCTGTCGCTCATAACAACTTCAACTGCTATTTACGCCTCCGTCACACTATTGGCATTGCACACTCGGAGGAGGTGTTAAGACCTCTGAATCCCGAATTCGATTTAGAATTTGCCTTGAAGTTTGCAGTCAAGTACCTTCTTAAGGCTGTTGCAGTTGCAATTTACTGCAATGCTTAAATATCATACTAAAGTCTTTAGCCCATTATTCGGCATACCCTTAAAATACCCCATCGTTGTCGTTGACATCTTCTTAAATCAAGCATATATTCGCTTAAAAATAGCCTATCGCGTCGATACGTCACGTCTTCCCCCATCAGCAAGAGTCGGATCAGATTGATAAATAAAATACTTCTGGTCAAACAGCAAGGTTTCAGTGCTTGAAAAGCATACCCCTTTTTGGGGAATGAGGCTGTCTTCCGGCTAATGATATATACAAAATATTCAAAGCCTTATCTTTATCCGCTACCTGCTGCCTTGACCACGGTATAGTGAGGACACGATGCAAATCAAAAAATCAGTTCTTATCGTAGATGATGAAGAATTTCTTCCCGGAGCTATTCAAGTTTTGCTTGAAGACGATGGTCATGCGGTATTCTACTGTCCTAACGGCTCAGATGCCATCGAACTTTCAAAAAAACAAAAATTTGACGTGGTTTTAATTGATTATCATATGCCCGGCATGAAGGGGGACGCAGTTTGTAGATTACTGCGTCAGCACGTCCCTGACGCTCTTATCATTGGCTGCAGCAGTGAACATCAAGCTAAGGCTTTTTTAAATGCCGGCGCAGATACTTTTATCAAGAAAGACGAGTTAGTTCAAAATCTTCCTCATTTAATGCAGAGTCTGGGTGGGGGAAATTTGCACAAATATTTATGAAAAGGGCTGCAGACTAGAGAAGAAGTAATTTTTATGAGGAAACTAATCGCTTGTATGGGCGAGATCATGATTGTGTTTTGGCATCAGCGGCATGGTGAAAGATGCGAGGAGGTGATATCGCCTATAAGGTAAACAGATCATGAGACGTATATAGCCACGCGGTCCATGCAGGTCAAAAGGCCCTAAAATGCGGGAACGACGTCACAGAACGTGACGTGACGAACTCAAGGATTTATTTTCCACAGGAGGTGGATATGAAGTTCGAAGATGCTGTTCCGAATGCGTGTAAATCGATACCAAGCGACTGGAAAAACCTCTCGTACCATGAAATCATAAATTTGAATACTTACGATTTCATGGCTTATTTGGGCAAGCGCGTGATCAATCCGGGCGGAGTTCGCGGGAGGGAGCAGGTGCTGGATCTTCTGCGGCCGATACCGGGCAGTCGTGTTCTCGAAATAGGCGGCGGCAGCGGTCATGCAGCTTGCCATATGGCAAAAAAATATCAATGCCAGGTAACAACGATCGATATATCCTCCCGGTCAATTCAGGAGGCCGGGCAGCTCGTGGAACGGGAAAAACTGAGGAAGCTCATTCATTGCGAAGTCGGGGACGTCAATCGCCTGAAATTCGACGATGAATCGTTTGATTATGTAATTTGCCAGGCGGTCATCATGTTTGTAGACCAGAGCAAGGCTTTGGCTGAGGTGCGCCGTACGATGAGAAGGGGAGGGACATTCGCAGGCCTTGAATTCAGCTGGAAGAAAAATCCCCCTCGCCATGTTCGTGAGGATACCTATCGGGTCTGCGGTTGCAAAAAACTGGAATTCCATTCGTCAGCTCTGTGGAAGGAAAAACTTTTGGAAGCCGGGTTCGATCGAGTGACCTGCGACGAACATCCTTTCAGTCTCTTGAGCCTTCGTGGTTTTCTGCGAGATGAAGGCTTGGGCAACTGCCTTCAGATAGCAGGCAAGGTCCTACGCAGGCGGGCAAACATCGTCAGGATGTCCGAGATATGGTCGCATTTTTCCCGGAACATCGAATATTTCAGCTATACCGTATTCTCCGGTACAAAATCGTAAAAGCCCCCACAATGAGGAAATGGCAGCTCAGTATGCGTAACGAGGCGTTCATGAGAGACAGGGGGTGTTCGGTTTAGTCAGTTCAACGCGGTACCCCGCGTTATTAAACCCCTATTTGATTGGCAAAGACTTTTATGAGTTCTTTCATCCGGCCCTATGTTGTATCGGGGTCATTAACCTTATCCTCACCAGTGGTTTTTTGGCTCGTGCTATATCAATTCCACGATGATCACTTATTTACCGAAGATCCACCTTCTTGTTCTATATTTCCTGACCCTGCTCCTTTTCCAATCCCTTGATCTTATCTGCCAGCACCTGAAGCCTGTTTATCATAATCTATCTCTCACCATAACGAGCAGATAGCTCTCTATCTATTCCCTTCAGGAAGTATGAGGAATTTGGGCTTGTTGTCGATATCCAATGGCGCAAGTTGCAATCTGCACCACGATATGTTTCGCCAAGCCGCAGCATTTTCGCCAGATGTGAAGCGAAGATGAAGTTGCATAACTTTGAAACCTCTTGAATTATATTCTGTATTGGCAAAAAATATCCTTTGAAATCCTTGACAATAAGTTGCACTACCGTATAATCCTTCTATTCATCAACGGAAGCTTGTGGCACAGTTTTTACCTGAACAGCAGAATAGGAGTTTTAGAATTTAAGAGGGAACTCGTGCTGCGTATTACAATCATATAAATAATTTTTTTGCTGAACTCATTCGTAAAAGTCAGGGGGAGGGAAAGATGAGCAGTACGATGCCACAGAACACACCGGCGGATAATAGTTTGCTCCAACAGATCGTCCTTGTCGTTGACGCCCGACCGATGCGGCAATTCTATACGAGCATCTTTCTGCTGCGGCTCAAGTACCAGGTCATTATGGCCAAGACAGCGGAAGATGCCATGCTTTTTATGGGACTTACCGTTCCGCTGATCGTCATCGCCAATTACGACCTTCCCAATATTTCCGGGCTTGACCTCCTGAAGCGTGTGAAGCGTGACAACCGGACACGTAACGTTCCGTTCATTATCTATACGTCAAACGGATCGCCGGAAGTCCGGAAAGCCTGCGAAGAGGCCGGGTGCTCGGCATTCCAGTGCCATCCGTGCAGCCTTGAAGAACTGTACGCGACGATACAGAAGGCCACGAGGAAACCACGTCGGTTCGTCCGCCTTACCACTTGCCTGGATGTGGTTGTCGGAGATAATCGGCTTGCCGGCAGTTCTCGCAACGACGTTATTACCGCCATTTCAGAACGAGGAATGTTCGTGAACACCACCATTCCCCTTGCGATCGGGGTGAAAGTTCCTTTCACTTTTCAGCTGCCAAATGCGCCGGGCCGGTTTATCGGGGTCGAGGGGGAAGTACTGTACAACCACTTGAGCATGGAAAAAAGACACATCCCGGGAATGGCGGTCAAGTATATGAGGATCAGCAATGAAGACCAGGATCTCGTCAGGGATTTCATAAAACGCGAACTGATGGAATCCATAAGTCCGGAACAGGCCCAGGGAACACCGACCCCATTCTCGGGAATGATGGGCGAAGTGCCTTGCTCAGGAGCGGGGAAACCAATTCCACCGGCCTGACCCTGACCATGGTGTTCACGTCAAGTAAACAACAAACAGCATAAAACACCGCATAAACATGCCAACACCCTTTCGGTTGTGAAGGAAACCAAAAGCCGTCCTCACTTCCATCGCATCAATATCGAGACTACTCCCTCCCGGATGCGGCCATGAGACGTAAACTCGTGATATCCCGTAACGGCGGGGCGCCGAACAAACGGCCGTACTCGCGGCTGAACTGGGAAGGGCTCTCATAACCGACTTGGAACGCCGCGGTCGTCGCATCCTGATTTTCGGCCAGCATGATTCGCCGTGCTTCGTTCAATCGCAGCCACTTCTGATACTGCAGCGGGCTCATGGCTGTCACCTCTCGGAAATGATGGTGGAAGGTCGAAGTACTCATATTGACCTGGCTAGCGAGCTCATCAATCCGCAACGGCTGTGTGAAGTTACTTTTCAACCAATCGATCGCCCGCGCTATCTGTTGACTCTGACTTCCCGTTGACGCCATCTGGCGCAATCGCACACCTTGATCGCCTATAAGCATACGATAAAAAATTTCCCGCTGGATGATCGGCGCAAGGATCGGGATATCCTTCGGCTCGGCAAGCAGGTCGATCAACCGTTGAAAAGTAGAGAGCAGCGGCAACGTGACCTCGCCCGTCGCCATGCCACGGCTCGATTGCTGTGGACGCGGCGGCGGAAGATTGCTGTCCACCATCAATTGTGACATCACGCGCTGATCAAGTTTCAAGATAAGTCCCAGGCAAGGTTTCTCCGGGCTCGCTTTAATGATCTGGGCAAACGTGGGCAGGTTCACGGAGGTAATCAAAAAATGATGCGCGTCGTACACATACGTCTCATCTCCCAGCAGCACGCGCTTGGCCCCTTGTGCGACCACGCAAATGCGCGGTTCGTACATGATGCTTATCGGCTCGCTCGGCTCGTTCCGCCGATACAGTGTCAACCCCGGGATCACGGTCTCAACCCGGTCGCTCTTATCGGTCCATCGGGCAATGCTCTTCCCCAACGCTTCGAGCGCATTTTCCATTCCGTTATTCTCATTTTTCTGCTTCACTGACGGCTTTATCATGGATGCCTCCTGACTCTATACTACCAAAGGCAACTTATCTGTCAACCCAATTATGGAAGATTACGGAGAATTAGGCAATAAATGGGCAGGATTGGTCTACCAACCTTTGTTCCTTCGGGATAGGATATGATTATCAAGAGGGGAATCAATGTAACCACAAATGTAAACCACAGATGAACACAGGTGCGGCTTTGCCGCACGCACAGATTGAACCTTAAGTTGGTCTTTTAAAAACTAAGCGGTCAATACGGCGTTCGATGTAATTTCTTGATCTACCTGTGTTTATCCGTGTTCATCCGTGGTTAAATGTTATTTTCGGCTGAAAGGAGAAATAATGCAAAAGCGTAAATTAGGAAAAAGCGGCCTGGAGGTTTCGGCTCTCGGGCTCGGCTGCATGGGAATGAGCATTGCCTACGGTCTTCCTCCGGACAAGCAGGACATGATCGTTCTCATACGGAAAGCCGTGGAACGCGGCGTTACATTCTTTGACACTGCTGAGATTTACGGACCCTACACGAATGAAGAGATCGTGGGTGAAGCCCTCGCCCCCTTTCGCGGGAAAGTGGCGATAGCAACTAAGTTCGGGATCAAGATGAGTGCCGACTACAAGCAGGTCCAGGACAGCCGGCCCGAGGGCATCAGGCAAAGCCTCGAAGGTTCGCTCAAGCGGCTCAAGGTCGATGCCATTGACCTGTACTATCAGCATCGTGTTGACACGAACGTGCCGATCGAAGAAGTGGCGGGAACAGTGAAGGAACTGATCCGGGAAGGGAAGGTGAAGTATTTCGGCCTTTCTGAACCAGGAGTGAAAACGATCCGCCGCGCGCACGCAGTCCAGCCCGTTACTGCGGTCCAGAGCGAATACTCGCTGTGGTGGCGACGGCCAGAAGAGGAACTGCTTCCGACGCTGGAGGAGCTCGGGATCGGTCTCGTTCCCTTCAGTCCTCTCGGCAAAGGCTTCCTCACCGGAAAGATCGATGAGAAGACGGAGTTTGTCAAAACCGACTTCCGCAACATCGTACCTCGCTTTACCCCGGAGGCCCGGAAAGCGAATCAGGCTTTGGTCGACCTGCTTATGAAGATCGCAGATCGGAAGAAGGCGACACCAGCCCAGATAGCGCTCGCCTGGCTGTTTGCCCAGAAACCGTGGATCGTTCCGATCCCGGGCACTACAAAGCTTTCGCGGCTGGACGAGAACATCGGAGCAGTTAATGTCGAGCTTACATCAGACGACCTGCATGAGATCGAAAGTGCAGCCTCGAAGATCAAAATAGAAGGGGCCCGGTATCCTGAAGCCCTGGAGAAGAGGACGGGGCTTTAAGCGACAACGCGGAGCACATTGAAGGAGGCAATGATTCATGGATACGACTATTCTGAACAATGGAGTACAGATGCCGATGCTGGGATTCGGCGTATTTCAGGTTCCTGATGCAGCCCGGTGCGAACAGGGCGTGTATGATGCGATCACGGCCGGCTACCGCCTGATCGACACAGCGGCTTCCTACAAGAACGAGGAAGCGGTGGGCCGCGCTGTCAGACGCAGCAACGTGCCCAGGAAGGAACTGTTCATTACGACGAAGCTGTGGGTACAGGACGCCGGCTATGAGAAAACCAAGGCCTCTTTTGAGCAGCAGATGAAACTGCTTGGCCTGGACTATCTGGACCTGTACCTCATTCATCAGCCCTACGGTGATGTGTATGGATCCTGGCGCGCCATGGAAGAACTCTACAAAGCGGGGCGTATCCGGGCCATAGGCGTGTGCAACTTCTCAGACGTACGCTTAGCTGATCTGGCCGAGTTCAACAAGGTAGTCCCGGCAATCAACCAGGTGGAAGTTCACCCGTACTGCCAGCAGCATACGCTCAAAAAGACCATGGACGAATATAAGATCCAGATGGAGGCTTGGGGACCGCTTGCAGAGGGTCAGAGAGATATATTCAAGAATGAAGTCCTGTCCTCGATCGGGCGCAAATACGGGAAAACGATCGCCCAGGTGATATTGCGGTGGCATGTTCAACGCGGAGTTGTTGCGATTCCGAAATCCGTACACAGGGAACGTATCGTTGAAAACTACAGCATCTGGGACTTCACACTGAGTGAAGAAGATATGGATGCGATTGCCGCCATGGACACGAACCAAAGTCTTTATGGCGATACTTTCACGAGCTCTGCGGCGGTAAAGAGGTTCAAAAGCCGCATAATACATGAGTGATTGAAAATCTCTGACCGCCAGGACCTATAGGCGATATACTAAGATCAGGGACAAAGAGCTGCAAAGAGGCACCTTGCCGAGTCGAATAATAACACTGCAGTAATGAGCGAAAGTGACAGGAACCCGCTTACTGTTAGATTGAGTACACCATGAGAGGAGATAAACCATGAAAGTATCTGTTATCCACGGGCCGCGCGATATACGTTTCGAGGAGCGCGACGCCCCGAAAATCATGAAGCCGACGGACGCCATCATTAAAATTTCAGCCACCTGCGTTTGCGGGTCAGATTTATGGCCCTACCGCGGCATCAATCCGATCACCCAACCTACACCGATGGGGCATGAGTACTGCGGCATTGTCGAGGAAGTAGGCAGCGCCGTCACCAGGGTCAAGCGCGGGCAATTCGTGATCGGTTCGTTCTTCGCTTCCGACAATACCTGCCCCACCTGCCAGATCGGCTATCAGTCATCCTGCCAGCATCGCGAGCTTATGGGGGGTGCGCAGGCGCCGTATCTGCGCGTGCCGCACGCGGACGGCACCTTGGTGGCGACACCGGCTGTTCCCTCGGACAATCAGATTCCAAGCCTGCTGACGCTTTCCGACGTGATGGGCACCGGCTGGTTTGCGGCTGACGCGGCCAATGTGAAGCCGGGGAAGACGGTCGTGGTCGTGGGCGACGGCGCGGTCGGACTCCTTGCTGTGCTCTCGGCCAAGCAGATGGGGGCCGAACGGATCATCGCGATGAGCCGTCATGCATCCCGGACAAAGCTCGCCCGCGAGTTCGGCGCAACCGACATCGTGATTGAGCGCGGTGACGAGGGCGTGGCCCGGATCAAGGAGATGACCAACGGAATCGGCGCAGACTCGGTGCTAGAGTGCGTCGGCACCCAGGAGTCGATGATGCAGGCGATCCATGCCACCCGCCCGGGCGGATATGTGGGCTTCGTGGGAGTCCCACACGGGGTCGAGCTCAACGGACAGGAACTGTTCTTCGCCCACGTCCACCTTCACGGCGGCCCCGCTCCGGTGCGCCGCTATTTGCCCGATCTGATCGGCCGCGTACTTGCGGGAAAGATCGATCCCGGCAAGGTGTTTGACCTGACCCTGCCCCTCGACCAGGTGGCCGAGGGCTACCGCGCTATGGACGAACGCCGCGCGATCAAGACGTTGCTGCGGCCGTAAAGCTTGTTCTCACCTTTCTTGGTTGCCCGAAGAAAGGTGACCAAAGAAGGGCACCCGGCGGAAATTATTTACGGCATGCTCAATCGTCCTCAGTACATTTCGGAAACTCGCCCGATAAGGAAGGGGAGGCTGGGCTCAAACAGTCCGAAATGCTTAACCTTCGGACTTCAATCGCATGCCTAAATTTCCGCATGGGATTTTGAACCAAAGCGTTTCAACCAAGAAAGGAGATAGAGATGTCAGACAGTGATGTAAAAAAAGCGACGGATGAGTTGAAGGCTCTAGCGCCGGATTACGCGCAATTGACGCAGGATGTTCTTTTCGGGGATGTTTGGAAACGTCCGCCGCTCTCGCAGCGCGACAAAAGCCTGATCACGGTCACCTGCCTGGTCGCGCTGAATCGCATTGAGCAGGTCGAGTTCCATCTGAAGAAGGCTTTTGAAAACGGTCTTACGAAGGAAGAACTTGTGGCTGCGATCACGCATATTGCGTTTTATGCCGGGTGGCCGACTGCGGCCTCTGGGCTCAGTCACTTGAAAAAAGTAATTGATCAGCAATGAATTGAGTTATATCCGACTGGCACTGCATTCGATCTCATAAGAGCAAGAGTTCAAGACAGCAACGGCCGGAAAGGGACACCTTCCGGCCATCTTATGATTCAGAGTCATTATACCATAACAAAGGACCTGACCCCATTGGGTCCCCGTAACGGGGTCAGTAAGCGAGGAAAGTAGTACCATTTTGGGCAGGTTTTCAGCTTTGGGGAGTCTCAAAAATCGGGACGGATGGTAGCGCGGGAGTGTCTGCGGAGTGAAACGATGCAGTCTCTCACGCGCTGGGAGGGCAGGGCGCGAAGGCGTATGACATGCGATTTTATTCTGCGCTGGAAATAGAAAGACCGATGCAAATAGAGGCCGGGGATTTCATGTCTGGTAGGCTTATAAGCCATCCATGCTATTACCACTCCACGCACCAACTCTGTTAATGATCAGAATATCGTGTCTTCTCAATTCCCGTTCAATGGGGCTTGTCAAGGTAGTCAAGGATATATAAAAATTGAAAATAAAAAGATGCAGCTCAACGATTGTATCTGGTTCGCCAAAGAATCTCGCAGCTAAAAAATCGTCTCGGGATGTTTGTTTGACTCCATAATGCCAGAGTTCATTGCGTGCAGGCTGTCTTATATAGTTTCTCAAATTATCGAAGCGAGAATGTAGAGCATTTCTATTGCCAAAACTACCCGCGTAACAATTAAATGCCATCTTATGAACTGCGCGCGCAAACTGCAACTCATCAAATTCGTTCGACTGCTTCGGCTGAAAGGTTATTTCTTTTGCTCCAGTTTGCGGAATCGTTATTGGTCCTAATGTTAGTGTAAAATTCCCTTTCTTCGGAAATGATAATTTATTGGTTATGCTTCTTCTTATGTGATTCTTTTTCCCAGGGATTTGCTCGGCACCTACATGAATGGCAATGGCACGGTTATATAAAACGCTCTTATCAAGTTTTGAAAAATAGTTATTGCATGAGTCGCAAACATAATTTACGGGCAAACAATCCTTGCAACCCAATGCTTCCGGAATAATGTGTTCCTTGCCGCTTGATCCAGTACTGTCCTTTTTGCAATAGATACAATTTATCATTTCGGGTTTTTCATGAGTCATCAATATCAATTCCGGTTGCGGACAAAATGGCATCTGCCAACGCCTGAATAGTCGCGGGGTTGACAGTGCCGTATTTTTTCTTCAAGCGACTTTTGTCGATGGCCCTCATTTGAAAGCAAAGGGCGACGGAATCCTGCTTTAGGCCGCCATCGCCTTTTTTAATGAGACAGGCGCCCGGGATGGTCATGCGGGAAAGATTTGATGTGAGTGGGATGGACAGATAGGTTGTCGTGAAATTGTTCAAGTCCGGGTTTTGGAACATGATGACCGGGCGTTCACGGCCTTGCTCGGAACCTTTCACCGGATCGAGATCCACGAGATAGACATCTCCGGTTTTCGGAAGGGCGGTCAATCCTTGACGTCCTCCTCATTGAGAGTATTCCCCCACTCATTTATGCCCGTTTCCGCCATATCTGCAAGCAACCGCTTGTCCTCGGGAGTCACCGCGGGTGGCATCATGAGGATGTTAATATCGATATTCAAAGCTTGCGCAACTTTTCGGAGAGTCGTCAGAGTCGGTATATGGACGCCTTTTTCAAGACGTGCGATGTTTGGCCGTGCGATTCCTGCCTTCTTCGCAAGGTCTTCTTGCCTCAAACCATATCTTTCCCGCGCTTCCCGCACTCTTAGCGCGACAGCCCAGGCAAGGACCCTTGCCGGGTCTTCTTCAGAACGGACTATAATTTTTCTTTCCAAACGGGGCTGTTTCTGAAGAGCAAAAGCAGGGTGCCGGTTGATGGAGGCCTTAAGGGAGTCGATCATCGCTGGACTAAATTGACGGTCGAGAATTCTTTTGGCGTCATTCGCTTTTTTCTCAGACCGTCTCCAGCTATTTGTTGAAGAACGAACCGCCACGTTGATGTTAAGCAATTAATCCTCTTTTTTATTAAATTTTTATCGCCGAATGCACAATTCTTTTATTAGATGCTTGAAGCTTCAGGGCATCTTGTTCCTTTATGAGTCTGTTGTTTTCTTCACGGAGGCCCACGATTATATTGTTAAGAGTTTGAACTTCATTAGATAAGGACGCATTGACATTCCTCATAGACTGATAAGCGCGAAGTACTTGTTCGTAACGCACTATCATGTTATTGTAATGCCCTTTTAGATCGGTCGCATACGCTTTTAAAGCATCGTGCTCATTTTCAAGTCGCTGTTTAGACGCAATTTGAAATACATTTGCTATTAAACTGCCGAAAGTGACCAAACCGAGGATATCTTCCTCCCCGCTCTTTTTGCCGACTTTTTTTGCGGTCATGTTTGCTGACCTCCTATTGATGTTTTAATAGTAATGTATCACAAATGATACATTAAGTCAAGAATGAAAAAAGTTACAGCAGGGAAAATGAAGAACAGATATTCGGAAGAATTTGCGTTGATGTTTACGTCGCATAGAGCCAGCAGGTTGGGCTGCTTAACCCAATCAAATGAAGATTAGCGTAACCACAGACTGGCAACCTCCGAAACCCTTCGGTGCTCTTTTTTTACAAGATTATTTTTTTTCTTTGATAATTGTTCCTAATGCAGTATGTCTTATGTGGTATTTACCTTCAAAATCTGGGATTCGGGTTAGTTCATTTCTTGCTATTACAAACCCAATCGCTGCCTCCTGCTTAAGAAAAACCGTTTCTCCAGCTTTGACATCAACAAATAGTTCGCTCCAATTTTCAGCTTTTGACATTATTGTGTGATTGCCTGGCTTAACGATAAAGTATATGTATTGTGTGCCACGAGTATAACCCATTTCTGAGTTATCTTCTTTGTCATCAACAAAAACATTGAAGCGGATTAAAGATGCAGACGAGGAAGGACGCACGACATATATTATGGCATTACCTGAGTCTGCTGTTTTTGGTAGCTGAAAATCACGAACGTCCGCTTCCATTACTGCCCGGCTTGGAAGTGATGCGCAACCTGATAACAACAAAAATGAAACGATTGCGAGCAGACTTCCCAATGCAAACAATTTTTTACTCATTTTATGCTCCCC
>CAVYLT010000088.1:0-5411 GCA_963769335.1 Nitrospirota bacterium | reverse complement strand
CCGCCCTGCTCTTCGGCGTCGGAGACCCCTTTACCGCCGCACACTCGGAAAATGAAAGCCTCCTGATCTCGGACTGGGAAAAAGGCTGCAACAGCATTATTAACCTGCTCGCCGGCCTGGGCGAACTGAAAAGTTGACAAGTGGGGCTCTCCATGGTTTAATGAGAAGGACTATCAGGGAAGGAACCGTCGTATGTCCGAAAAAAAACACGTCCTCATAATCTGCCGGACCGCCGCCGGGCAGATGTACCTCGGCGTTCTTTTGAACCGTATCTGGTATTCCCCCGTTCTTGCAAAAACGCCTGAAGAAGGGCTTCGCCTCGCACAGAGTACGGCTTTTTCCATGATTCTCTTCGACGGGGACTTTGCCGCTGCCGAACTCCGGCAGGCTATCACCCTTTTAAGGACCGATCCCGCAGTCATGAACGTTCCACTCGTTGTATTCATGACGAACGATGACGCGGCGATGACCGAGACCCTGCTCTCGCTGGGATGCTCGGCTATCCTGACGAAACCGCTTGACCTTGCGATGGTATATGGGATCCTGGCGCGGTTGAGCGGCCAGCCGCGGACCACTCCCCGCATACCCGTAAAATTGCACGTGGAGATCGAGGAAGGGACGCCGGAAAAGGTATTGACCTGTATTAACCTGTCTGAGGGGGGATTATATCTGCGGACGCTGGACCCGTTGCCCGGAGGTACGGTACTGCATATCAGGTTCACCCTGCCCCATGATACCCTCCCCATTAAGGTTACCGCCGAAGTTGTCCGGACATTAAGCCTCGGGGCCCAGTTCGAAGCAGAGCCCGGCATGGGGCTCCATTTCATCGACATGCCAGAAGACACGCTGCTCCGTATCAGAAATTATGTTCAGTGGGAAATGCTCGGCGACCTGGAATGGAAGTCGAATATTTAGCGGAGGCCTTCCTCCGGCCGGAGGGCAACAGCTCGATCATTTGAGGGGAATCAAAAAAGTCCCGGGCAGCAGCACAAAACAAAAGGAGAAAAGAGGAGAACGACCGTCTTAACGGCCTTATCCCCTTTTCTCCTTTTTTCTTCAAGCGCGCCTGAAAGGCACGGAACACCGCCTACAGCAGAAGCATTCGGCAGACAGGATATCCTCCCTACTGCCTTCTACCTGCTGCCCATTATAGCTGTGCGACCGATTTTGCGTCTATCAATACCGGTATCTTCTTCTCCATGTTTCTCAACGCCGCAGTTAATGCGTCACGCTGTTTGCCTGCCAGGTACGCCTGCGCAAAGCTGTCGCGGTTCTTTTCAAAATCACCCGGTTTTGCCTTGGGATTTTGCTGTTTGTAGGCGGCTGCCAGTTCGGCTTCCGTTACCGTGACCCCGTCCCGGATGAGGTGCTCCATTTTCTGTCGAAGAAGCAACTCGCGCTGGCTGGTCTCAAAGGCGGCAGGTGTCATATTGACCCGGTCGAGAATCCGTTCATAGACTCTCTTGTCAAATTTTCCATTTACGGAAAATGCGGGCATTTTGCTGATCGAGGCCTGGAGCTCTTCATCACTCACCTGAAGCCCCAACTGTTCCGCCTCGGTGATCAAGAGCCGGTTCACGATCAATTCCTGCAGCGCCTGGGATTTAAGACTTTTTGCAAATGAGTCGTTAAGCTTGTCCTTCAACAATTCTTTGTAATTATCATACAAGTTCCGGTACGCCCTGTTCACTTCATCCGTTGTGATCACGGTATCGCCGACCTTTGCCGCCCTCGTCCCCCCCACGTTCGACGGATAGATCCCGAAGAAGAGAAAGGTCACGGTGATGAGTCCTACAATGACCCACATCATCCAACCCATGTTTTTCCGTATCTGTTCGAGCATTCGAATTCCCCCCCGCCACTGTATAGTATTTTTAACTTTGAATTAATAATTTGGTTATTCGCTCAGCTTCTTTTTCAGCAGCTGGTTGACGAGATCAGGGTTGGCTTTGCCCTTGCTCGCCTTCATCACCTGTCCCACAAAAAACCCGAAAAGCTTCTCTTTTCCCGCTTTGTAATCGGCTGCCTGTCCGGGATTGGCCTTGATCACGTCGGCGATGATCTGTTCGATTGCGCCCGTGTCGGAAACCTGGACCAGGCCCTGTTCTTTCACGACCGATTCTGCGTCCTTGCCCGACTTATACATCTCCTCGAACACGGTCTTGGCGATCTTGGTGCTGATCACACCGTCGCTGATCATCTTGATCATACCCGCAAGTTTGTCTGGTTTGAGCGGGCACGCCTCGATTTCTTTACCCTCTGTATTGAGCAGGCGCATCAGCTCGCCCATTATCCAGTTCGACACGACTTTCGGCTGGCCCGCAAGCCTGACCGCTTCTTCAAAGTATGCCGCCATGGCCCTGCTCTGGGTCATCATGTCCGCATCATATTCAGGGATGGCATAATCTTTCACGAACCGGTCGCGTTTTGCATCCGGGAGTTCGGGTATGGTTTTGGCGATCTGAGAAATCGTATCCTTTGACACGACGATCGGCACCAGATCGGGCTCGGGAAAATACCGGTAGTCGTGGGCCTCTTCTTTGCTCCGCATGGAAAAGGTGACCCCTTTGGTTGAGTCGAAAAGACGCGTTTCCTGGACGACCTTGCCGCCTTCGTCGAGGATCTGGGCCTGGCGCTTGATCTCGTACTCGAGCGCCTTCTGCACGAACTTGAAGGAGTTGACGTTCTTGACTTCGGCCCGGGTGCCGAATTCCCTGGATCCCACGGGCCGGATCGAGACGTTGGCGTCACACCGGAAATTCCCCTTCTCCATGTCCGCGTCGGAAACTTCGATGTAGCGCAGGATGGAACGGAGCTTCTTGAGATACTCCGACGCCTCCTCCGACGAACGGATGTCCGGCTCGGATACGATCTCCATGAGCGGCGTTCCGGCCCTGTTCAGGTCCACGAGGCTTGCGCCGCTCTCGGACTGATGCAGGTTCTTTCCGGCGTCCTCTTCGAGGTGGATGCGGGTAAGGCCGATGCGCTTGATCTTGCCGTCGACGACGATTTCCACGTACCCGCGCTCGCACACGGGAAGTTCATACTGCGAGATCTGATAGCCTTTGGGAAGGTCGGGGTAGAAATAGTTCTTGCGCGCGAACCTGCTGTAAGGGCTGATGGAGCAGTGCGTGGCAAGCCCGGTCTTGACGATGAATTCCACGGCCTTTTTATTCAAGACCGGCAGCACGCCCGGCATGCCGATGCAGACCGGACAGGTCCTCGTATTCGCCTCTTCGCCGAACCGGGTCTCGCACCCGCAGAAGATTTTCGTATTGGTCTGGAGCTGGGCATGCACCTCAAGCCCGATCACTGCCTCGTATTTCATGGTTGCGATCCCTCTTGTCTTTTTGAATTCCGCATTCCGAACTCCGCATTCCGCAATTAGAGCGCAGCTCGCTTTGTGTGCCACTCGGTGGCCTGCTCGTAAGCAAAGGCCGCGTGCAGGATCGATTCCTCGTCAAAATGCTTCCCGAGGAGCTGAAGTCCGATGGGCAGATTCCCCGACGTGAACCCGCAGGGGACCGAGATCCCCGGAATGCCGGCGAGGTTCACGCTGATCGTAAAAATATCGGACAGATACATCTGGAGCGGATCGGAAGACTTCTCGCCGATCTTGAACGCCGCCGTGGGGGCGGTCGGCGTGGCGATCACGTCCACGGTCTTGAAAGCCTCGTCAAAATCCCGTTTGATCAACGTCCGGACCTGCTGCCCCTTCTTGTAATAGGCGTCGTAGTACCCGGCTGAAAGCGCGTACGTGCCGAGCATGATCCGCCGCTTTACCTCGGGTCCGAACCCCTCGTCGCGCGACTTCCGGTACATGTCCATCAGATCCTTCGGAGCTTGGGTACGGTGGCCGTACTTCACACCGTCGTACCGGGCCAGGTTCGAGCTTGCTTCGGAAGTCGCGAGAATGTAGTACGTCGCTACGGCATAGTCCGTGTGCGGCAGCGAAACTTCCTTCACCGTGGCGCCGAGCCCTTCCAGCGTTTTAACCGCGTCTTTGACCGCCTTCTCCACCGAGGGGTCCATGCCCTCGATAAAATACTCTTTCGGCAGCCCGATCTTCAGCCCTTTCACCTCTTTTTTGAGCGCCTTCGTAAAATCCGGCGCCGCGATGTTCGCGGACGTGGAATCTTTGGCATCGTGGCCCGAGATGACATTCATCAGGAGCGCGGAGTCGGTGACGTCCTTCGTAATCGGACCGATCTGATCGAGGGACGACGCGAAGGCCACGAGGCCGAAGCGGGAGACCCTCCCGTAGGTCGGTTTAAGACCGACGACGCCGCAGCAGGACGCAGGCTGGCGGATCGATCCGCCCGTGTCCGAACCGAGTGAGCCGATGCATTCGCCCGCGGCAACGGCCGCAGCCGAGCCTCCGCTCGATCCTCCGGGGATCCGTTCGAGGTCCCAGGGATTTTTCGTGATAAAGAACCCCGAATTCTCCGTCGAGGACCCCATCGCGAATTCGTCCATGTTCGGCTTCCCGCACAATACATAGCCAGCCTGTTTCAGGTTTCGGACAACGGTCGCATCGTAGGGAGGAACGAAATTATTGAGGATTTTCGAAGCGCACGTCGTTTTGATGCCCTCCGTGCACATGTTGTCCTTGACCGCAATCGGGATGCCCAGCAGCGGCGACGAGGTGTCTCCTGCCTTGAGCCGCTTGTCCGCTTCCCGGGCCTGCGCGCGCGCGATCTCTTCGGTGACCGTGATGTAGGCCTTGACCTTTCCGTCCACGGCCTTGATCCTGCCCAGAACTGAATCGGTGATCGCTTCGGACGTGGTTTCGCCTTTTTTCAGCATATCATGCAGTTCATGAATGGTGAGATTGAATAACTCCATGCTTACTCCTTTACCCTGTTGTTGGCATCCACGAGGACGATCTTGGGCCTGAAGGTCTTGAGCTCCTCCTCATTGAAGTACTCGTAGCAGAAAACGATGACCTTGTCCCCTTTAACCCCTTTTCGGGCAGTGGGTCCGTTCAGCACCATTTCCCCGGCCCCGCGTTTGCCCGGGATCACATAAGTTTCGAACCGCTCCCCGTTGTTCAGATTGGAAACGCCCACCTGCTCGTAGGGAAGAATGCTCGCGGCCTCCAGGAGAAGCGGATCGACGGTCAGGCTTCCCTCATATTCGAGATTTGAGTCCGTTACGGTGGCACGGTGAATTTTTGATCGAAGCATTAATCTGAACATGAATTGATCCTTTTCCCGGAAACGTCAATTCCTGAATTAAAAAAGACATTCAGGAGAAATGGGGATAAAAGACGGCGAAATGGAGAAAAAAACGATTCTTTTTCCTTTTCCCTTTCGCATATTACTTTTCCCTTTTTCCGCTACGCTTTCTGCCTTTGCGCAGGGATGCAAGCGCTTATTCTATGATCTTCGGCACCTTATAATGTCCCGCAG
>CAVYLT010000087.1:0-36205 GCA_963769335.1 Nitrospirota bacterium | reverse complement strand
AAACACCTCGTGATTTAATGCCAACAAACCGGTTCTCAACCATATCAAGCAAGCCAATTCCATTTGCACCACCGATTTTATTTAGGTACATAAATAGATTCCAGCGGATCGGTAATCTAACTTTTATCATCCTTGTTTACCACTTTAACCGGAATGCCATCTTTAAAATGAATTTCAAGTGGGTTTCCTTATCAGGAGCATCCTGTGGAGGAACCATTTTGGTAAACATGTCCTTTTCAGGCTTGTATTTCGGATCTTCAAGAATACCGGCTTCATGACTGATATGCATCAGGTTATCGTCTTCGCTGTATGGTTTTTTAACGGTTGCTTTAACAGGAATATTATTTTCTTCGGCATAATTCAGCATATCCGTTCTTCCTTTGAACTGATCAAGAAATTCCTGCATTTTCCAGGGAGCAAGTACTTTAATTTTCGGATTCAGTGCATAATAGGACAATTCAAAACGAACCTGATCATTTCCTTTTCCGGTAGCTCCATGGGATACATATTCGGCCTTTTCCTTATGCGCAATTTCAATCTGGTGTTTTGCAATTACTGGCCTGTGCCAGAGAAGTTCCAAGCAGATACCGGTTTTCATACACAGCATTGGCTTTAATGGCCGGGAAAATATAATCGGTTACAAATTCTTCTTTCAGATCTTCAATATACACTTTTGAAGCACCAATCTTTAAGTGCTTTCTTCTTCACTTCTTCAAAATCATCATCCTGTCCTACATCAGCCACATAGGCAATTACTTCATATCCTTTATCGATAAGCCACTTCAGAATAACCGAGGTATCCAGTCCTCCGCTATAGGCTAAAACAACTTTTTCTTTGCATTTCATTTTAGTATTACTTAATTTTATTTTTTAATTCAGGAATAATAAGTATCAGTGTATTAATAACATCCTTTTCAGAAACATTGTCGTGAGGTATAATCAGAATGGTATCATCACCGGCAAGCGTTCCTATAATTTCAAAAGGATTGGCTCTGATCGATCAGCGATGCAATGCTTGGGGCATATCCGGGCAAGGTTTTGATAACTCCCAAGTTTGTTGGCAAATTGTATTGAAACAAATCCCTGTGCTGCATAACTTTCTGCCAATTCCTGCCCCGGCATATGATGCTGATCCGGTAGTTCATAAATATATCCCTTTTCAGGATCAGAAATTTTATTTACTTTAAGAAATTTCAAATCCCTTGAAAGGGTTGCCTGGGTATAATTCAACCCTTTTTTTTCAAGAAGGTTCAATAATTCTTCCTGGCTGGAAACTTTCTGCGAAGAAATAATGTTTCTGATGGCTAATAGTCTTTCTGTTCTGTTTCCCATGATGAATAAATATTCATATGTTGATGCAAATATATACATATATTTATAAATATACAAGTATGAATTTAAAAATATTTGTACTTTTGCGCCAAATTTATACTAAATTTTTTTCAGGATTTATTACAAGATGGACAAATCAATAAAAAAAGTTATTGTTCTTGGTTCAGGAGCACTGAAAATTGGTGAAGCAGGTGAATTTGATTATTCCGGATCACAGGCATTAAAAGCCTTGCGAGAAGAAGGTATTTATACCGTTCTTATTAATCCAAATATTGCTACTGTTCAAACTTCCGAAGGTATTGCCGATAAAATATATTTTCTTCCGGTTACTCCTTATTTTGTTGAAAAAGTAATTGAAAAAGAAAAACCTGACGGAATTCTGCTTGTCATTTGGCGGACAAACAGCACTTGAATTGCGGTATTGAACTTTATCAAAAGTGGTGTTCTTGGAAAGAATAATGTCCGGGTGCTTGGGAACTCCTGTTCAGGCCATTATGGATACCGAAGACCGTGATCTTTTGTCAAAAAACTGGATGAAATTGATGTAAAAACCATTCAAAGTATTGCTGTTACCAATATTGAAGATGCCGTTAAGGCAGCTGCAAGAACTGGGTTTTCCGATTATTATCAGTGCAGCATATACACTGGGTGGACAGGGAAGTGGATTTTGCAACAATGAAGAAGAACTGATGAAAACTGGCTGAAAAAGCATTTTCCTATTCACCTCAGATTCTGGTTGAAGAATCGCTGAAAGGATGGAAAGAAGTTGAATATGAAGTGGTTCGCGATCGTTACGACAATTGTATTACCGTTTGTAACATGGAAAACTTCGATCCGCTTGGGTATTCATACCGGTGAAAGTATTGTTGTTGCTCCTTCGCAAACACTTACCAATTCCGAATATCATAAACTTCGGGAACTTGCCATAAAAATTATCCGACATATTGGAATTGTTGGTGAATGTAATGTTCAATATGCCCTTGATCCAAATTCCGAAGATTACCGGGTAATTGAAGTAAATGCACGTCTTATCGCGATCAAGTGCACTGGCTTCCAAAGCAACCGGTTATCCGTTGGCTTTTGTTGCTGCCAAACTGGGCTTGGGTTATGGTCTGCATGAATTTAAAAATTCAATAACCAAAACTACTTCTGCTTTTTTTGAACCTGCACTCGATTATATTGTTTGTAAAATTCCCCGTTGGGATCTGAATAAATTCATTGGTGTTTCCAAGCAAATTGGCAGCAGCATGAAAAGTGTTGGCGAAGTAATGGCCATTGGACGAACTTTTGAAGAAGCCATTCAAAAAGGACTTCGAATGATTGGACAGGGAATGCATGGTTTTGTTGGCAACCGTGATCTTGAATTTGATGATATTGAAAAAGAACTGTCCGAACCTACCGATATGCGGATTTTTGTTATTGCCGATGCATTTGAAAAGGGTTATACCGTTGATCAAATTCATGAACTGACAAAAATTGATAACTGGTTTCTTGTATAAACTTAAAAATATTTTCGATCTGAAAAATGAGCTTGAAAAATTCAATACTCTTGAAGATATTCCTGTTGAACTTCTGCAGAGAAGCAAAAATAATGGGATTTTCCGATTTTCAGATTGCCCGTTTTGTCTTGAAAGACTGAGAATGAACACATGCAGGAAGGTACTTCTGAAAGTACGTGAATATCAGAAAAAAGCATGGTATTGTTCCTTATGTAAAACAAATTGATACACTGGCTGCTGAATATCCTGCAAAAACCAATTACCTGTATCTTACCTATAGTGGAACTGAACATGATATTGAATTATGAAGATGATCAATAAATCAGTAATTGTTCTTGGTTCAGGAGCTTACCGTATTGGAAGCAGTGTTGAATTTGACTGGTGCAGTGTAAATGCCTTGTATACCATTAATAAGGAAGGTTACCGGTCAGTAATGATCAATTATAATCCCGAAACTGTAAGTACCGATTATGATATGTGCGACAGGCTGTATTTTGATGAACTTTCGTTTGAACGGGTAATGGATATTATTGAACTTGAAAAACCTAAAGGAGTTATTGTTTCCATGGGTGGACAGATTCCCAATAACCTGGCCATGCGACTTGTATCGATCAGAATGTTCCTATTCTTGGAACTTCACCTATTTCCATTGATAATGCTGAAAACCGTCATAAATTTTCAATGCTGTGTGATAAGCTTAAAATTGATCAGCCCCGGTGGAAAGAACTTACCAGTATCGATGAAATTCATGATTTTGTTGATGAAGTTGGTTTTCCGGTTTTGATTCGTCCTTCGTATGTGCTTTCAGGTGCTGCCATGAATGTGGTTTCCAACAAAGAAGAACTGGAACATTTTCTTAAACTGGCAGCCAATGTTTCAAAACAATATCCGGTTGTGGTTTCTGAATTTATTGAGAAGGCCAAAGAAATTGAAATTGATGCTGTTGCCAGAAATGGAGAAGTTATTGCTTATGCCATCTCCGAACATGTTGAATTTGCAGGTGTTCATTCGGGTGATGCAACCATGGTTTTCCCTGCCCAAAAAATTTATTTTGAAACCAGTGCGCCGGATAAAAAGAATTACCCGGCAGATTGCCAAAGAACTTAATATTACCGGCCTTTTAATATGCAGTTTCTGGCCAAGGACAATGATATTAAAGTAATTGAATGCAACCTGAGGGCATCGCGAAGTTTTCCTTTTGTTTCTAAAGTACTGAAAGTAAATTTTATTGAACTGGCCACAAAAGTTATGCTTGGGTATACAAGTTGAAAAACCCGATAAATCAATTTTTGATCTGGATTATATTGGGATAAAAGCTCCACAGTTTTCATTTTCCACGGCTTGCAAAAAGCCGATCCTGTGTTGGGTGTTGATATGGCTTCAACCGGTGAAGTAGGCTGCATTGGTGAAAATTATTATGAAGCAATTCTTAAATCAATGCTTTCGGTAGGATATACTTATCCCAAAGAAAAATATCCTGTTTCAACCGGTCCTATGCGTTCAAAAGTTGAACTTGTCAACAGCTGCAGAATTGCTGGTTGAAAAAGGATATAACCTTTTTGCTACCAAGGGAACAGCACAATTTCTTGAAATGAATGGAATATGCATGTACCATGCTTCATTGGCCCGATGAAGATAAAAAACCCAATACACTTGATTATCTCAGAAACAAAATGATTGATCTGGTCATTAATATTCCTAAAGATCTTACCAAAACTGAATTGAGCAATGATTATACCATCCGCCGAAGTGCTATTGATTATAATATTCCACTAATTACCAATGCACGTCTTGGCAAGTGCTTTTCTTACGCCATCTGCAAACTCAATCACTGGAAGATATTGCAATTAAAAGCTGGGATGAATATTAATCACATACGCGGCCATTTTCATCGGATTCTTCTTGAATTCAAACATGAGTCTGATTTGATCTTCGGTTATTCGTGGCGTCGACAATGGCGGCAATTCATCCAGCCCGAAAAAACCCGTTTCGCTGGTTTCCATACCGCCTTTAAGCTGCCTCCCCTTCTCTTCACAGAGTACAAAAATCTTGTAGATATGAAATAAATCCGGCGGATGGCTGTGGCATTTTTTATCGAGCACTGCCAGCAGCCTCACCGGTACTACCTCCAAACCGGATTCTTCGAAAACTTCTTTCCTGGCAACCTCAATAAGGTGTCAAACCAACATCGGCCCATCCACCCGGAACCGACCAGTTGCCATCAATGGTTTCGCTGCACCATTAATATCTTATCATCCCGGAATACCACTCCGCGGACATCCACCTTTGGGGTCTGGTATCCCTTTTCCGAAGCAAAAACCCCCACAAGCTTATTCATGTTTAACCCGGTGAAATCATGCATGATTTCCATGCTCAATTGCCTGATTTGCTGATAACGGTCGATATCATATTTGTTATCGGAATATTCAAGCCCTGCCTGGGCAACTGCCTGCAATCGCTTGGCCATATCCAGCCAGGTGTAATTGTGTTTTTTTTCCATTGCTGATTATAGTAACTTCTTCCTTTTCATAATTAAAAACATGATTCCTGCTGTAATCAACATCAGCAGAATGACAAAAGGATAACCTTTTGTCCAGCTCCAATTCCGGCATATATTTGAAATTCATTCCGTATATGCCGGCAATCAGTGTAAGCGGAATAAACAAGGTGGTTATTATGGTCATTATTTGCATGCTTCCGTTTAACCGGTTGTTTATATTTGAACTGTTAAGTTCAATCAAATCCGAAAGCGTATCACGCTCTGTTCTCATACATGTGGATGATATGGTTGATATGGTCCCTCACATCCTGAAGATAGGTGATGGTTGCGTCATCAATCAAGGAATAATCTCCCTGAACAATATTCAGTAATGCCTCCCGGATCGGGTAAACAACACCTCTCATTTCACTCATGGTTTGCTTAATGTAGTAAATATCTTTTATATAATTGGTCTCCGGCTTTTCCAATAATTGGACCTCCATTTTGTCAACTCTGTTACTTATCTTCATTTACTATATTATAAAATGTGTCAATTAAAGTATCAATTAAAAGATAAAAAAGATAATCGGCCTTCTTTTGCCTTGCCTTGCTTTTTCCATTAATAATCCGGGTTTTAATATCATCAAATACCTTGCTTTCAAAATCCCTGAATACAATCACATAATATTCTCCCAGAATCAGGCTCAAATGTTGCTGCAGCAACGCTCCGTTAACAGGGTATTCCAGCAATTTCAAGGTGAGCATCAATTGATCGCCCGATTCTTCAACCTTGGGAATATGGGAGGTATTTAATACATCTTCCAGCATCATGGGGTGAATACCAAAAAATTTACCTATATTTTCAATTAAAGTAACATCGGTTAAATTATTAATAATGATAAGATTTACCTTATTTTTATCAATGCAATCATGCAACATTTTCATATCGCCTGTACAGGTTCTTTCACATGTCTGGTCATCATAAACCAGTATTTCCATTTCACCCGGTGACGGTTTTTGATTTCCTGTGTAAACAAGACTTTCGGGTGGTAATCCCACTTTTTTCGCAAAATTCGCCTGTTGTTTCATACGCTCCGATAAATTGATATTATGATTCCTTCACAAAATTAAGATATTCCCCGATTCTATCCTCCATTACAACACTTGCTTATGTTGTTCTGCAGCTTATTTAAACACCTCCTGCAAAACAGCAAACGACTTTAACCGTGAAAATCCATCAATGTGGAGGTTATAATAGTTGATAATACTTTCGAGTAATCGCGAGCGATCCTGATTGGAAATCTGCAGACTATCGGGAGTCCCCTGCTTACTTTTCAACAGGTTCCCCAAAGCGGTTGAGGCTTCAGCTGATAATGACCGAAACACCTGCATCTCTGGTGATAAGGAATCTGACTCCTGGCCATCCCATTCCGGTGGAAAAAATCCGAGGTACTTTGAAAAATGGAGCATAAACCAAAGGTGAAAATTAGCACTCCCCTCCTCTTTTGAATCAAGTAACTGGAAAGCATGGAACAGAAAAGCGAAAAGTGAAGGATTGCCTTCCTCTTCCCGTAATGTGAGGTAAAGGACCTCGGCAAGAAAGAGGGAAATCGCGCTTTTTGAAATACTAAATGGTATTGAATTATAATGAAAGGGGCAAAATGCCTCCTTTAATCGCTGGAGTTCACGATTCTGCCGGTAGTAAAAATCCGTTTCAAGCAGTGAAAGGGGTTGAAACATGGTGGCGGAAAACCTTCCCTTTTTGGACCTTACTCCGTTCACCATGCAGGCTATCCGGCCATATTTCTCGGTATATAAGGTAACAATGAGGCTCGAATCACCATATTTGATATGGTGAAGGACGATGGCCCTTGTTTTATTCAGCATCGCTTTCCCTTGTATATAATTCAATTAATGAATAAAAAGCAACTTGGTTACATGGGTTTTTGAACCGTCATCGTTGGTGCAAAACACCAGGTATACACCTGTTTGAACACGATCTCCCCTGAAATTCCTTCCATTCCATACAGCCTGCCCTCCCAGTGATGTGGTTTCAAAAACAAGGTTACCGGTGATATCCGTGATTTTCACATTTGCGTTTTCAATAAGTCCTGTTACCGTAATATCCCCATCATAGTTTTCTCTTACAGGATTAGGAAAAACATATACCTTGCCATAATCATCTCCGCCTTCCGTAGCCGTTCCCTTAAAAGAGATAATGCCTTTTTCAGTGCCAAAGAAAACCTCTCCGGTCTTATCGTTTACGGCCATGGTAAGTACGCTGTTTGATAACAACGGGCTGTTTTCCCCGGTGAAATGATGTATTTCTTTTTTGCCATCAGGTGAAATAAGAAATACTCCGGATTTTTCAGTTGCAAACCATTTCTGGTCGGCACCATCGACTTCAATATCGTTGATTTTTTCTGTCGACAACAAAAGATCACCATACTTGGTATCATCGTTTCGCGGAATCAGGGGCTGATAGCCAACCACCGTTTCCGCCTTTCAAAAATTCCGGAAGGATCTAAGTATTCAACAGGGCCATTATTGGTGCCTACCCAGATGTTTCCTTCCTTGTCCTCAGCGATGGAATATACGCGGGTAAGCAATTGGGATTCCTGATTTCTTACAGCAAAAAATCTTTCCTGAAATGACCCATCCTCGTTTTCCTTAAAAACCAACACCCCGGATCCTTCGATAAGCACCCAAATCTGACCCTCAGTGCTGGTCAGTATTTCCCCAACCGTAATGTCCATACCAAATTCATCATATTCCAGGGGCACAACCTCCCAGTCTTTACCCTTCATCTTCCGGTACACTCCCACTTCACTGTTCGATGCCGAAATATAAAGATTGCCGTTGCCGTCAAAATCAGTTCCGGTAATCCGAACATAGCCCGGTTCATTTTCATATCCGGTCACCGGTACAAATACACCATCCGGTCTCATCTTCGATGCTGATAAGCTCACCATCCTTAAATTCAGCTACACCATATCCGTATGATCCGCCAATGACATGCCCCGGATCTAAGGGATCAATAGAAATCTCGGAAATATTCAGGAAATTCTTCCAGTTCAGGTATTGTACCCTTGTTATAGTCTAACCACTTTTCATCAATAAAGGAATAGGCCCCATAACCTGTCCATTTGGAAACCTCGGTTCCGCCGCCGGCCCATAATTTTCCGGAAAGGATTTCAATGTCTCCAACATCACGAAAGGCAGGTCCGTCGGGTGCAATAATTGTTCCGCCGCCCGAACCGGACACCCTCACAAGACCTGCATCCGGAGCTGCATACCACAATCCCTGTTTCGTATCAAACAAAGCGTGATTGGCATAATAAGAAACATCATCCCTGATGATTTCTTCACTGTTTCCGTATACCTTTGTTTTATCCAGCGTGCAAAAAACAAGATAGCCATGCTGCTCTCCGAGGTAGTTTATCGTGCCGGCAATGCTTTTATCCCAAACTTCCCAGCCTGATTGATCCACCGTGATGATATCATCAAAACCCGTACCCGATTGCTATAAACAGTAAACAAGTTCGTTACTGTAACAGGCCAAAAACCGGTATTTCACATCGGCATCAGGCAACGTCGAAACTTTTCCCCATACATTGAAATCAACCAAATTTGGACTGCTAATGATGTTTTATAAATGCCCTCCCGGTGGCAGCATATAAGATACACCCCATCCGATGTAATATCGTTAACATAAATCTGGGACCTCCGCGGCCAAAAAGATAACGTATCCTTTATTTCATGGCGGTTAAGATCACACAATACGATTCCGAAACCACAAGCCAGGTAAGCATAATGATCCGGAAATAAACTTGTTGACTGGATTTCTCGCCCGCGATCAGGTTTTCCGTTTTATATCGGGAATATTGATAATGCTGTCGTTTTTCAACAGATCGATATTGCCGTTGCGGTAACCGATAAGAAAGGTGCCCGTAACGGATGAAAAGCCAATAGTCGAAATATCGGCAGTCGGACAACCCGTGCACCTTGGAATACTTTTTGTAGGCTTTTGCCGTGGGTGTCGAAAGAAAACAAGCTGCCGGCCGAGTCAGGCAAAACACCCGGTTGTTCATATTCTGCCAATCGCTTATCCCTGGTCATAAGGTAAGATGATCACGCCAAGCTCCATTCGGAATTTGAGCATAGCCCTGAATACCAACTAAAAAAACCAATCCCGACCATAAAAAGGCAGGCAATATCGTTTTCGAATAAATGATTGCTCATGAAGCGTTAAACAATTTTAAGAACCAACAGTTTTTCCTGCATCAGCAATAAAATATTGATAAAAGCAGTAATTGCCAAAGCCCGGTGCGAAATAGTATTCTTTTCAATAAGGTCATTTCCGCAAATGTTTGGGTATATCCTTCAGGCTGGAAAATCGGATCATATCCGAAGCCCTGATCGCCCCTCGTTTTTCAATGGTGATGACCCTTTTATTTCGCCATCAAAGCTACTCAGTTGCCTCCTGCAACCAAGGCAATCACCGTTCTGAACCTCGCCTTTCGATTATTTTCCCTGCCATTTTCAACAAAACCATTTTCATATTGTCCTCAAAAGTACAATTTTCACCGGCGTACCTTGCAGAATAAACCCCTGGCTCACCCTGTAAAGCATCAATTTCGAGACCGGTATCGTCGGCAAAACAATCCAACCCAAAACGGTTATAAATAAAAAAAGCTTTTTGGGCGGCATTGCCTTCAAGACTATCTTGTTCTTCGGGAATAACTCCTGAAAAACCAATATCTTCCAAACTCAACAGGTTTATCCTTTCTTCAAGTTTACATTTTATCTCCTCAAATTTATGCGATTATTGGTGGCAAAAACCAATTTCACTTTTTCTGCATGATCCATTATAAACTGTAAATCACGTTTGCAATAAAATTAATAAGCGCCTTTCTCAAAAAAAATAACCACAAAGACCACTAAGCATGAACGAAGTTCACTAAGAATTAATCTGTTGAAAAGTAATTCTTTGCGTTCTTTGTGAAAAACATGGTGAACTTTGTGGTTAAATAAACAGCCTTTGGGTGCCCCCCTCTCGTAATGGCTGAATTAACCATTGAATGAAAGAGTTATCCGCCGCTGGCGCTAAATCCGCCGACATTTTTAGCCGGACGGGGATTGATGCAGATCACCGGTATTCTTTCACTATTTGCGATGATATATTGTTCCTGCGCGCCCATAACATAATCGGTGAATCCAATATCGCGTGTGGTCATCAGCATAATGGCATCGGCATCCACCTTTTTTGCATATTGTACGGTCTCTTTTCCGAAATCTTCTTCTCCCACCGCCATTTGAGATTCAAAACGAATTGCTTTGCTATTAAAATATTTGGTAATGAAAAACATATTTGAATCAAGCCCTTTCCTGAAATTAATGTCGGCATATTTCGCACGGAACAAGTGAAATTTCGTTCCGAACTTTCTTGAGAAGAAATTGTGTCCAGGTGACGCATTCCTTCGTCTCGCGTTTATAATTAACAGGCAAGAACGATGTTTTTCATGGCTTCACTTTTAGGTGATTCCTGAACCACAATAAAGGGAGCTTTTGAACTGGCAATGACTTTTAAGGCCCAACTTCCAAGAAATTTTTGCATACCTGTAATACCATGTGTTCCCATAACCACCAGTACGGCATTGAGTTCAGTGGTAAGTTCGCCAATGGTATGAAAAATAGATCCGCTGCGAACGATAAAGGAAAATTTCAGGGAAGGATCGCTGAATTTCTTTTTGACCTCTTCGGCCATGCGTTTTTCAGCGTCGTGGATTTCCTCCTCTTTTTTGACTATATGAACCACTGCTATTTCACCCTTAATCATGGATGACATTTGAACAGCATGTTCTAAGGCATACACGTTCTTTTCCGTAAAGTCCCATGTTACCATAATCAAATTCTTTTCATGTTCCATGCTTATATCCATATTTATTCATAAAACTATAAAATTATTTTTTTATTTTGAATATCAGGTCGAAAAAACTAAATAATTATGATTTTATGATATTTACTAATTGGCGGATCAATCCGAAATGCCTATTTTTGAAGCCGAATCAGAACTATTTAATATGGAAACTTTCGATTGGAAAAATATGCCCTTTGGTTACGTAAAAACCGATTATAATGTACGTTGTTATTATCGGGACGGAAAATGGGGCGAACTGGAAATCTCTTCTTCTGAGTATATCAATATGCACATGGCGGCCACTTGTTTGCATTATGGCCAGGAGGCTTTCGAAGGGCTAAAGGCATTCAGGGGCAAAGATGGCAAAATCAGGATTTTCCGAAGTGATGCAAATGCCAAACGGATGCATGACACAGCTGAAGGCATTAGGATGGCACCTGTTCCTGCAGCGCTTTTTAAAAAAGCAGTGCATACAGCCGTTGAATTAAACGAAAAATATGTTCCGCCATATGGCCTCGGCGCCTCGCTTTATATCAGGCCCCTGCTGGTTGGAACGGGAGCTGAAGTTGGCGTAAAACCTGCAAAAGAATATCTTTTTATGGTTTTTGTTACGCCTGTAGGCCCCTATTTTAAAGAAGGCTTCAAGCCGATAGACGTTTTGGTTTGCAGGGGATATGACCGGGCTGCACCACTTGGTACCGGTTGTTATAAAGTTGGGGGTAATTATGCTGCCAGCCTCACATCCGCTTGAAATAGCTAATAAGCAAGGCTTTTCAACTGCTTTATACCTTGATCCCAAAGAAAAAAAATACATTGATGAAGCCGGACCGGCGAATTTCTTTGCCATTAAAGGCAATTGCTATATTACCCCCGAGTCACGTTCCATACTCCCCTCAATTACCAATATGTGTCTGCAGCAATTAAGCCGGGATATTGGTCTGCAAGTGGAACGCCGACCTGTTTTGCTGGATGAACTGCCTACCTTTGATGAAGTGGGTGAATGCGGAACCGCTGCAGTAATTACGCCTATTCGAAAAATTGTTGACCCCGATACAAATAAAATATACGAATATTGCCTCGATGGCAAACCCGGTCCTTTTCAACCCGGCTATACAACAAGCTGTTGGCCATTCAAAACGGTGATGAGCCCGATATTCACGGATGGGTGAATTTGTGGCTTAACGGCAATATAATCACCGCTAAAATAGTTCTCCGGCCGGATTTTATCCCAAACCCTTCAGCAGTAATCCACACCCTTCAAGCAGCAACACTGACCTTGAAGGGTGTTTTTTACGTAATTTCGTTTTCATTAATTGTTTTATCTTTGACTGTTAATAACAACAAATGCAGGTAAGAGATAATACCATACGTCGCCGGTTAACGGCTTCCTATTTCACTTCGGTGGTGAGTATTACGCTTGGTTCTTTTTCTGTTGGGTATAGCCGGGATTCTCATACTCAATGCAAAGAAGCTTGCCGATTACGTGAAGGAAAATATCGGTATTTCGGTTTATCTAAATGATGATGCCCGCGAAGTTGATATTTTCAGCCTGCAAAAAACCCTCGACGCTAAAAAGTATGTGAAAGAAACCCGCTATATTACCCGTGAACAAGCAGCCGAAGATTTTCAGAAAGAACTGGGGGAGGATTTTGTTGACTTTCTTGGTTACAATCCCCTTCCTTCATCAATTGACGTAAAACTTCATGCCGCTTATGCCAATCCCGACAGTTTTGCGGTTATTGAAAAAGAGTTTAGGACTATCCCCAGGTTGCTGATGTAGCCTACCAGAAAGGACCTCATTTATGCCGTTAATCTGAACATCCGAAAAATCAGTATCGCAATTCTTATTTTCAGTATTCTGCTATTTTTAATAGCGGTAACGTTAATTAGTAACACCATAAGACTTACCGTGTATTCCAAGCGATTTATTATAAGAACCATGCAATTGGTTGGTGCGCATCACTACCTTATCAGGAGGCCCTTTTTAATCAAAGGTATCACCCAGGGATTAATTGCTGCACTTTTCGCTATATTATTGCTGACTGCAGCTATATATATAGTGGAGAAACAAATGGAAGGTCTTTTCAGTTTTCAGGACTTTCAAATCCTTGGTATAATCTTTGGAATTATCATGATTACCGGGTTACTGATAGCCTGGATTTCAACCCTTCTTTCAGTGAATAAGTACCTGAATATGAAAACGGATAATTTATATACTTAATTTAAAAATTTATGGCTAAGAAATCCGATGTGAAAGAAACAGATCCCGGTTTTGCGATTGGCAGGGAAAATTACCTTTATCTGATTATTGGTTTTGCAGTAATCATGGTGGGCTTTTTGCTCATGATAGGCGGGAAATCAAATGATCCCAATGTTTTTAATGGGAAAGAGATTTTCAGCTTCAGGAGGATTACCCTGGCCCCCATAGTTGTTTTAATAGGTTTTGCCTTTGAAATATGGGCAATTATGAAAAAACCCAGTCGTCACTCCGTAGACTTTCATGGCCTGCTGGTCCTTGACCACATTTAACACGCCGTCGCCAACGAACACGATGGTCGGGACCACCGAGTCGCCGTCATCCATGTAAATTTCAGCGGTTTGGCTGGCGATGGCATGGGTGAGCGCAAGGCGGGGATTCTCGCTTTTGTACGGCGGTCTCTGCACTACGAACAATAATTTTACAGCGCCCATTTACTCACCTCCGATGTGTAGTAACTTGTCGGTCTTAACGGTCTTGGCCAGGTACCAATCCATGCTGGCGCGTTTCATGCCCTCGGGCACATCTTCCTTGTGGTAGCCCCGGGCCTCTGCACAGGCTTCGCAAACGGTGATTTCCATGCCCTTGCCCATGAGTTCCTTCATAAGCTTTTCATTGTGAGAGTAATCCTTGAACGCTTTCTGCCCCTTTTTGGCCATCATCACGGCGTTCCCGGAGAGCCACATGTTCACCTTGTGGCCTTTGGCCATTCCCGCTTCGGCAAGCTTGAATGCAAAATCAAGCGACATCGAGCCGACCAGGGAAGAAAATACTCCTAACGTCAATTCGCCCATTCTATCCTCCTTGACCCTTATATGATGAACGACAGGCCGTTACTTGCGCCATCGCCCTTCGGTTTGCCATCCTATATCCAGGCCGTCTTCTCGTAATCGTTCATGATCAGATCGACGATGTCGCCGTAGCTGACGACTTTTACTTTTGCATTGACATTCGCGGCTGTATAGCCTCTCGTCGTCAGATCATCGGATAGCACGTAAAAGCTTGCCCCTGCCTTGGAAAGCACGGGCGAATCCTTGCCGTTCTCTTTCACAACAGCGTGATAGATGCCGTTGCCCACAAGAATCACTCCCATTTTATCGGCTTTCATTCTTTCAAAGCTTTCTTCCGTCCTTCTCCAGTCGCTTAGAAATACCGCCAGTTTCATCATCTCACCTCCCCAGAGAAATTCATGATAAAAAAACAGGGGACTAGTTGTTCAACTATCCCCTTTGGTGTACTGGTCTATCACTGCGTTAGATCTCGGAGACCGTAATTGCCTGCTGCGGGCAGTTTTCCACGCACGTCAGGCAGTTAATGCATTCCGACATGTTCACCGGTTCGGCTTTTCCGCCTTCTACCTGGAACACCGATTGCGGACACATATTAACGCAGGTGCCGTCGCCGTCGCACTTGTTCTTGTCAACCGTTACCATGTACATGCTTGGTGCCTTTCTCCTCAGAGCCTGACGCGCCTCTTAAGCTTCTCACGCTACAGTCGCACGGAACGTGCGGCCATATCATGCATGCGCCTGGCAAAGGGCTATCGGGTCCATCGGTTCCGCTCCGGGCAGGCCGCTCACCGGCTGCCTGAGAAACGATCCTAGACGCAGCCTGTAGGCTTCGGAAGGCCGGCGATTTTACAAGCCTGCTTTGCCGGGCCGCCCGGATAGAGCTCATACAGATATTTCGTATTGCCTTTTTCGGGTCCCATCTTCTTGCCGATTTCCTTTACGAGGATCTTGATCATCGGCGCAATCTGATACTGCTTGTAGTAGTCGCGGAGGAAATTGACGACTTCCCAATGCTGGTCCGTCATCTGGATTCCTTCGACCTCTGCAAAATAGCTGGCAATGTCCATGTTCCATTCGTCCAGATTTGCCAAAAAACCGTCTTCATCCACTTCAATATTCTTGCCTTTTACTGTAACCGTTCCCATTGTAATTCCCCTTTCATTAAAAAAGTCGGACGCCTCGTCGGACGCCTCAATCTGATAGTACGTCTTCTCATCTCCGCAGCAAGCCGTTCAGTTGCTCGTTCAAAATAGAAAAAACTCTTCAAGCCGGTTTCTGCTTCACCTTGATAACATACATCCGGCCGTAACCATCCGTGAAACCCTTGCTGATACCGGGAGATCGATGCGTCCGCCAGTCATAGCTCAACACAGCATCTTCGTAATCTTCTCCCGCAACGAGGTCGGAGATGTCCTTCGACAGTTTTTCCGCCGCGATGCCGAGAGCCTGCGTCATCACCTCTCCCACATTCTTGTTCGTAGGATCGACGATGTAAATAGCTCCGCAGGTTCCGCAGGTTCCTCCCGTGACGCGTTCCGTCGCATTAACGGTCATCGCAACCGGGCGAGCCAGGCCAGCCCGGCAAAACGGGCAAACCGGCTCTCTGCCTTCCCTTGGTCCGGACCTCAATAAAACCTGCTTTCTATGCGTGCCGCTTCACAGAACGATGCCTGAAAGCGCTCCGTATCATTGCGGGAGCCCATTCAGGCGTGCCGAGAGCATGGAGATGAGTATATGATGCCAGCACATTTTTGTAAACTATGCCGTCGGCCTTTCCATTTATTCCGCTGCCCCGCGAAACATGATACGCCATGGTCGGCAGATCGTCAAGATTAACGACCCGGGAATAGTGAAACTCGTGGCCGCGAACCGTGATTCCCTTATCAAGGAACGGGCTGCCGTCCCCGCTCTCCAGGACCGTGTACCCATGCGCCTGCGGTCTTTTCTCAAGAACAAAATCAAGCGGCAGTACCGCTGTCATGGCAAATCGTTTTCCGCCGACAGTGAGGCTTGTCCCGAGATAAATCAGACCGCCACATTCGGCATAAATGGGCATTCCGTTCTCTGCCGCAGCTTTGAGCGATGCACAAAAACTGCGGTTCGCTGCCAACTCCGCAGCCTGGGTTTCCGGAAACCCGCCTCCGATATAGAGGGCATCGATATCGCCGGGCAGGCTCTTGTCCTCTAAAGCATTTATTTCTTTGATGAGCGCCCCGTGTCGTTCGAGGTCTTCCAGGTTATCGGGATAATAGAACTGGAACGCCCGATCCTTGATGACTCCTACGACAACCCGTTCCTCTGTGTTCACCGGCGACTCGGTTTTTATGACCTTCCGGTGCTCGATCGCCGGAGCTGTGCAGGCAATATTCCATAGTGCATCAAGATCGAGATGTTTTTCCGCTAGGGATGCCGAAGCCGCAATCGCCTGCTCAACTTCAGGGTGTTCGTGGAACGGCGTCAACCCCATGTGGCGTTCGGGAAATTCGCCGCTCCGCTGTCTCGGCACAACACCGACAACGGGAATGCCGCTACTCGCTGCAATTGCTTTTCTAATGACGTTTTCATGGCGACCCGAAGCTACGTTGTTCAGGATAATCCCGCTGATGAAAACATCCGCGTCATAGTGCTGCAGGCCGAGCACGACGGCCGCGACCGTCGTTGAAGCCTTCGTCCCGTCGACAATTACTACAACAGAGGTCTTTAAAAGTTTTGCTAATCGAGCCGTGCTGTAAGTACCGGTCTCGTCAACACCATCGTACAGCCCGCGGTTTCCCTCAATGATCGCGGCATCTGCTGCTGCCGTATGGTCAGTAAAAGAGTTCTTGATGCGGTCCGGTTCCATCATGAACAGGTCGAGATTATAACAGGGTTTTCCTGCTGCAACCCCGAGCCAGCCCGCATCGATAAAATCCGGTCCTTTTTTAAAAACCGCAACTTGCCGCCCCCGTTTTTTCCAGGCAGCGATGATGCCGAGGGAGAGGGTTGTCTTTCCGAGCCCGCCCCTCGCGGCTGAAATCACCAGCCTCGGTACGGTCAGCATTACGACTGCGGGTTGGCCGAGCCCTCTGTATGCGGAATTTCGACAGCGGTGCCGCCGAAGTAGGAATACACCAGCTTGCCGCCGTCAATCAGCTCGCGGAGCGCGGCCTTCACTTCAGCCTGGGTTGCGCCTTCCGCCTCCATGGCATTGCTGATGTCCTTGGGTTTCAGCTTTTTCTTACCCTGGCTCTTTTGTACCAGCTCATACACTTTTTTCTGCAGTTCTGCAGCGTCCATAATCGTCCCCTCCCGGTAAGTTGTGCAACAGTTAATCCGGCCCCGGATTCAATCCGGGGCCGGATTTTAGTATACACCTTTCAGACTATTATTCCCACTTGAAGGTCGGGGTCATTCTGAACGTCTCGCGAGCAAAGGTGAAATCGTCGATGTGCTGATACGTAAACGCGAGGCCGGTCAGTTTGAAGAAACGCTCCCAACCAATGCGCTCAATCCACTCACCCATGCGTTCATGCTTGTGTGCATCCTTGGCGTAGACCTCCACCAGGTGCTTCACGGCCTTTACGACTTCAGGCCAGCGCGGCGGATTGTTCGGCAGGAACGGTATGGCCAGCCTGGACATACGCGCCGGGCCACGCGCATTCGAAACCTTACCGCCTACGTAGATGGAGATACCATCGCCGGTCGCATCAGCCAAGGGCAATGACGGGCACATCGTGTAGCAGTTACCACAATACATGCAGCGCTCTTCTTTGATCTTGACCGACTTGGCCGCCGGGTTCGGGCTGATGGCGCCTGTCGGGCAGGATGCGATGGTCGTGGGGATTTCGCACTGGTTTGCAATCGTCGCCTCGTTTACCTTCGGCGGCTTGCGGTGAATGCCGAGGATCGCGATATCGGAGCAGTGGACGGCGCCGCACATATTCAGGCAGCAGGCCAGAGCGATCCTGACGCGGGCCGGAAGGGTCTTCGTCGTAAAGTATTCATGCAGTTCGTCCATGACTGCCTTCACCACGCCGGAAGCGTCCGTTGCCGGGGTGTGGCAATGGATCCAGCCCTGGGTATGCACCACGTTGCTGATGCCGTAGCCGATACCGCCGACGAGATGTCCTTCCTTCTTGAGCGCTGACTTGAGCGGCTCTACCTGGTCTTTCGCCGGAAAAAACTCGATGTTATGCCGGGTCGTCCAGCGAAGATGGCCGCCGCTGAATTTATCAGCGTAACCGCACATCTCGCGGATATAATCGCTGCTGACGAGACGGGGCGTTGCGATACGAACGGTATAAAGTTCATCGCCTGTCTCGGATACGTGTTTCATGGTGCCTTTATCGATTACTTCATGATACTTCCATTTCCCGTAGTTCTTCGCGATCACGGGAGGCAAGAATTTGCTAAAGTGAGGGGCTCCAATATCGGTTATTCTCTTTGGTTTATCGGCCATTTTAAGTTATCCTCCTTAGATTATTTCACGTCTTCCGGGGACCAGAATACATACGGGTTCGACCTCGGGGCTTTCACCATCTGCGGCACAGGCGGCAGGCCTGTCGCTTCAAGCATGGACCTCATGCCCATACGGTCTACCAACTCACCGATACGCTCTCGGTTCTTGCCGTGATCATCCCACCATTCCCACAGTTTGCGGATGAGGGCTTCAATGTTATCGTAGGGCGCTTCCAGCTTCATGAAAGGAACAAGGACCCAGCTCATGAGTGCGCCAGTCACGATCGGGGCCTTGCCGCCGAGCATGATGGTTGCGCCTTTCTCTTTGCCGGGGCGCAACGCTTTGGGCATGCGGTTGATGCAGTGCATGCAGCGGGTGCAGTCCTTGTCGTTGATCTTGAGCGTGCTGCCGTCCCAGTTCATGCACTTGGTCGGGCACATGTCGGTCACTTCGGTCTTGATGTCCATGTTTTTGGCGCAGTTCTTTACTTCGGCCTGATCGATCCGGATATTGTCGCGCCAGGTCCCGATGATGGACATGTCGGCGCGCGCAATGGCAGCGGTGCAGTCGTTTGCGCAGCCGGAAACTTTGATCTTGAACTTGTAAGGGAATGCGGGACGATGGAGTTCATCCTGGAACTTATGGGTAAGGGTATTACATATATCCATTGCATCGATGGTAGCGTATTCGCAACGGGACATGCCGACACAGCAGCTCGGGGTACGGAGGCAGGAACCGGAACCGCCGAGGTCCCAACCCTTAGCCGTAGTTTCAGCGAAAATCGGCTCGAGCTTATCGGTCTGCGTTCCAAGGAGCACCATGTCTCCCGTGGATCCGTGGAAGTTTGTCAGACCGCTTCCATATTTGTCCCAGATATCCATGAGATCGCGAAGCGCGCTGGTTGTGTAGTAGAATCCGGACGGCTGGTTGATACGAACCGTGTGGAAATGAGCCACACCCGGGTATTCCTGCGGGAGATCGCAGTAGCGGCCGATAACACCGCCGCCGTAACCGAGAACACCCACGATGCCGCCATGCTTCCAGTGGGTCACTTTATCCCGGTATGATCGCTCCAGAATGTTGAGCAGATCTTTTGCCGTATTACTTTTCGCGGCTGACTTTTTAATTTCTTTTACAAAGCTCGGCCATACGCCTTTTTCCAGGTCGTCAAGCATCGGTGTCTTGCCATCATTGCTCATCTTAGGAAATCCTCCTTAATAGATTGATCACGCATTTTCTTACTGTTTCTGGGACGTTATGCCTTTGTAGCAAAAAGAATTAACAGATCGTGTTTTCCGGAACAATTCACCCGTGCTTCCTGAAATCCGCGGAAAACACGTTATCGGTTTTGAGGTGTGATGTCCCCCCCTTTCTCAGTAAAATTATCAATAATGGAAAGATTAAAACATCTAACGAGGTGCAACAATTTACGATGACAAACTGGCGTATGCTGATCAGATTATATTTGCAGCAATTATTTTTAGACAACGGATTGTATGTTCACCAACGATTTTAGTCAAATTAAAAATACTAATCGGACCATAACCCGCAATAATTTTCATCGTTTAGAATATCTATTAAACAACCGTTTAAATACAATAACTTACATTAAGTAGCTTTACAGAAAAAAGCGCCGTCTATTGGCTGCAAATTTTCTGCCAATGCGCCAATTAAACCCATAAGACATAATCCATTTATTAATCACAATCTTATATTTAATAATAATCTATCGGCACCAATCATCGATAGTTACTGGTCACCATGATAACAAGCAAAAAAATATTTATACTTTCAATTCAAGCTACAAACAGCAAGTTTATTATCTTTTTTGCAGCCACGGTGGAATAGGGAATATCTGACAATAACAAACAGAATGTAGCGATCCCCCAACCATTATTGACACGTCCCTTCCCTTTTGTTATCATGACCTAAAATAATTTATAGTAAGGAGTCAATGTCACCATGGTTGAGGCTAAAGTAACTCTCGTTCAAGATATGCATTTCAAAGGCACTGCAACGTCCGGACATACGCTCAACATGGATGCAGACGATGTCTCCGGCGGGCAGAACAGCGGGTTTCGGCCCATGGAACTGTTGCTCGTCGGTTTCGGGGGTTGCTCGGGAATGGATGTGATATCAATCCTGCGGAAGAAACGTCAACCCGTCGCCGGTCTCGAAATCAATGTCAGTGGAGAAAAGACCGACGATTATCCTAAAGTATACAAAAAAGTTCATATTGAGTATGTGGTAAAAGGCAGGGGCATCGAAAAAGAAGCTGTGGAACGGGCGATCAAACTGTCCCTGGAAAAATATTGTTCAGTCGGCGCAACGCTCGCCAAAGCGGGCTCAATCACGCACAGCTACAAGATCGTGGAGGAATGATCCATATAAGAGCACTGCAGTTCCCCTTATTTCCCCGTCACAGGCCCATAGGAAGATCAGCCTTTAGACTTTTTAACGATCTCCATTTCCTTTTTCAACAGGTCAATCTGAAGTTGCAGGTCGATCAGCCGGTCGGCAATCGGGTCCGGGATGTTGATGTGGTCGAGGAGAGCTTCATCGGGGACCCGCTCGTCTTTGATCCGCACGATCCTTCCCGGAATACCGACGACCGTCGAGTGGTCCGGCACGTCCTGGAGCACCACCGAGTTCGCGCCGATCTTTACATAATCGCCGATCCTTATGGGACCGAGCACCTTCGCGCCGGCGCCCACGACGACGTGGCTGCCCAGCGTAGGATGGCGCTTCCCGCGCTGCTTGCCCGTCCCGCCGAGCGTAATTCCCTGAAAGAGAGTTACATTGTCGCCGATTTCCGTCGTCTCTCCGATCACGACCCCCATGCCGTGGTCGATGAACAAACCCGATCCGATGGTCGCACCGGGATGAATTTCTATTCCCGTGAGAAAACGAGCAAACTGCGAAAGCGCCCGCGGAAAGAAGGGGAGACCTTTTTTCCGCAACCAGTGCGCCAGACGGTAGAACAACAGGGCGTGGAAGCCTGCATAGGTGAGGGCTACCTCGATCCTGCTTGTTGCGGCAGGGTCCATGGAAAGCGCGGCATGAAAGTCCCTGCGTATTTTTCGAACGGTCTCGATCATATTAACAAAGTGCAGAATTCGGAATGCGGAATGACGGCCGTTCCGATGGAGAGAAATGTTGCCTCGGCCGGATAATCGCCCTTTCGGCATCCTCCACAGGGCTTTTCATTCCGCACGGGTCATTCCGAATCCATTACCCATCACTCCCTCAGCCATCCCGGCGGGATTCCCGCCTTGCGCGCCTCATCCGGGATCACAACCTCAATCTGGTTTCGGGCATCGTCGATTTCCTGCTGAACGTGCTTCATCTCCTGCTCGATTCGTTCTGCTTCTACTCGATCTTCCAGATGCCCCGACGCAATGCCTCCCCATCTTCCCAGCGCCTCGGTCCGTTTTTGATCGAGCGTCCGGTACTGCTGCTCGAGATCGGTAAGACGCTGCTTTGCTCCCTGCATGCGCTGCTGCCAGGATGCCTTCTGTTCTGCTTCCTGTTCCTGCTCCTCCCTTTCGGAATATCCGGAAGCCGGGGAAGGGGGCTGTTCAACAGACTCTTCCCCCCCTCCGGCGGGGCCTGGATCTGACGCACCGTGGAGCGGTATCGTTCCGGGACCTTGTCCGGCCGATCGGTAACATGCACGACGCCCTTATTGTCGGTCCACTCGTAGAGAAAGTGTTTTTCCTGCTCCTTCGTCTGCGCCTGTTCGGGCTGAACAGCCTGTCCTTCGCCGGTCTGCGCGTATGCCGCCATCACGACGACCAGAAGCCCGGCTGCAGCAAACAATCCGGTCCGAATGACATCACTCCACTCTTTTGATCGTGCAGACCGCATACGCCGCCATTCCTTCTCCGCGTCCGGAGAAACCGAGTCCTTCCGTCGTCGTTGCCTTGACGTTTACCAGAGACCGGTCGGTTTTGACCGCTGTCGCAATGTTTTCCACCATCGCCCGTATGTGCGGAGCCATCTTCGGATTTTCCGCGACGATCGTGGCATCGATGTTGTTCACCCGGAAGCCCGCTTCCCCGAGGAGCCTGCGCACCTCCTCGAGCAGAAACAGGCTGGAAACTCCTTTGTATTTCGGCGCCGTGTCCGGAAAATGCCTGCCGATGTCACCGAGAGACGCGGCGCCGAGCAGGGCGTCGCAAACGGCATGGAGCAGGACGTCCGCGTCGGAATGGCCCAAAAGCCCCCGCTCGGACGGGATATCCACACCGCCGATCATGAGCTTGCGGCCCGGCACGAGACGGTGAACATCATACCCGGTGCCGATCCGCATCATACCTCCTCTTCAGGATCTCTTCCGCCAGCAGGAGATCTTCAGGCGTCGTGATCTTGATGTTTTCGTAGCTCCCCATGATCACGCGGACGTTGTTCCCGTCCCGTTCAACCAGCGTCGAGTCGTCGGTGCCGTACCTCTTTTGTTTCGTCGCCTCCGCGTACGCATGCTTAAGGACCTTGACCGGAAATGCCTGCGGAGTCTGGATCGCCCAAAGCCTGCTTCGCTCGAGCGTCTGTATCACCATACTCTTAGCGTTCACCTCTTTGACCGTGTCCTTGAGGGGAACCCCGACGGCGACGCACTCGCCTTTTTTCGCGCAGTCGACGGACTCCCTGATCATCTCCGGTGTAACAAAAGGCCGGACGGCGTCGTGCACCAGAACGACTGCCGTGTCCTTCTCCAGCTTATGGAGGCCGTTTGCTACCGAATCCTGCCGTTCCTTTCCGCCGACCACGAGCGTCCTGACTTTGGTGATATGAAACCGTTCGATAATGTCCCTCAAACACCCTTCCATGTCTTCCTGGGAAAGGATGGGTATGACCTCGTCGACCTCGGATGTCCGTTGAAATGCAAGAAGGGTATGGGCGAGCATGGGCATATCGCCGAGGGGAAGGAATTGTTTCGAAACGGCCTTGCCCATGCGTTTTCCGACGCCTGCAGCTGGAATGAGTGCCGTCACTTTTGACATAGGGGCCTCACTACGGGTTCACTGGATGCTTTACCTGCGAGACGTGTCGCAGCCCGCCGCAAAACTTACTGCGGCGCACATTTTTGTCTCCTCGTCGGCAGATCATTTTTTGAAACTTTTCACGACAATTCTGAACCGCTTGGATGCCGGCGCCGTCATATCGATCGCAACGCGAAGCTGGTACTGGTCTTCGCGGTCCGGTGTTACGAGATCGAAGGGAAGAACGATTTGACCGTCTTCCGTGACCGCTTTGCCGACGTTCACCTTCATTCCGGCGTCCACGGCCTGCTCCAGGGCCGCCATTTCCGGCTTGGCCTCCGCCATGGGGGCCCCGGGCATCGACGGTTCGGCCGGAGGTATTTCCCTCATGATGTCCTGGGGCGTTTCCGGCTTCTTTTCGATATTGCCGACAATATCGCTCAGCGTGAAGTTATGGCGTTCAGGAAATTTTTGCATGTCCTGGAGCACGAGTTTTGATATGGCCGTAAACGTCTTCAGAACGCCTTCGCCCGTCTTTGCAACCGCTTCGTACGACGGCACCCTGCGCGGGTTCATCACCGCGTTCAATTCCTCGATGGAAAGAATGTCGGGCAGGTCCCGTTTGTTGTACTGGATGACCATGGGGAATTCCGCAAGATTGACGCCCTGCTCGGCAAAGTTGTCCCGCAGGTTCGTCAGGCTCTCGATGTTCGCATCCACCATGGCGCGCTGGGAGTCAGCAACGAAAATCACGCCGTCTGCGCCTTTCAACACGAGCTTGCGGGTCGCGTTGTAGAAAACCTGTCCCGGAACGGTATAAAGGTGGAACCGGACCTTGTAATTTTTTATGGTCCCGAGTTCAACCGGCAAAAAATCGAAGAACAGCGTCCGGTCCGTCTCCGTGGCAAGTGAAATCAACTTGCCGCGCTGCGTAGGGGCGATCCGGTGATAGATCAGGTGGATGTTCGTCGTCTTGCCGCAAAGGCCGGGGCCGTAATAGACGATCTTCGCGTTAATCTCGCGCGTGGTGTGGTTCACTAATGCCATGCTTCATAATTGCATAAAAAGAATTACATGTCAATACTGCCGGAATTAATTATGAGGAGCGCGTACCGAGAGCGGTCAAGGCAAGCACGTGCGTTGCCTTGTTCTTGCTCGCCAGGAGCGGGGCCGTCCGATCCAGGCCGACGACAACGCGATCGAGCGGTCCTCCCGCGAGATCGGTGATCACGCCGTCCGCCTCCAGCAGGATGAGCATGCCGGCAGCGTAATCGAAGGCGCGGGAAGCCGTGGCGGTCGCGAATACGCTCACCGCGCCCGAGGCGAGATAGGCGAGGTCGAGGGCCGTGGAGCCGAAACAGCGGGTACGCCTCGCCTGGGCGAGCAGCGGCAGCAGGCGCGGCAAGTCGGATTTCGGGGACGATGCCTCGTAGGCGACGATGGTGATATCTTCTGTTGCGGACGTCCTGATGCGCACGCCGTTCCGGTAGGCGCCGCTTCCGCGAAGGGCCCAAAACTCATCGCCCGCAGCAAGGTTGACCACGTAGCCGACCGCGAGCGTGTCCAGGGTGTCGTTGTCCAGCAAAGCGAGCGACGCCGAAAAAAAAGGAATGCCGCTCTTCGCGTTGTTGCTGCCGTCGATGGGATCTACGAGTATGATCTTTTTGCCGTCGCCGAATTTCCTGATGCCGAGTTCCTCGGAAATAAGCGTGAAGCTCTCGCCCTCGCTCTGCGCTTTTTCGAGCGCCGAGATGACGATGTCCTCGGCCCACTTGTCCACGGGAAAGGTCTTGTCCCCTCCCGCGCCCTTGCCGAGCGTTACCGTGCCGCCCTCCCGGCCGAGAAAGTCCGCTATCCCGCCGCGCATCTGCTTGCCGATCTCTTTGAAAATCTCCAGCCACTGTTCGTTGGTCATGAAAGCTCCTTGTTGGACAACGTGCTCATGAATCGCAAATATCAAAACTCAAAGTTCAAATCAAACCCCAAGGCCAAAAAATAATAGGTGGACATTGAAATTTCGACATTTGAACTTCATTTGATATTTGAACTTTGAAATTTAGCGTTCCTGAAGTGACCCACGATCTCTTCCGCTGCCTTTCTCGACATCCCCTTCACCGCTGCCAGTTCCTCCACAGTCGCCAGCTTGATCTTCTCCACACTCCCAAAGTGGCGCAGCAGGGCCTTTTTCCTCTTCTCGCCGATGCCGGGGACGTCGTCGAGCTCCGAGTGCACGGCCCGCTTCTCGCGGAGTTTACGGTGATAGGTGATGGCGAAGCGGTGCGCCTCGTCGCGGACCCGCGCGACGAGATGCGTGACCGCACTCGTAGGGTCGAGGATGACCGGTTCTTCGACGCCGGGCAGGAACACCCTCTCGAACTCCCGTTCCGCCCCCTCTTCGCCGCTCCTCGCCTTGGCGAGACCGATGACGTCGGGTTCCCCGACTTGCAGTTCCTGCAGTACATCGAGCGCCGCATTGAGCTGCCCTTTGCCGCCGTCGATCAGGATGAGATCGGGAAGCGTTCCTTCCTCTTTCGCCCTCGCGTATTGCCGCCGCACGACCTCGGCCATGCTCGCGAAATCGTCCTGCCCGGTCACGGTTTTTATCCTGAAGCGCTTGTAATGCCGTTTGTCCGGGAGATTGTTCTCGAAGCTCACCATGCTCGCAACCGGCTCCGTTCCCTGGATCTGCGAGATGTCGAAGGCCTCGATCCTGCGCGGCAGGTTCCTGAGCCCCAACTCCTCCTGGAGCAGCACCAGGATCTTCTCTTTGCTTCTCCGGGAAAGCGTGTGTTCACGCAGAGACTGCGCCGCATTGTCCGATGCCATCTGGACCAACTCGCGCTTGCGGCCGCGCTGGGGGAGCTGGACAACGACCTTGCCGTCCCCCCGCCGTTCGGTCAGCCAGTTTTCGAACACCTCGCGGTCCGGGACGTCGGCAGGCAGCAGGACCTCGGCGGGCACGATCATCTCCTTTGCGTAAAACTGGTGCAGGAAATCGGCGAGGATGTCCTCGTCCGCCAGGCCGCGCACGTCTTCGAGAAAGAAGTCCTTCCGGCCGAGCATCATGCCGTTCCTGATGAAGAGCACCTGGATGTCAGCCCGGCCGGACTCGGACGCGATGCCGACCACGTCCTGGTTCTCGAACCCCGGGGAAATGACCTTTTGCTTCTCGAAGGCCCCCTCGATCTTCCCTATCCGGTCCCTCAGTTCCGCTGCGCGTTCGTACTCCGTTTTCTCCGACGCCTCTTCCATACGGTGCTTCAGCATGTCGAGCAGGTCGTGGTTCTTGCCTTCGAGGAAGAGCCGGACCTGGGAAACGACATCGAAGTACGCAGCCTTGTCGACGTCGCCGGCGCACGGCCCGAGGCACCGGCCGATCTGGAACTGGACGCAGACACGCTCCGGTCTCTTCCCGAGCTCTTTCCTGCACGAGGCGAGCGGAAAGGTCCTGCGGATGAGCGCGAGGGACTCCCACATGCCGCCGGCCGGGACATAAGGCCCGTAGTATAGGGCCCCGTCTTTTTTCAACCGCCGGACGACCTCGAGCCGGGGATATTCTGATTTGATGTCGAACCGGAGATAAGGATAATTCTTGTCGTCGCGCAGGATGATGTTGTAGCGGGGGTGGTGCTTCTTGATGAGGTTCGACTCCAGGATGAGGGCTTCGAGTTCTGTGTGCGTCACGATGGTCTCGAGGTCGACGATCTGGCGCACCATGATCTCGGTCTTCTCGCCCTTCGGCCCCTTCTGGAAATAAGAGTTGACGCGGTTCCAGAGGGAAACGGCCTTGCCTATGTAGACGATGTGTCCCCGGCCGTCTTTCATCATATAGACCCCCGGTTCGTCCGGGAGGTTCTGCAGTTTTTCTTCGAGCGTCATGGCACAATTATTTTACCACGGATAAACGGGGAGGGACACGGATAAATGCAGTCTCGCGGTCCACACACAGCAGGCCATGAAGGTTTGGATCGGTGGGAGGTGCGGGCAAATGCCTTGCGGTACGCAAGATGGCAGGACCCGGGCAACGCGGGGTGTCGGCCGTCATCGTCATTACAGCCTGTGGTATAATCATTCTATTGATCTTGAGACGTTGGTATGCAAGCGTAATCTTGATTAACACCCTACGAAAGGAGATACACCATGAAAAAGATGTTTTTGACGGCAGGACTTGCATTGTTTTTGTGCGCCGGCGCAGCGGGCGCAGGAGAGTTCACTTTGAAAAGCGATCAAATAGGCGGGCAGTTGACCATCGACCAGGTGTACTCGAGTTTCGGCTGTACGGGGAAAAATATCTCGCCGCAGCTCAAGTGGATGAACGCGCCGAAGGACACAAAGAGCTTCGCCGTCACCGTCTATGATCCCGACGCGCCCACCGGGAGCGGCTGGTGGCACTGGGTGATCTTCAATATCCCCGCAGAGGCAACGGAGCTCGTGACCGACGCCGGGAACCTGCAGAAGAACCTGGCGCCCAAAGGCAGCGTGCAGAGCGTGACGGACTATGGCAAACCCGGGTTCGGCGGCGCCTGTCCTCCTCCCGGAGACAAGCCGCATCGCTATATTTTCACCCTATACGCCCTCGATACAGCCAAGCTCCCGCTCGATGAAAAGGCCAATCCCCCGCTCGTGGGGTTCATGCTGAACGGGCATGCCATCGGGAAAGCCTCTTTGATCTCCTATTACGGAAGATAGGAAGGCAACCCGCGCTTTGTTCGAAAGGACCTCCGGGAATCGGAGGTCCTTTTTTTATCCGGAATGGAACGACGCCCTCGGCGGTCTCCGCTTGTGCCCGCGATTTGACAGCAGCAGGGTACGGCTCCACCTGAGCCAGTTCCTCTATCCCGCCTGCCCGAGCCGGACAGGAAAGCGGGAGCACGCCGTGCATGCCATGCCCCCTTGAAGTTGCGGAAATTTTCCTAATCCAATTTCGGCTTGGGCGTATTGTCCGTTGAAGCCGGAAGGATCGGGTACGCTACCGCGGGCTGCTCGCCCGTGGTAGTCTGGAGGAATGCCTCGATGCGGTCGACTTCCTGCTCGTTCAGAGTGATGCCGAGCTGTGCATTCCCCATGATGGCAATAGCGTCTTTGAGGCTCCACACCTTGCCCGAGTGGAAGTAAGGCGACGTGAGGGCGATATTCCGGAGCGAAGGCGCCTTGAACAGGTATTCGTCCGACTTCACTCCCGTCACCTTGAACCTTCCCTGGTCGCCTGACATGATGTCCGCAGCGGGCTTTGCAACCACGCCGAAGGGGAAATAGGCGCTGCCGCCCATGTTCACGCCTCCGTGGCAGCCGGCGCAGCCCTTGTCCATGAAGGTCTCGAGGCCTTCTTTTTCTGAAGAGGTCAGTGCGCTTTCCTTGCCGCCCAGGTACTGATCGAGGGCCGATCGGGGAGTGATCAGCGTGGCCTCGAAAACGGCGATGGCTTTCGCCATATTTTCAAACGTGGCAGGGTCTTTCTCGCCGGGGAAGGCTTTCTTGAACAGGGTAACGTACTCGGGCATGCTCTTGATGGTCTCCATGGTCCTCGCCGGCGTATTGTTCATCTCCACGGAGGCCTGGACCGGCCCCTTGGCCTGCTGCTCCAGGTCCGCGGCCCTGCCGTCCCAGAACTGCGTCATATTAAAAACCGAGTTCAGCACCGTGGGCGCATTGCGCGGTCCCTTCTGCCACTTGTGGCCGACGGACGTCTCCTGGTAATCGACGCCGCCCATGCCCACGTTGTGACAGGTGTTGCAGCTGATAAGGCCGCTGGCAGAGAGTCTCGGGTCGAAATAGAGCACCTTTCCCAGAAGCACCTTTTCCGGGGTCGCCGGGTTGCCGGCGATCATCGGCGCCTTCGCAGGCACGGGCTTGAACATCCCCTGCGCGCGCGTAAGAAGCTCATCAGATGCATACACACTTCCGGCAACAGCAAGTACTGCGATCACGCTCAACAGACACTTTGCAATTCTCATGGCGACACCTCCTCGGATGATGTGAAAAGCGATGACGATTGTCGTGATACCAAAAAAAGCAGCATCGGGAAAAAGCATTCTATTTGCACGATATTGTTATCCCGGACCGCACTCTCGAACAAACACTTTTTAACCTAAAAAGAGCACCTGGACACTGAAGAACCGGATTAACAACTGATAAAAGCCGATTAATTCTAAATCAAAGCTTTCGCCTTTTGGGTGAATTGATTATTCAAGTACATCCGCTGTTATCAGGTTTCCATCCGCATTTTCCGTGGCAAATGCCGTTTTAGTTTTAAATATAGCACAACGTAATTTTCCAGGATAAATGATGCCTACGGGATCATACGAAAGTAACGGGGATGAGCAGAGCGTGAGCGGGAGGTTGATGAATGCTGCACGATCTTGCGCTTCCAAAGTCCATTTGGTTTTTTTTCAATACCGGTATCCGAGGTCGATAGTGGTCATCAAGCCGTTCAATTTGACCGAATGCCCGCCGTATTCCACGCTCGCCCACAGATACCTGCCTTCAAGGCCGATGAAGAGCAGGTCCGAAACATCGATATTGAAACCGGCGCCCCCGTGGAACCCGTAGGTCGCTTTCGACGCGCTCGAATAGCTGCCGGTGTTGCCGCTCGCCTCCAGTTCCGTAAGATACGCGCCGACCCCGAACTCGATGTAGGGTTTCAACTTTCCGAGCGGCATAAAACCCTTTGCCGTTACGACGATCGGAACCGCCATGAGTTTCGTGCTCCCCGGTCCGGAGGCCGGGGCCCCTTTGCTCTCAAAATAGCCGATGCCGAGTTCAAGGGCCAGGTTGGGGTTGGAGTACTGTCCGAGCGCGATCTCCCCGCTGAACCCGGTCTTCACGTCCAGGCGGGAGGTTGCGCTTCCGTTAAAATTACTGACGTCGTACTTCTCGCTCGGGGCATAGTGCCCGCCCTTCACCACGACGTAACTCGATCCGGGAGGCACATCCAGATCGTCGGCATGGACCGCCGGTGCGATCGCGGTCAATAAAACTGCAAAAACAAAAAGTACGACTGGCTTACACGTTTTCATGGTTCTCCTTTTCCTGAAAATAACGGCAGCAAGGGAGCCCGCTATGCCTTCCCCTCCCCGACCCTCCTGAAGTCTATATAGCCGCGCTCCACATCGGTGCGCAGAAGCTGCACGCGGACCCGGTGGCCGACATCAAGGCCTTCAAAGCCGCTCGTCAGCCTTCCTTCAACGGGCGGATACAGGAGACGCACCCACGTGCCTTTTTCCGCAGCGCCGGTAACGATGGCGTCGAACTGCTCCCCGAGCCGGTGCTCCAGCAGCATTGCGGCCGCGGATTTCCTGACCTGGCGTTCGACCTTCTTTGCGGCGTCCTCTTTTTCCGTACAGTGCTGTGCCAGCGCCGACAGCTCGCCGTTCTCGTAGGGCATGTGCTGTCCCCTTATCGCCGCCTTCAACAAACGCTGTGTGATCAGGTCCGGGTAGCGGCGGTTCGGCGCCGTGGAGTGGGAATAATCCTGGACCGCAAGACCGAAGTGGCCGCTCACGTTTCCTCCCGGGACTTCGAGCGCGTACTCACCCGGTCCGAGCAGCTTGATAACGGCAAGAGAAAGATCGGGGAACCTGACCGGGTCAGCGGCCTGCTCACGGGTGAGGAACGCTTCAAGCGCTTTCGCCTCGGGCTTCTCGGGCAGGGTCTGGCCATGGTCCGCGGCAAGCTCCCGTATCCGGTCCCACCGCTTGGGGGTGCGGACAATGCGGCGGAAGGACGGGAGGTCCTTGGCGGAGAGAAAGCGGGCCGTAACGCCGTTCGCAGCGATCATGAAGTCCTCGATAATGTCTTTCGCCCTGTTCTTCTTTTCAGCCTCGAGGTCCTTGAGTTCATCGGCATCGAACACCAGCCGCGCTTCCACGGTCTCCAGGGTCAGCGCGCCGTGCTCGTGCCGGAGTCCCTTCATCCGTTGGGCTGCACGGTCCTGGAGCCGGAGGTTGTCGTCCAGGCCGGGGACCGCGGGTATCTCCGGGGGGACCGCTCCCGCGCCCTCCAGCCAGGCGGCAACGCTGTTGTAGGCCAGTTTTGCGCGGTTCAGGACCAGCGCTTCATACACGTCGGACCGCAGAAGCGATCCATCCTCCCTGACGACCAATTCAACGACCAGCGCCTGGCGTTCAGATTCGTAATTGAGAGACGTAAGGTCGGTCGAGAGCCGTTCCGGCAGCATGGGAAAGATCTTGGCCGCGGTATATACCGACGTGGTGTTCCGGCGCGCATGCTCATCGATTGCTGAATCCCTGGAGACCAGGGCGTCGACATCGGCGACGGCGACCAGGACCCTTACGTTTCCGTCGGCCAGGTCCTCCGCGACCGTCAGCTGGTCCAGGTCGCGCGAGTCATCGTTGTCGATGGAGCACCAGAGCAGGCGCCGCAGATCGCGCATGGCCTTTTCCCTTTGTGTCGCAGGCCCGCGGATCCCGCCAAGTTCGGCAAGCGCTTGGGGAGAGAAATCCGGGAGCAGCCCCCGCTCAACCATCGCCCGCCGGGCGATTCTTTGCAGGAGAGCGCGATGTTGTTTGTCCTTTGAGTTCGTCATGGGAATAGTATATAGGACATCGAAAAGAAGTACAATAGCAACATCCCCTCGTCCCTTCACGGCATCTCACGCCTTGAGGTTTGACATTGTCGGGCGAGACAGGCCCGAAGAGTTTCTTGAGGTGCTTTCGGCGGAGGATTGAGGTATGATATCTGTCTAGAGGGAAAGGGACGGTGGTCGCGTCATGAGGAACTTCCTCACCTTCATATCGAAATCTCTTGCAGCAAAACTCATTATCGCCCTTGTCACGCTCATCGTCATCGGCGGGGGCGCCTCCTGGTACACCCTCATCCGCACGGACCGGACAAACCTCATCAACGAAGCCGTTAAAGACGCCGTCTCCTACTCCGAACTCGTGAAAAAGAGCGTGCGGTACGACATGCTCACGTTCAACAGGGCAGCCATACAGCAGACGATAGACGACCTGGGCTCGGCAAAGGACGTCAGGGGCATCAGGCTGTTCGACGGCAAGGGAACGATTTTTTATTCATCGAAGCGGGAGGAAATAGGGCGCACGGTCGACCGTTCCGCTCGCGCCTGCCGGGGCTGCCACGCCGGCCTTCAAAAGCCCCTTGAAACGCTGCCCCAGGAGCGTCAATGGACGACCTATCACGACACCGAGGGCCGCAACGTGCTGACGTTCATCGATCCCATCAACAACGAGCCTTCCTGCTCCGCCAATGCCGCCTGCCACGTCCATTCCCCGGACCGGCGCGTGCTCGGCATTCTTGAATCCGATCTATCGCTCGCCCCCGTCGACAAGACCATGAAAGAGCATACGATCCATACCACGGTCTCTACCCTTGCCTTAATGGGCATGATCGCCGTCATTCTGTATGTTGTTCTCCGCAAATTCGTCCTGAGGCCCGTGACCTCCCTTTCGAACGCCATGGAGACTATTGCACGGGGAGACCTCGAACGCACGGTAACTGCGGCGTCGGATGATGAAATCGGCCGGCTCGTCCATACCTTCAATGACATGACCCAGGAGCTCAAAACAGCGAGAAAAAAGATGGAAGCCTGGACGGAGTCCCTCGAGCAGGAGGTGGAGAAAAAGACCAATGCATTGAAAAAATCCCAGGACAAGCTGGTCCAGGCGGAAAAGCTCGCGGCGCTGGGCAGGCTGACGGCCGATGTGGCGCACGAAATACGGAACCCCCTCACCGCCATCGGGGGGTTCGCGCGCAGGCTCGCAAAGGGCGCCGTGGGCGAAAAAGAGAAGGAGCGCGCGGAGATCATCGTCCGTGAAGTCGACAGGCTCGAGAAGATCCTTCGGGACGTGCTGAAATTTTCACGGGACGCGCGGCTCCATCTTGAAAAGCACGATATAAGGGAATTTGTTTACGACGTCGTCGGCCTGCATGGACCCATATGCAGCGACCAATCGGTCAGCCTGGAAGTGGCGATAGAAAAAGACCTTCCCCTCGTTTTGATGGACAAAGACCAGCTCAGGCAGGCGCTCTCCAATCTCATCACCAACGCCCTCGATGCAATGCCCCGCGGGGGGACGTTGAAGATATCGGCGCGGACCGAGGAACTCAACGACGTACGGTATGTTATCCTCCGGGTGTCCGACACGGGAATAGGGATCGATGAAGACAAATTGCCGCTGATCTTCGATCCCTTCTTCTCGACGAAAGACATCGGTCACGGCACCGGCCTGGGCCTGTCCATAACGAGCAAGATCATCGAGGAGCACGGCGGCTTTGTAAAGGCGGAGAGCGTCAAAGGGGAAGGTTCCATCTTCAGCCTCTATTTCCCCCAGCCGGGCAAGGAAAAACCGGGGACGCTGAAATGCTGGGAATACATGAAGTGCGGCAGGGACAAGGACGCAACCTCGAAATGTCCGGCCCATCCGCATTTCGGCAGCGTCTGCTGGGTGGTGGCGGGCACGTTCTGCGAAGGCAAGGTGCAGGGGACCTTTGCCCAGAAATACGAGGACTGCAGGAAATGCGATTTTTACCAGACGGCAAAAAAGCTGAAGGAGAGGGAGTGAGTCTGAAATGCCTCCCCTCGGACTCGGTCGCCCGCCTGAATTTTCGAATAGGACTTGACCACCGAGTCCTGGCCTCTGGCCCCTGAACAATTCCTCTTCACGCAGCCTTGCGAGTGACGGCTTCCTTCCTGCGGGACGTCATCTCCATCATCTTCTCTTCCCTGCCGCCCTTGGGGGTGATGAACATCTCGAACTCCAGGGTATTGTCGTCCTTGATCCTGGTCACCGTGCGCCAGACAGCCGGGCCTCTGACCGGGTCGTCGTAGCTGCATTCCTGCGTGATGGTCCTGTTGTCAGCGCTTATCTTGCCCGCGAACAGATAGATGGCCGTGCTCATCGAGTCGATCCAGGTCGACTCGTAGTTCTTCGTATGGTTATTGTACCCCAGGATGCTGATGCCGCTATACGGCGCGCCCATCATATTCCCGCTATACTCCTCCCGCAGGTAATGCCCGTCGAGGATCAGCTTTTTCTCGCTCGTCCCTTCCGATGCCTCCCCTGCCGGCTTGCCTTCCAGGTAACCCGTGTTCCTGGTGGTCCAGCTTCCCTCCAGTTTCGCCAGCAGCTTATGAGGCTCTCCCGGAGTTCCCACTTTCCTGTACACTTCCATCATCGTCTGCATGTCCATTTTTTTGCCCTCTTGCTTTGCCATGGCAATTCTCCTTTTAAAGATTTTTTTAAAACGGTAATTCAAAAACCATCCTAAGTTAAAGAAACCGCAACTATGTGGTAATGTCAATAAGATGAAGGTATTACTAATGATCCCGCATGAGCAGCGATGCCGGCATAGGGCGCGATTGAGTCAGGCTGGGATAAAGGAAAACTGAGCAACAATGGATTGCAAGCCGACAAAGGAAGGTCAGGCCGGGATCGATTTAACACGACTGTCGACTGCCGGGAGATGACGGTCCCATACCCGGCGGGACAGTTCGTTCGACACAATAATTCTTGCTTGACAAAGAGTAATAATGAGCGTATTTGAAAAGTAAGAGGATCACGAGGGCAGTTCTTTATGCTAACATATTCGCAGGGGGGAGGAGTTCTGTGTCTGCATATCATACCCAACTCATCATTTCCATAACCGTCCGCATCTTTGCAGTGCTGTGGTCCCTATATCTGCTCGTGAAGATCAAAGATTGGCGGATGACCTTATTGACCGCAATGCTGTCGCTTATGGCGGTGCAGCAATGGCTGCGGTTCACCAATATTCGCTCCGAGGTGCCCGGGTCCATTGTCAGCATCCTTGCGCTGCTCGTTACCGTCTTTGTCGGCAAATTGATACTTGACCGCAAGAAGGTGGAAAAGGAAATAACCGATGAACGGGAGCGCCTGGCTGTAACCTTGAGAAGCATCGGCGACGGCGTCATTGTAACGGATATCGACGGGAATATCACGCTGCTGAACAAGGTAAGTGAGCAGCTCACCGGATGGTCGAACGAGGAGGCAACAGGCAGGCCGCTTACGGAAGTTTTCAACATCATAAACGAAACGACAAGAGCGAAATGCGAAAACCCGGTAGAAAAGGTCCTTCAAAACAGCATGGTTGCCGGCTTGTCCAACCACACTGCGCTCATAAGGAAAGATAAAACAGAGATTATCATAGCTGACAGCGCCGCGCCGATTATGGACAAGCACAGCCGGATTATCGGCATCGTTCTCGTCTTTCGCGACGTCACTGCGAAATATCGCATGGAAGAAGAAATGCAGAAGATACAGAAACTCGAATCACTGGGGCTGCTTGCCGGCGGTTTGGCGCACGATTTTAATAACCTTCTTACGTCCATCTTAGGCAATGTCAGTCTTGTAAAAAAACAGCTCGGCGCAGACCACATGTCGTTCAACAGGCTGGCCGACGCGGAAAAAGCCGCACGAAGGGCCGCTGACTTGACCCGGCAATTGCTTACGTTTTCCAAGGGCGGCGCACCCATTAAGAGACCCAGCAATACGGTCAACCAGTAAATGGACA
>CAVYLT010000086.1:0-97158 GCA_963769335.1 Nitrospirota bacterium | reverse complement strand
ATATATAGTCCAGAGCAGTAGAATAATAAATAACCCGGCACTAAATATTTGGAGGCCTAATTTTTCGAGACTTTCTTTAAGCTGCAACAACAACGTGAGCACATAAAGAAGGATAGTGCTTGGCAAAAGTAACTGCTTTACAAAAGACTTGAACGATTGGTCATCAGTCATTTCTATTCATCCTTGGTCAGCCATAACGCGCCCCGGGTGAGCGGCCATGGAATTCTGGCACTTACCTTGCTTAAAGAGACCATTTATCAGTAGTTGGTGCTTGTCCATTTTTGCGGTCCATCCAATGATTATGCTATAAATGCATTAAATATGCACATAGAACAACCGACTCCAGAAATCTTCGTTTAAATCAGAACCGAAGAAGCTCACCTTCAGTAGATAATGGCCCGCTTGTAAAACCAGTGGAGCGGATAATTGAACGATATCTCCTGGCTCCATCCAGAATTCTATCTCATTATTCTTTTTACTAACTATATAATCATCCAGGAGGTTTATTTCTGCGGGGATGCCTGGCACGGACTCAAGTTCAGGACTTTTATACCAATCGAGATATGTTTCATTGTCAAAATTCTTGGTCTTTACGCGCTTAATTTGCAAACTACAACTATATTTTAGTTGTTCGTGCTCATCTTTATAGACATAGTCAGTAGGCCCGACTTGTCTGGCTTTGAGCTTCCCCTTACCTTTATTAGTGAGTTCAACATCCACAAAGAGCACTCGCTTCCCATCTAAAGGTTCCGAAAAAGTTTTAATTTCAAGCAAGAGTTTTTTTTCGAATGTGCGACTACGTATGTGATCATATAAAAACCACAAGCCGCCCCCGATTACGGCTACAGATATATTTTTAAATATTTCGATTAGCCAATCTAATTTCATAAGCGGTCTCGATAAAATTAACGTGTTTGGCATGAGAGAGAGATCCCACGGCTAGACTAATTACGCCCAAAATTGTTCTTTCCATTTCAATCTCCGCATTGGTTCAATGGATGTGTCAGGCACCATCGGATTAAGGAATTAACTCACCAACTCCGATACGGAACCTTGGACGACTCCACCTTAACCTCACGCTGAAAGCAGCGAACGAGAAAACTGCGGACAGACATTTCGGCCTGCTTTGGGTGTGGTGTAGGACCAACGACTACTTCGTGGAGACGTAAATGCCCCTCCTCATCCACGAGCGGAAACTTGTAGTAAGGGATGAGCATCGAGTTTCCTTCGCGAAAGCCAAAAGCTTTCGACCTACAATTCAACGGAGGGGAAATGAGTCTCCACTCCTTTTCATCCCGAAACGAATCATCCTTCAGTAGCGGTCCATACCGATGTAGATACGCGTTAAGGTTACCGCCCGGCGGCAAATAGTCTTGATCGGATTGTGCTGATATTTTCCGTTCGCTGTTTTGCTCTAAGACCTCTTGAACAAGGGCATCAACGAGTTTTTGTTGTTCAGATGCCTCGTAAATGCAGGGAGCAAGGTACCACTTCTTCTTTGCCGCAATCGCAGCTAAGAACCCACCTGGGAAGCCGATGGCAAACCCGGAGGTATCGGCTCCATAAGCACGCCACTGCGAAAGCGAATCTCGCTCTTCGGAGAATGAGCAGACACAGACGTTTACGCTTTCTATTCCTGCGAGACTGCTCTCCATTTCGCTAAGTAGTTCGCGATCAGTCTCATTTGCAGATGCTGAATAAGCGCGAATGCGATCGCGAACCAAATCAATAGCGTGCAGGTACTCGCGACGATCATTGAGATATTGGGTATGCGTGGCCAATATCTCTGTTCCGTCAATTATTCCAATAAGACCAGCTTGCCTCGTGTAGTGATACAGGGGTATCGCCGGAGTTCGAGATAAGACCTCGTTTAGTATTGCCATCTTCATATTCGTGTTCACTCTTAACAATTGATTGAGTAGTTTTCGGCATTATATCAAATTCTGTTTCCGGGTGGCACATTATTTATGCATTGTTGAATAGAATCCTCAATTTAACACCTCATAAAAGAACACCAAGGCCAGTCTGGCCTAAATAAATAGCCACATTGATAATGATCTCCAGTATCGGCAGATAAGGGTTTCATAGATTGCCTTGATACAATTGTATTGGAGTACCCCGTAGTTAGCAGCATCTACTATCGGCGTTACGATGCCGCCCTGTGCGGTTACAGTTTCAACGGCCTTGTCAAGTTTCGTGAATCCGGCATGGACTTTATGCTAATATGGATTTCGAATCTGTCGAAAAGTAGCTTACCGATTGTTTCTCGGAAGCATGTACCGATTTCCTTCAGATCGTGGGGTATTTCTACGCCGAGACGTAATATGGCTACATGCGGTTGGAAAGAGCGAGCACCGAATGCGTTTCTCTTTGCAGTACTAGGTCGTCTCTGACCGAGTACATCTCGGGTTTCATGTACAAGGAGCCTCTCTCTGAAGTGAAGAATCTCGCGATAGGCTGCACTTTTTCGGTGAATACGAATGCCAACCTTGTGATGACATGGGTCAAGATCTGGCCGGGGATTTTCTCCACCCGGAGCTAGAAGCATGAACCGAGTATCCGACGCAGATACCTCAACATTAGCTCGTTCGCGTCTGTTTGCGACACCGTGCATCGGACGACGAGCGTGGTAAACAGTGAGGTGCATTCGCGGCATGAAGTATTCCGAACGAACACCAAACTCTGAATGGAGGAAATCTCGTATTTTCTTACAATCAGGTTTTGAAAGGATAAGCTGTGCCCATACTTCTTCTGAATGTTCGGTCACTTGTTAACCATCCCAAGTCAGTTGACCTAGCCCCATAAACTGTGTCACTCCGAGAGTCGGACTTATGGCCCGATGGGCGTCAAGTCGTTTTTAATATTTACGATGAATATATTCCTGATTCGTGGCGGTGTCAATGACAACGATGGGGACGTGACAACGATGGGGACTGTCAACGATGGGGACAACGATGGGGATTATCGAATAGGTATTTTTCGGGAGATACGACAACAAATGTCTTACTGTTGTCAAGCTATAAGACCTTTTTCAATACAACGTTTCATAAATGCGATGCCTTTGTCCGCATAGTCGATATTCGGGTCATACAGTTCTTTCCCGAAGAGGTCAGTTGCAAATATTACGATTGCAGTCCCTATTCCGGCTCGTTCATATCCTTCGTATAATCCCATTCCAGTGATCTTTAACGCGTTGTTTCGTAGACGGAGATTGAAAACACCGATGATTTTAGCATTATGAAACGCTGTTAAATTATAGCCGTCCTCTACTTTTGGGCATTCTATTCTTATGGTTCTTCCCTTGGCATCGGTAATTGTCTTTTGTCGCATTATCACAAAATTACTCCCTGGTCGCTTAGAGTACCCGTGTCATTTAAAAATGCCTTCGTTATTGGTTCGTAAGAAATCAACATATGCGGGAAGAGTCGTTTTGTAAAAGGCTTTGGAAATGCTGGGCTGATGTGGAAAGGGGAATGTGTCCCTTTTAAGGTGATTATCTCTTCCTTGAAGCAATTTAAAGTTCTTGTCCGAGACCTTCGTCTTAAAATTATAATTCCAAAAGTATGTCATCCGATTGTGATCCTTCGTGTGCTCTTTCGCAATTAACTGAAGAACCGGCTCCCCGAGTAGAATTATCGAAGCTCTGGGGAACATCTCAATTTCTCCAAGAAGAACTTTAAGGTTCTCCGGTAAGTGACTCTCCAGTATACAAATGCTTTCAGACGGCGGGAGCGAATAAAAGTACTTAAAAAGATTGGTTGCGTAGATATTTTGAAACGAAATCCGCAAGGGGGAAATGATTTTTTCAACATAGGATCTAAGCGGGCCTTTTTTATCTAAATTGAGTGTTGCCGTAATATTTCGTCTTTTGCTTCTGTTTCTGATTGTTGGATCTTGCCCCACGAGAATTACCTTAACCTCTTCGTTTCTTTGCCAGAACGGTGGAATTGGGTCAAGGTCACGGTCGATTGGATTCTGTGGGAAATCCAAAGACTCACAGTATTTTGTCCTTGCTCTCATGGAAGCTTCCATGATTTTATCAATTACGTCTTTCATTCTGGCCCTCTTGCCTAATTAGTTGAACAGACCCCGTACTCAATCCAATTTTTTTTCAAAAGTAGTCAAATGTGCCATTTGATTTCCTATTAACACGCGGCTGAGGAGCCGGGCGGAATTTAACGCTCAGACTCTTTCGAGCTGCATGTTGGAAGCGCACATTGGGACTGCGAACTGCCGGGATCAAAAAGAGAACTACCTGGTATAATGTCTCCTTTCGAGGGCCTTAAGATTGCTTTATTCCCATTCATACGCGTTGATAATATTTTGTATTATTTCTCTGGCACACTGAAGGGTAGATGTAGCAATTTTAACATTGTATGTCTCGCCGTCTTCACCCATGAAAAAATAATGATCGCCAGCAAAAGAACCGAAATGTCTGATAGGGCCAGATTCAATCCGCTCTCCTTTTCTGTTTAGTCCTAATCCTCGATGTTCTAAGTGCATCAAGGAATCTCTTATATGCTTCAGATAACCAAATATTTGGTGAAAGGAGTCAGATAGAGAGATTATTTGTTGAGGAGCATTTGGTCTTTTTTTCAATATAGGAAGTAATTTATCAATAGTATTTAAAGAATAGACGAATGCCTTTGCATATAGAGACATAAGAGCAGTGTCGTGATTAGGAGCAAAATATAGTGCAACATCATTAGATTCTTCAGGAGAAGATGCACTAGGTGGACTTTGTCCAATAAGGGGAGTAAACATTTCAAACGCTATAATCGCCTCTTCAAATGCATTGTTGATAAAACTGAACACTATCTCAAGGTCATAATGATCTTCCCCTTTAATCCAATTCCCGGGAAAATGTAAATTAAAACTGTCGGAACTATTAATGTCCATTGGCCTCTTTTTCCCGGCTAAAAAATTCGTAGGTTGGGTTAAGCGACGCGCAACCCAATGGTATTTGTCGGGTTTTGCCGCGCACTACCCGACCTACCCGCTATTCCCCAGGCAACACTTTGAGAATAATATCCAGAGCAATCGATGCTCCGATTAATAGGACACCGACAACAGCGAATGTAGCATTTCGTTTGCGGTCCACAACAGTGAGAGTTCGGTCCCCAGGCAAAAGACCAATTGCCTTTCCAACCTTGACCACGACTTCTTCTAGCCCGGTTAATCCGCCACCATAAGGACCTTCACCAAAACGCCCTTCTCCAAAACCCGTTTTGGTCGCTATATCTGCAAAACTCTCACGAAGGACTCCATATGACGCGAAGATAAATCCCACTACTTGGCAGATGAGCCATGCGGTAAAAATCCACTTCCTAGCCATAATAGACCACCTACCTTTCAGTACTAACTCGAAGCTAAGGGGCGCGGCGGATTTTTGCTGCTACCCTCTTGAGCGATAGGTTAGATAATTTGATCTTCCATTTTATGCTACTCTTCGTCTTCTCTTCGTTCGTTAGACATGACTGGCAAACCCACGTGGCTTCCAGTTTTGGCTCGCCAATTTGATGAAGATGATCTCGGCAAGTCGCTCTATTGCATCTAAAGCATATTCCACCAGCGGGCGTGTCAAATTCGCCATTACAAATATGACATTTCCACGGAATAATGTTTTTCTGATTTTGCATAATGCACCATTGTCAAATACGACGTGAAACATGCACAAATCCCCGTCGAGTGAGATGCGCAAGGTACAGGAAGTTTCTGTTGACACAAAACTATATCACAAAATTCAATGATACAAAATGAATTTATTACAGCTTACGATGGGCAAGTTGCTGTCCGGCTAGAGCGTAATTGGTGTCCGAACTTGTCCGTAACGAGTGTCCGACGAAATACGTAATCGGTCTAGAACCTGGCGTAACGCGTGTCCGAAAAAGACCGTAACAGGTGTCCGAATGCCGCGGAATACGCACCGACAGGGATTGCTTTGAGAATGTAATATTTCAGCCGCATAATTTATTAGTACTTCACTTCTCTGAACTTATGCAGCCAGCTCGTGAGCCACTCCCACGCTGCCGGCAGGCCGCCATGGTCACCCGTCTTCCACATGATATAGGACCAGATGGCGATCCAAATGAGGGCAAGGTAATATTCCTCGATGGTCATGAAAACAAGAAGCAGTATGAGGACCACAAAGACAACCGGGAACGGCGTGACGATGCCGAACAGAAGCTGGATAACGAGTGAACCCGCTGAGGCCGCTATCAGTACCCAGAAAATTAATTTTGCCACAAGTAAAACCCCCTTCCAAGAGGACCACGGCCAATATATATGACCATGGCCCTCTTTGTCAATCACGACGCACTAGACGTCGATATAGACCCGCTCACCCCAGGGAGGCGTAGATCCTGCCTTGGTCAAGCACCAGATCACCGGGTACGGCGGCTTCTTCTCCGGGAAGATGCTTTCTCCGTCTGTCAGGCCGATGAAGAGCTCCGGTTCAAGCCTCATTTCCTTTATCGCATCAAAGACCGGTCGATGATCGGTCCCGCCGCGCCCCTTAAACTCAAGGGTTTTCAGAAACTGCGACACCTCGTGACACTTGACGACTTGCTGTACCATAGTGTCCGATGTGATTATGGTACATTCCTCGATCAGAGTTGAGATCTTCTTCGCCTCGCTTGCGAAAGCATCCAGCTGCCTCGTCCGAACCGAGCCTGAAACGTCAATGTCCATTACGACCCGGCCGAGATTCCAGCTGCGCAAGCTTGGCAGATAGAGGTCGTACATGAGATATCGTCTGTTCGGAGGAGTCATCGAATAGTCCTCTCTGGACAGCGTCTCCCCGATGAACCTGTGGAACTTCCGCTCCCAGGGGACCACCGGCTTGAATAGCCGCTTCAGATGCTCCTGTATGCCCGCACCCAGAGTCCCGCGCTTGTCACTTGGCAGGCTCTCCCACACGGCGTTGGCGAGAGCGATCATGTCCTTTACGGTCTCTTCTTCGCCGGACGGGAACGGCAGGTGGACGTCAAACCTGCCCTCTTTCAGGTCCCCGGCGCAGCTTGATCCTGACCCGCCTTGGTTATTTTGAGGAAGTGCGTCGTATATCTCCTCTGCTGACATATCGACATAACGCTCGTCATAGAGGCCTCCTGCCGGCAAGCTGTAACCCATATCCCTCTTTACGACCAGGTTTATGGCGTGATCCCCGGCCTCGTTCCACCTCTCATTGTCCCGCCCCATACGCCGCGCGGCATGCATGAAAATGATATGGCCAAGCTCATGCATGATCAACCCTATAAACTCGTCGTCGTTTAATTGCTCACAGCGGACCGGGTTCAGGATAATGGTCTTGCAACAATCCGTCGCGGCAAGGTGCGGGTAGGCAGGATCAAGAATAAACCTCACGTTGAGCGCGATCACCGCATAAAACGGATGCCTCAGCGATATCCGCGTCTTTGTGACCACAAGCCTTTCGTCGAATTTATCACCCATGATTCTCCACTCCCCCGGTCTGCCACTTTCTGTGACAGGCATAACATTTTCCGTGATCGGCCAAATACGTAAACTCAGCGGGATCTCGATACTCCCTGCTGCAATCGGGACAAGTTTGTGCCGGTGCAAGCAGGTCCAGAATGAACTGCCTCACTTCGTGATGCGGGACGATACGTCCGGGGATCTGCCCTTGCGCAAGCTGATTTGCCGTTTCTACAATATTATCGGAGCCTTCATAATTGTCGTAATCAATGAGAATGATCTTTAAAGCGGTCGTGGCCGAAACCTTCTCGACAGCCCCGCCGCGGGCCTCTATGATAACTGAATCTTTCAGCATGCCGTCAGTTCCCTTCTTTCTACTTTGATGGGCGCCAGTGCATCGACATAAACCGGCTTTACCCAGCCCCTGCCCTTGATCCACTGAGAATAGACGCATCTCCCTTGAGAAAGAACATGGTCCTTGATCTTCGCGAATGATTCCTTTGGGAAAAACTGGGCCTTGTAGGTATTGATCTTCTCCATGCTCACGCCGGCCCGAATCATGTCATAAATATTTGTTGCGGCCAGATCGGTTGTTTCGGCGACTCCGAGCGGCACAAGTGGATACAGCACCATCTTGGCTCCATCAGGCTGTTCATTGATCGTTACCTCTCCGACATTCCCAGGGACGGCCTCCAAGGATACTGTTTCTGACGCGCCCCCCGTCTTCACCAAATCTATATGTTTGCACTCCTTATGGCGTCGAAACTTCCAGTCAGGACAGCTACAGCCATAATTTCCATCGGCATCCTGCGAAACTACCCAGGTGTTATTATTGCTGCCGGGTACGTTCCATTTTTTAACCCATTTTGACGACATGGTGTCCTCCGTATTGTAAGATCCGCTTCAATTCCTGCCTAATATCACTGCGCCTGCGTAAGGATATGCGATATTCTCGGCACGATGACCGCGAATTCAGGCACGCCCTGCAGCGCGGCGAGAACATTGTTTTTCTGGTTCAAAAGCATCCTGAGAAATACGATCTGATACTCGACCGCATGCTCCAGGCCTATCAACAGCTTCACTGCGTTACCAGCCTTCCCTTTTTTGAGCTGGGCCGGCGTGAGCTTTGACAGATAGGATACGCAGGCATAAATGAGCGCATACAGGAAAGACGGCTCGGCGCCCTTTACTCCCGGGATGACCCCCTTATCGAAGATATCATCCAGGTTGATGTTCCGGAATATCTCGAGAAACGCGATATAATCCGTTGCGTGTGCTTCACCAATGCAGGCGGACACGAGTTTCTTCTTTTTGTGTATATCGTCAACCCCGTTGATCGTGCCTGCGCGGGCGATGCTCCGAGGCGTCGGGAATGCGTCCTGCCCATTATTGTCGTAGATCACTTTCTCGCGCCTCAGGGCCACCCAACCGCGGATGTCTGCCGGGAGTTGGTTCCTCTCCGCCCACCGGAGCCATGAATCCACATCCGGCCGCATGACAAAATGAGCGAACCGGTTATTCAGTGCTGATGAAAGCGTTGTAACGATCGCGTTATCTTCCTCCTGGTTCCCCGCAGCCATCACAACCGTCCCGTGAGCGAAGATATGGGGCCCGATCCGCTTTTCCAAAACAATCTGGTAAGCGACGGATTGATGAAGTTTGGTCACCGCACTGTTGATTTCGTCAAGCATGATGAAAGCTGGTTCCTCGACGGGCACCCACCATGGACGATAATGGTCGATGGTCTTCGTCTCACGATTCGGGACCTGGAGCCCGGCCAGCTCCGACGGTTCGCTCTGCGCCAACCTGATGTCAATAAAAGGAAGCTTAATGTCTGCCTGTTCCTTTTTCATATCCGCCCTGAGCTCGTCTGCAATTTCCTTCGCCATGTCCGACTTGCCGATCCCAGGATGGCCCTTTACTAAAACGCTCACACCTTTTTTAAGGCAGTGCGTTACAAGCGGTTTCAATTCGTCGTAGGAATACCCTTCCATGTGAAATCCTCCATCTGAACAGGAATTAACCACGCCTGCAGAAGCCGACCATTGAACAGCGTCCGCAAACCTTCTCAAGGCGCACCTTGCCCGTATTTCAACAAACTTGGAATATTGACGTGATTTGTTAATCTGCTACCGGAGAGCGCAGATACGCCTTAAATTCGCACTACAAGGCTATCTGCTGAAAAGGCAGGGCACAGTTCGCAATTCACTCGAAATGTTCGTAATATTACAGCCCCGGATGGGGTTAGACTGATTTAAGCGGATTTTTTACGAACGGGGCCAGAAGCCGCAAGGACAATTCGATATACTTTTTCAAGTTGTCCAGGCAGTTCCTGCCACATAAGATCTGATCGAGCGTAACACCAGTGAGCGGCTCCATCGACCTTATTAAAATATGCTGAGCTTTCGTCAGGTTATGCTCGGCAACCAACAAGGGGCAGAATTCAGGGTTACTCACCTTGAGGCCGGCTCTGTCTCTTTCCCTAAAAGTTTCCTCGATATAAACCCGGGAATCTGAATCATCGAGTAAATAGGATTTGTCAGGATCGAGGATTATTTCGTCCTTGTCATGGCCCCGGTTCACTTTGTCAGAAGCAACCTTGAATTGATATTTATTGAGAATTGCCTTCTGGTAGCCCGTTACTATCGGTTTAATCGTTTCAACCATTGCCATACACAAGAACACTGTCTGCGCTGCGTGAATCATGTCACTTGTCGGTTTGAAATCTTTTGCGTTCATGATCTGCATTTCTACGTCCCCTCTTATTTTACTTTAATGAGACTATCGGCTGAGCATTTTGTCTTCGCACAGGCTGGCCCTCGCTTCGGCCCCGGCATCATAGCGGTTCTTTTTACCCCCATCAAGGAGCAGCCCGATCGTTCGGATATTGAACTCCTCCACCGTGGGGATAGCCTGCACATTCTCTCGTGGCGAAGCATAGGATTGGAGCCAGATCAGCACCTTGCAGAGGTCCTCATCCTTTAAATCGGATGGTATTCTGAATGGTCTACCCAGCCGGGCCCCCTTTGAACCGAAAAAGGAGGCGTGAGGCGTGCTTGAAAAGCGCCGATTGTTATTCGCCGCCTGTTTGATGATGCCAAGTCTGTATTTGTCCGAACCCCCACGAGAAAACAGTACAAGCCATGCATGCTCCTCTTTCTCCCTGAAGTTCCAGATCACCTTCTCTTCCAGCTTCTCGAGAAGATCAGGCTCGATGGCGTCAAACCATGATATGACGATATTGCGGTAGTCATCTGCGCTGTTCCGGTCCCGAATGAGCTTCAGGTTGATGCGGTAGCGTGCGAGATTCCCGCCAAGCTCCTTTGTAAAGGTAAGGAGGGCCTCCTTATCAAAGGGAGCGATGGTCTGGTTCGGAGAAGACAGTTCGCCGCGGGTATTGAGCCACTCGAACAGATCCCAGCCCATCCCCATCTTGCCCTTGAGAAGGTAGTTTAAGAACTCCTGCCAGGACCCGGGGAATTTCTCGGCGAACTTATCAGCCCGCAGCGGTCCGGGAGTGAACTGTTCATTGATGTTCACGAACGCGCGCGCCATCTGAAGAGACAGAAGCGTCGTCTGCTTGTTTATGGCCACTTTCGTATGATCGAGTGCAGCCCAGGCATCCCAGAGATATTTCCCCAGGAACTCCCGATCGTATTGAGTGAGAAAACCCAGCACGCTCCGGTCCGGATCCTTCCACTCTCCCCCGTAGAACACTGCTGCGATGACCTCCTGGTAGCAGGCGTGGCGCTCTCGTTCCTGGCCCTTGCCACAATTGAGAAACTTCTCGTACATGTCCTGTAGCTTTTGAGTCGCTTCAAGCATATGATTTCTCCTTCAGGCTGCAAGGGAAAGTTCGCCGGTAAAGCGACGCCCTTGATGATATCGCGCGGCCGCGATACTTCGCACGAGCTCTCTTCGCAGTTTATGAGCTTGATTGACCATTTCATAGGATTGTTCGTCCGCCTGGAGCAAAATATCAAACATCCTCACCTGCAGGTTATCCTTCGATGGCAGGTTGGTAATATAGCCCTTCCCCGATTTCAGCAGGCTCAAGACGTTCAACATCAATATCAAATCTCTCCCCTTTAGATCATCGGGTATCGAGAATACTCCGGATAACATCAGGTCGAACAACCTACCGGCAAACTGCGGCCTGCTGTTGATAATATCTATGCCCAGCTCTAGCCCCATGTCCGAGAGCTGGGCCTGGCTCATGAGGACTCTTCGCACATGGACAGCATCCTTGAGGGTCATCCGATACACTCGCCCTTTATCGTCAGACTGGAAGTCACGTTCTGTAACATATAAAATAGCATCCTCTAATATCTTCGACTCGGGATCGTAACAGCAGGCGGTGAATTCTGCGTGACTGCCATCATAGGCGTCATAACCCTTTAGCTTATAGATATTGTTGTCACGATCGATGACGCACTTCCCGAGCCAGTCTTTGTAATCTTCTTCTACGCGAATGTATGTGTAGCTGCGGCTGCCTACGCCGATCGTGATGCTTCCATCCGGCTCTCGCCACATCTCGTAGTCATCAGAGCGATGACCTTCGATCGTTTTTTGCAGCAGATCAACACCATCTTTGAAATACTTATAGTCGCTGTCATCCTCCAGGCGGAAATAACCCGAATAATCCGACTCCATCCAATCAGCCCGGATATTCTCCTGCTCGTCTCTCCAGTACAGGCTGTGGATTTCATAATCTTCATAGACACTCGTGCTGACCACATCCTCGACGATCTTGGCTGTTTCTTTAGCACTCGTGAGCGCTTTCGCAAGCTCTACGTATTTACTGTTGTCGTAGAGCTGCTTCAGCTTGTCAAAACTCGGAATATCCTTGTCGAGCTTATCCATGACCATCTCAAGAACATACTCGAACTCGGAAAGATTCTCCGTACGGTACTCGATTTCAGAATCTGAGATATCGCTCTGATCGTACCGTGAGATCAGTTCTCTTTTTTTTCCTCTCTTTGCCATAAACATATCTCCTATTTTTGGAAGCAGGGTGAACCCTCTAGGTAATCACAAATATCTGTCTGTATCATGCATTTTATGATATATTTTTTGAACAATAGCTACTTCCTGAACTTGTCATCTCTCCTAACATCAAGTGTTTCACTTGGAATTAACCTATTGAGGTCACCCATTAAAGGGTTCCGTCAAGTATTAAGGATTTACTTGCATTATTGGAATTAATGTGATATAAAGAAACATGCATTCGATTCAAGAAAAACTTTTCGAACTGTCAAATAAGAAAAACCTTGCCGAACTGAGTCTCAGGGAGATGGCTGGTGCAATCGGTCTGCCGCACGAATCCCCCCAGAAGATCAAGCACCATCTTCTTCAGCTTCAGAAAAAAGGTCTTATTACCATAGATCGCGGCAAGGGTACGATGGAGAGAGCATCCTCGACGCCTGGTTGGGCAAAAGGCCTCCTGCACACTGCTTCCAAGCTTTTTTCCATCCCTGTCATCGGAACCGCGAACTGCGGGCCAGCCACCGTCTTTGCTGAGCAGAATTTTCAGGGGATACTTCGTGTATCGGGCAAGCTGGTCGGGCGCTCGAAGCCGACGGGCCTCTACGCGATCAAGACCGATGGATCGTCCATGAATCGTGCCGAAGTCAAGGGCAAGCACATCGAGGATGGCGATTATGTCATCGTCAACAAAGACGATGTCGATGTGAAAAGCGGGGATGTTGTTCTAGCGATCATAGACAACAAGGCGACCATCAAACGATTTATCGACGACCGTGCGAACGGGCAGATCGTCTTGATGGCCGATTCTTCCTACGACTACGAACCCATCTATCTCCATCCTGACGATGATTTCAATATCAGCGGAAAAGTTGTAGCTGTAATAAAAAAACCATCACGCGGAGAAGTAAAGGGATGATATGAACGACCACTTTCTCAGACTAAAACAAAATCTTGAACTCAATCCTTCATTCGATCAGATTATCCAAGCTCGGCACGTGGCCGTTAGAAGCGCCCTTGAGAACAAGAGCGGGGCAATCAAAAAAACCCAGCTGATCGGGTCATTACAGCGCAAGACCCGCGTCCAGCCCCGAGAAAATGATGTCTTCGACATCGATATTCTTGTAGTCCTTGGCGAATTTTACAGCTGGCTGCCGGTCGGACATCCCAACGGCGTGCTGCCCGAACAAGCACTGAATCACGTCCACGGTTCGATTAACAAGAGCGAACGATATTCTTTGAAAAATCCGGAGAAAGATTCGCCGACTGTCAGCTTGCAGTTTGCAGACAAGGTAAAGGTTGAACTCGTCCCGGCCTACCTCGACATGATCGGCCATAGCCCGGACGGCAAAACCCACTCGCCCAAGAGGCGGAGCTATTGGGTGCCTGACAACGGCCGGTGGGTTCTCGCTGATTATGATTTCGAGGCCGGACGCATCACGGATATGAACGCGGCCAGCGACGGATACCTCGTACCGGCGATCAAGATGCTTAAATCGATCAAACGGCTCCATTTCCCGTATTTGAAATCATTTCCGCTGGAGATACTCGCCGCGCAGCTAATTCCGGCCATAGTGGATTATAGAAAAAAGAACCGTCAAACCGTCAGCTATCCGGATCTGATAAAGCTGTTCTTCATTCTCGCAAAGGATGAGGTCATGAAACCCATCCAGATGCCGGGAAGCAACTCGCCGGCGATCAACCTGGATCAGGCTACCATTCTATCCCTCGGCAAAATTTTCGATGACATAGTTTCCCATATCAGCCAGATCGAAAGCATGGCAAATGACAATAATAAAATCGAGGCTTGGAGAGTGCTGTTCAGAGAATCCTTCCCAACGAGAGCCCTGAGCTATTCATAACAATATGAAAGAAAAATACATAGACGAATGCAAGCAGATACAGCAGAATTGCACCTATACCGCTGAAACGCATTTTCAGATCGCGTTATGGAACAGGAGCCTTGCTTACGCTTTCCAAATCATCCCCGCAATCATAGCGGCTGTCACCAGTTCCCTTGTGGCGGCTGATTTAAAGCCCGCATCATGGCTCTGGGTGACGGTCATCGCGTCAGTGGTGTCGGCAGTGGCCACAGTGTTGGACCCGAACAAAAGGTATCAGGACCATCTGAATGCCGGGAAATTTTTTGCCGTATTGAAACACGATGCCAGATTCCTGCACGAGGCAAAATCACGAAAAATGTCGGACGATGCCTTCACGACAGAGGTGGAGCATTTGCATGAAAAATATAACGAGCTTGTCAAGATGACGCCTCCGACCGACGGCAAGTTTTTCGAGAGAGCGAGAAAGGTCATCGGTGCCGGAATACACAATCCGGACAAAGATTCCGACGGGAAGATAAAATAGACGCTATCAGATGCAGCGAGGATCGTAAAATGCCCTACCCATTCTTCGTGAAAAATACTGGAGCATGTGCCGTTTGTGCTTATTGGGGCGGTAGCCGTCAAATCGAGATCAGAAAAGGCGTAATAGTCGATCCGAGTTCCAAAGGGATATGCTGGAACCGACGATCCGACCGGCACGGAGATGAAACGCCCGCTGGCAAGGCTAGCTGTCCTGATTGCTCCGCGCTCCCCGATCTGATATAGTTTCGCTATAATCCGAAGCCTTATCTCTTCATTGGTGGATATGGACGTGAACGAACCTTATGAATTTCTTGAAACTGTCGGTCTGCAAAAAACCAAAGATGTCAGGAAGGTCTTGTCTCGATGGTCGTATAACGACGTTATCGGTTTTCTGGTTAATTATTCAAATATGTCTTCGAAGCGTCAACCGCCGACGCAAGCTGCGCCCGGAACTTTATCGATTCTGCCAGACAGCCAATCCGACATATTTGGCCTTTCAACCCTGAAACAGCTTTCTCTCTATCTTGACCGCGTATATCTCCACGACCCAATCCCTGGCATCCTCCGCAAATATCAAGAGATCGGAATCATGCCAGATCCGTCATCGAGAACCGACAGAAAGATCGAACTCAGGTCTCAGCTGATATCTACACTCGAACACTTGGTGGAAATCAAGCCCTTGGCTACGATAGGGGTGATATCTATCCAGCCAACTTATCTCTCGGAACTGGCGCAACCGCCAGGAGCGATGTATTTAGACGATGTTTTTCACGACGACGGGACACCGGCCCAAGACCCGATGGACGGGTTGGATTGCAAGGCGGATCTCGAAAAATATGTGGCCGAAAATGTAGAAATCTTTCTCGTTGATCCTGTAACACAGCGCCCGATATCGAAACAGAATGCCAACCTTAACACCTCAAGGGCAATAGGCGTCCAAATACGCGGCGATGCTTTTTCAACCGTCCGCATGTTTTTCGAAATCATGCCGGAATCCCTCAATGAAGGGACTCATGAATTTCAAATGCGGCTCGACCACAGGTCGGTGATAGATCAAACGAAGTTTAATAATTGGAAAAATGCGGAAGCAAAAAAACTCGTGGTCAGACGATTGCGCCGGATACAAAGAGACATATCGCTTGCGAGATTAGTGGGAGCGACGCTGCTCACTGATATTACGGTTACCCACGATCTCATGCCATATGCAGCAGGCGCTAAAACAAAAGAATCGAAATACGCCCGGTCGCTCCTGGAGCTTCAGCTTCCATTTTTCGATCAAGTATCTATTTCGTCGCTCGCAAAGGCTCGGGCAGACGAATTGGCATATTCTGAGTTCAGAAGCCAATTGACAAAGGTTTTGCATGAGCTATCGGCAATCGATGACGAAGCTGAACGCGCGCGTCGGGGAAATGAACTTGTGCGGGATATCATAGAGCTTCCACTTCAACGGATAAACCAGGCCAATGTGCGTCTTCGTGAATTATTGTTCATTAACTGCGGCATAGCAATCGGATCATTGGCTGGCCTTCTTTTGTCTTCCCAGTCCGGACCCCTAAATGGTGCGGCGTTAGCGGGGCTTTCGGTGCTCGCTGAAGTCAAGGCAATGGAAGGACTGAAGGAGCATCTTAAGCAAAGAGACATCCTCAAGAATACGCCTGGTTTTTTCTATTGGCGAGCAACAAAATAGATGGGCGGGACCAGAAGGCTTCTCAGGCAAATCGTCAGTTGCTGTTGCTTTCTTCCTGAAACATTCTCACCGGTTGGCCAGCAAAAGGTATATCATGAACAGTAAAATCGGAATTATCGAGCTTGGCAATGATGACTTCGCGCGGCGCTTCTCAATGCGCGCCGTGAACTTGATGTGGCTCTTAGGTGCTGGATCCTCAGCTTCCGCTGGAATTCCAACCGCCTCAGACATGATTTGGGAGTTAAAGCAACAATTGTACGTCAGCCAGAAGCGCATTTCTCCCAGCGCCGTTAGCGATCTCTCAAATCCGGTCGTTCGTGCACGGCTTCAGGCGCATGTCGACGCTCTTGGGCAGTTGCCACCACCTGATACTCCCGAGGAATACGCGGCACTGTTCGAGGCTGTCTATCCGGCGGAAGCAGACAGGCGAACTTACATTGACGCTAAGATGAAGGGGGCGAAAGCATCGTATGGCCACTTGGTGCTTGCCACGCTTATGTGCGCCAGGCTGACGCGCCTCGTGTGGACCACGAATTTCGACCCTCTCATCGCTGATGCGTGCGCAAAAGTTCACGATGGGACAGGCCTTTTGACCACCGTAGCCCTCGACTCACCGGATTTGGCTGCACAAGCCATTGGTGAACAACGTTGGCCAGTAGAAGTTAAACTGCACGGGGATTTTCGTTCCAGGCGTCTCAAGAACACCAGCGATGAACTGCGCCAGCAGGATTCCCGTTTAAGACAGATGTTCATCGAATCCTGCCGCCGATTCGGACTTGTGGTCGCGGGGTATAGTGGTCGCGACGACTCCATCATGGACGCACTGAACGAAACGGTTGATCGGGAAGGAGCTTTTCCTGCAGGACTTTTCTGGCTCCATCGCGGAGACGGCCCGCCCTTGCCCCGCGTTCTGCAATTCCTAACACGTGCAGCGGAAGGTGGTGTAGAGGTCTCGCTAGTATCTATTCAGAGCTTTGACGAAGCTCTGAGGGACTTAGTCCGCCTGATCAGCGGGCTCGATACGAAGGTTATAGACGCTTTCGCGGCTGAACGACAGCGCTGGAGTTCTGCCCCTCGCCCTGCTGGGAAGTGCGGGTGGCCGGAGATACGGCTCAATGCGTTGCCAGTGGTGCAATCCCCGACTGTTTGTCGCCGCGTTGTTTGTGACATTGGAGGGTATGCCGAAGTTCGGCAGGCAGTGGTAGATGCCGGCAGAAAGGTCCTCGTTGCCCGCTCGAGCAGCGGAGTTTTGGCGTATGGTGCCGACGGAGATGTGCGTGCAGCATTCGATGCCCATGGTATTACCGATTTCGACCTTCACACTATCGAGACGCGACGTTTACGTTACGACTCTGCGGAACGGGGCCTACTTCGTGAAGCACTTACCTGCGCGATCTCTCGTGAACGCCATCTGGACGTAATACGCCGACGTACAGCGGATCTGCTCGCTCCAGTTGACCCCCGAGATGAAAGGTGGACTCCACTAAAGCGAATAGTCGATTCTCTAAAAGGAGCGGTTAACGGACATCCTGAATTGACCTGGCGAGAGGGCGTTGCTATTCGTCTGGAGTGGGCTGATGATCGGCTTTGGTTGCTGTTCGAACCTCGCTGCGTCTTTGACGGGATTAACGAAGATAATAAGGCAGCTGCGACAGACTTTGCCCGAGAGCGCACCGTTAAACGGTATAATCGCATCCTCAACGACCTCATCGGGTTCTGGGCCGAACTTCTGGGTGGTGACAGCGGCGATCTCCGTGCATTGGGAGTTGGCGATGGAGTCGATGCGACATTTCGCCTATCGCCTGAGACCGCCTTTTCACGGAGGGTAGGGGCATGAGCAGCGAGATCGCGTCGCACGTTTGGCTACCGGAGCCGAAGCTGGCGTTCCACCCTGATCGCACTTCAGATCGCGAAGTCCATCCACTGCGCGGCCTGCTTCGCTTTGGTCCGTATTCAAGCGGATGGGTACCTGACCCTATTCGAGTTGCCACCTTGGCACCAGCTGGCGAAAGCCCTCGCCTTTACGCTTTCATGAAAGAACTTCAGTCGTCATTCAAGCCAACCGAGCGTAAAGATTACCTGATAGATTGGCCAGGCTTTCAACGCATCTTCGGGCTTCGTTTCACTGGTGCGGGGAAAGGTTGCCATGTAGAGTTGGATGCCTCGCTTGAAACAGACCTTTCTTCTTCGTCCACACCGCACATCATTTTGGCTGAGCGCTTAATCCGAGCGATCCAGAGCCTGGAATCTCGACGCACGGAGTTCGATGTTCTCGTCATTTACCTCCCCCAACGTTGGGCGCCCGGCTTCGTTGGACGGGAAGACGAGGACTTCGATTTGCACGACCATTTAAAGGCGACTACTGCGGCTCGTCGCCTGCCGATTCAGTTGGTTCTAGAAGACAGTGCTTTAACATATCGTGACCGAGCAAGCGTCATGTGGCGCTTCGGGCTAGCATTGTACGTCAAAGCCGGTGGTGTGCCGTGGAAGCTGGCCGAAATGGACTCAGAGACTGCCTACATTGGCCTCTCGTACGCTGTTCGTCCACCTGACTCGGACCGGCCCCGTTTCGTCACTTGCTGCAGCCAGGTATTCGATGCAGAAGGATCGGGTCTTGAGTTCGTGGCGTACGACGCTCATGAGGTTGAAGTTCAGCGAGAAAATCCTTTTCTTTCTAGGACGGAGATGTTTCGTGTTTTAACTCGGTCGATGGATCTCTACCGAAGACGCCATGCAGGCCGTTCTCCGCGCCGAGTGATGGTCCATAAGAATACAGAGTTCAAGCAGGATGAAGTAGATGGTGCTATGGAGGCGTTTCACTTGTGCGAGGCTGTCGATCTTGTGCAAGTGGTGGAAGACGTGAGCTGGCGTGGCGTGCGGATTGACCCTGTTCGCGGTGACGCGAAGAAGGGAGCACCGGCGGCCTTTCCTGTCCAGCGTGGTTCGCTCATCGGCCTAGGTCCCCGGGAAGCACTTTTATGGACTCATGGCGAGGTGGGCGGCATAAGCGACCGGTCTTATTTCAAGGGTGCTCGCAGTACCCCCCGCCCCATTCGACTCGTCCGGTATGCCGGACATGGTCCATGGGATGAAACTGCTCGCGCCATACTAGCGCTGTCCAAGATGAACTGGAACAACGATGCTCTGTATGACTCTCTTCCCGTCACGATGAGCTACGCAAAGGTCCTTGCCAGAGTGCTGAAACGGATGCCTGGTTTGGGGAGTGCTGCATATCAATTCCGCTTCTTTATGTAAATTTTAAAAACATTGGAGTTGAAACATTTAGGTCGAATCTTTCGTATTGACAAGAGAGTGATTCCAACCAGCGCGTAGTGTCCGACCGCTTCGCGCCACAATATGAGTAGCCGGGGGAGAAAATCCCCCGGCTACCACTCCACCCGGCGTGCGGGTCCGCACCGGGCAGTTCGCGGAAATCATCGGGCCGTAGCCGGATGGTGAATACTGATCTACATTGTAACTCTGAATGTTATGGGTGACCGCAAGTCTGTTCGCTGAATGAAAGTGTTATCTGCTTCCGCTCAAGTTCGTCTAGCTCTGCGCACATCTGGCTGCCGCTTATCTCACCAGCTTGCCATCGTTTAATAATGTGGTCTATGTCCTTCTTTGTAAGCCGTGATTGAGGCTTCTTCTTTAATATAGAAGCTCCCGCACGGCAAATATCTTGAGATCCCACAATACACCTCCGCGGTTATGCCTTTCACTTCTCGACCAGGATCCCCACTTCGTCCTGAAGGGGCTGCTTCGTCGCTGCCACGGACATTACATGGGCCCCGCCGCCGATCCCGGCAAAGATGAAAGCCGCCTTGTATTCTTTTTCCGTTGGTTCACCATGAAAAGCCATAGTGATACTCCTTTATGCGAGATTAAAATGCGCTGTTAGAATATCCCTACCAGCCCTGCCTTCGCGTCTTTCAGGATCGCGTTGCACTCTTCGTCCGTCTTGCCCTCTGCCTTCAGGTTGTCGAAGTCGATCAGGTTGACTCCCATGCGTTCGGTCGCGCTAACTCCCCGGACCACGCCGCCCTGGACGTAAATAACGATCTCCGGGCGGGAATATCCCTCAATCTCGCACTTTTCAAGTGCGACAAAATCCATACTGCCCTCGCCCACGGCCTTGCCGGCTTCGGCCTGGGCCTCCTCATAGGTCTTCGTGTTCACGTCATAAAATTCGTTCACGGTGTCTATGTAAGCGCGTTCTCCCTGTTCCTGCGTTGCGTAGGCTGTTACCGTATTTCCTTTGTCAGTCTCGGTCGTGAGAACATAAACGTGCCTTTTCATTATGTCTCCTCCTCTATGACTGCCTCAGCGGTCGGCCGGAGTGGGTATACTGTAAGCTGATGTGCGCCGTCACCGTCGCCGTTCGCGGTAATCAGGATTCGCGGTTCGCCTGTTTCCTGCGATACGGTGAAGAAAACATCCCCGACACACTTTCCCTGTGCATCGTAGATGCTCACGTACAATTCCTTGTATTCGGTATCTTCGTTGATACCAGCCTTGAGAGAATATTGAGACGGCTTCCCTTCGTACACGATCCGCTTCACTTCAAGATATTTTGACATGGCTATTTCGCCCTCCCTACGCTAATTTCTTCAGAAATAACGTTTGTCGTAAGACGCTATCTATGTTTCTTGAGTACGCCCGGTCTGTATATTTTACGCACCGGGCGTTTTTCTTCTGTGTCCCACTTGTGATAGAGAGATGCCCCGTTCACTCGTATCGCAGTTGACCCGGGCTTTACCGTGCGTCCTTGCTTTTTCCAGTAGGTCGCCGTTGCCGCTGATGGTCCCATATATGTCGCCTCCAATAGTGCCTAACCCAGCTCGCCGACAGGGCTCTTACGGCCCCAACGTCTGGGTTCTCTCTGCGCCGGCTTTACGAACCACTCCTGTTTTTAAGATTGTAAATATGCATCGCGAGCTCGAATGCAAGCTCGTCCGCCCGATGTCTTTGTCTGTCAAGCGCCTCGTCCGCACGGTTGTCAGCGTCGAGTTCGATGGGGCGCCGGTCATGCGCTATCCTTCGGCCGGAGGCTGTGCGGCGCTCTGCGAACGCGAGCCCGCCCCGGTGCTGGAGCACATGCGCCATTTCGTGGGCCGCTGTTTCGAGAAAGCAAAAGGCAGCGGACATATCGTTCCGCCAATGATGGCCTTCCTGGATGTTATCGGGGCTCGTGATCCTGATGCACACCCAGCCGCTTTTCTTCCCGACAAGGCGACGCCAGGATAAGGGTATGTTGCTCATGCGTTTCCGCAGAAAGTAATAGAACGGGAACCCCCGGTAGAATACGCCGCTAGGGCTCTTCCTCGCGGCCGTCACCTTGACGACAACCTCATCCTTCACGCCGACCACGCGAGCGGCAAAGGTCAGTAGCCGTTTGAGAAGCCTGTCGTCATAAGCGGTGTGGTTAAACAGTTTTATCGCCATATAGTATGCTCCCGCCTAGATCGCTATATCGCCGTCTCTCCCATGTCAAAAAACAATAAACCTCCGCAGAGAGATATAAAACCCTGCAGAGGCTTCTGAAAAAAACTGCGCCTGTTATCTGTGTCAACCTTGAGCGATCGCGGCTTCTTCTTCCGGCGTGAAAACCGGGTTCTCTGTACCAAATAAGTATAGATTTGCCCCGTCCTTGTCTGCCTGCGAAAATCTTCCGGGTTTCAATTGATGGAAGCTGAGCAGATTGAACTCATCGTGACGCGAGGCAGCCTCATCGATGGCCTGCTGTTTAAGCCACTCCTCTACCTTATTTATATCGTTGGCTGCTTTACGGGCGGAATCCAAGCGAATGCGAGGCGGCCTGGGGATGTATCTGCCGGATAAGGTTTGCATCACGCCCTGTAAGCTTGCGCGATCTCCCCTCCCAGGACGAAGACTTTTCCCTTACGGCCGCTCGTATCGTTGGTCCTTTTCCCCCTTCAGGTTTAATGGTGTCTCCCACTGCGGCCTCTTTATGTGTACGCCTCGCGACGTAATTGAGCATCTACTTCTCTTCCCGAAGAGCCCCGATGATTTTCTCGGGGTATGGGTTGACACGTTTCAGGTGGTCCTTCGTGGAGATCACATCGACAATATCGCCGACGGTCGTGTACTCCTCGACAGCGAAATCCATGGGCACCATGTCATGACGGCTCCCTATTTTGTCCAGTTCCTCCATGAGGCCGTCATAGCTCAAATTCCCCCGATTGAATCTCGCAGCCAGGGAGTCGGGCACGACAAAATTCACTTCCTGTGTTCTGATCGTTCGAATGACTTGCATGAATGCCTCCCCTGACTCGATCCGTTTGTCGAGTCTCGATAACGCTTCGCCTTCTTAATTCCCCATTATGTGGCTTTTAAACCCGGGCGAATAAGCATTGCCACTTGAGTTATTCTCCCGTGGTCGGGGATCTGATTCACTCCGTTGTCTGCGTCAATACGCCCGCCTACGATCTCTCCGAACGCGCGTCGCATACCCTCACAGTCGTCAAGAAGATAGTCCCGGTTCACGATGATGTGGGCCCAATAATTGCCGTCGCTCGTGCGGGATACCTCTATCGCGCCGCCCGGAAACTCGATGATGTGCTGCGCGGGCTCGGGCCTCTTCGTTTTGTCTCCGAGTAATACAATTTTCTTTGGAGTCTTCTTGCCTCCAAGGCTGTAATTTTTACAGGTGAATGCGTCCATTATTTATCCTCCTTTGATAGATCGCCGACCGCTGGAGGCCCAGCGGTTTGCTCTCCTGCGCTCGAACTTTACGGACCCGGCGCTACATTATGCCGCTATCACTAAAGCTGTAATAACTATCGGCATCGCCGATAATGATATGGTCTACCAGGTTAATGCCGATGATTTCTCCGGCCTTTCTCAGTCTCCTGGTCACAAGAATGTCCTCTTGGCTCGGCGTCGGGTCTCCGCTCGGGTGGTTATGCGCGAGAATGATGCCCGATGCATTAGCGAGGATCGCCGCCTTGAACACCTCGCGCGGACAGGCAACAGCCGATGAAAGAGACCCTATGGAAATCGTGTGAATCGCGTCTACGTGAAGCTTCATATTCAGCATGAGGGCGATCAAATGTTCACGGTCCGCCTGGTCGAGAAACTTCCTCGTAATATCCGCGGCGTTTTTAGCAGCGTTCGCGGACCCGTTGTAGGGTAGCGTCCCTTCCCTTACCAAGGACACCTTTATGATTGACAACATCTTCATTGCCGCGCACTTGTCGTTTTTCATATCGCGTTTTACTCCTTTGTCGTATGGGGGACTATTCCTTTGCCGGCTTTTTGGCATACGGGCGATGCTTCTAACGGGAGAAAAATGACCGGAGAACGGCTACCCTGCGAAGACATCTCCGCAGAGCGCCGTATAAGGGACGAAGCTTTGGATTACTTCAAACCGGCCCGGATGTTCCTTTACTGAAGGGCTGGGCCGGACCCGCACGCCATATCGCTTCTTTTGCGGCGTGTGCAGAAAAACCCTGATTCGCCTGTCTGCGACTCCGAAAGCCGGCAGGTAGATTATTTCCCCATTCAACGTCATATTACTGAACGGCATCGCCGGACTCTGCGGCGGCCATGGCGAGGAGATGGGGCGTGCCCACGATCCGGCGAAGCCCGCTCATCATCTCCCTTATGTTTTTGATCTTCCCTGCCAGGTCCCTTTTTTCCGTGAAGAGCTGGTCAAGCTCGCGGATGAGTTTCTTGCGGCTGCGGAGCGTGCGCCACTTGGCCGCCTCGAGCCCCTTCATGACGTTCGCGGCCGCTCCTTTGGACCGCAGGTCGATCTTCTTGAGCTCCGCATCAAGCAGCGTCTTGCGCTCGAGACAGAGGTGAATCTGGACTTGCGCACAGCCGAAATAGAACGACTCGTCCCGAAGGTCCTCCGAGAGGTCCCGGATCGATGTCAGGAGCTCCGCCCTGGTCGTCTCGATCGGCGTCGGCTCGTACAGAGGTATGTCCCTCAGGAATTCGTTCGCGCCTTTGAGTATGGATACGAGCTCGCCGCCCCTGGTATCGTCTACGATCATTGTGCTTTTCATTTTGATGCCTCCAAAGTTTGTATGCCCTTCCCGGCGAACCTTGGATCCGGGATTAGGGTTTTTCGAATTGACAGAGAAAATCTCTTACGGTATATTGGAATCGAGATGATTACCGCAGAGGAAAAACTCTTACGTGCGTTTGTAAAGCTGGCTTCCAGGAAGAAAGGGTATCCTGTGAAGCAGGAAGAGCCCGTTTGCCCCCGGTGTAAAACCGCGATCGACATTACCGACCCTTCCGTCCGTGTTGACTTCCATGACGTTGAGGCCGGCGGCAGGCTATTCGTGGTTGCCGAACCGACCTGCCCCAACTGCTTTACCCGCGTGAAGCCCCGAGCCTTCGTCAACAACTAACCCTTGAATCGTTTGGCTACTGCCTTGAGCCACTGAAGTTCCTGCCGGTCTTCCCTGGGAATTGTCCTCAGCGCCCCCAAAATCATGTCCGGGTCGTGTTTCGCAAGTTCAATGATCTTGGCCTTATCTTTCCTGGCGGCCCGCATCTCCGTGGCGAATATGCGCAGCGCCTCTCTTTCAAGTTTGCTCATCGGTGCCTCACCTCCCTCCGAATAAGTATTTATATGCGCTGATTTCTACTTCAGGACCGTTATCGGCCCTTCGATCGTCGACTCGCCGATCGTGACCCTTTTGAAGTCGCCGCCGACCCTGACGCGGGCAAGGGTATCGCCGAGGCGGGTAATCTTGAGGACCTTCCCGGCCTCCAGGACCTCCCGGTAGTGCGAGATATTGCCCTGCCTTACGGGTTGGAAGGCCTTGGAGAGCCCCGTCAGGAACGGCAGGTAGAACCATGCCGGCCGGTCCAGGGGGGTGCCGTCCTCAAGCCGGACGATCGTGCCGCTTTTCGTGTTCTGCGAGTAGGTGATGGCCGCGGCCGCGCGCTCGTTCTTTCTCGCGGCGGACCTTCTTTTGAGTTCATCCAGTGCTGCAACCGAGAGTGCCATCAAATCTGCCTCGCTCATCGATGCTATATGGTGATATGTCATCGGTCTTTACCTCCTTTTTAAGGCAATAAAAAACCCGCGAGGGACGTGTAACTCCCTGCGGGTCTTTCTTTATCCCCTTTCCTCGTAGAACCCGAGGATGAGCCTGCCTGCCCAGTCACCGATCGCGCGTCGGTCGAGCTCCATTTCCGACAAGTGCCAGGGGTTTTCCGTGTACAGGCCTCCGGCCGGGATCTCGTCTTTGCCGACGGTCTTCATGAGGTACCGGTTGGCTATCCTGAGGTTGTCGATGAGGACGTCGTGTTTTCTCCTCTGGGCGCGATCCAGGGACTCCATGACAGCCCGGTACTCCGCCCCTTCCGTGCCGCGCGCCCGCTCCATGGCGCCCCTGGTCTCGGTGTGGAACGCGGCGGCCATGTACTCCACGGCGCTTTCGAGGACCTGCTGGATGAGCGTGCAGGCTTTCTCGTCTTTCTTGACGACGGACAGGACGTCCAGTATCCTCTGCTTTTCCTTGGTTCCCACTCGCGGCCCTCCTTTCTTCTGAGCGGTCTGCAGGAGCACTATTCCTGCGAGCCACGTAACGACAGTGGCTGAAACCTTGACATTCAACGATCTGAACATGGGATCTTCTCCTTTCGTGATTGAAATAAAAAAAGGCCGCCTCGGAATGAATCCGAAGCGGCCTTTTATGTGTTATCGAGGGTCTTGCGATCGCAAGCCCTGTCTTACGCTGCTGCTGACAGCACCTCCCAGTTCTCGGCCGCGTCCGCGAGCCATACTTCCCGCAGATACGTCTTGGTCCCGCGCCTTATGCAGATGAGCGTGGCTTTCCCAGGCCGGCTGTACGGATAGCCTTCCCGCACGTCGCACAGTCCCTCGAGTCGGCTCCGGAGCTCGGGCAGCGGGTCAAGCCCGGCCTCGTAGCAGTCTTCCGCCCACAGCTCCGTCCCCTCGAGGGAAAGCCCGGTGAGCCACAACCGCTCCCTGATCCGGGCCATCATGACGGGAAACCGCAGGTCGCTCTGTTCGTCGTCGGTGAACCCCGATATTCTGCTTCCCAGGGTTTCGAGTATGAAGCTGCGGCTTACCGGTATGACGCCCTTCGCGGTGTTTTCGAACCAGCTCCCGTCCTCCCACCGGAAAAATCGCTTTGCTTCGCTTTCCCAGGTTCCGAGATCGATCAGATCGAGCGCGGCCCTGAGATCACTGCAGACTTCCTTTTCCGCTGCCGGAATCAATTCAAGCGTCTCCATGGTTTGTATCTCCTCTCAGACATCGATTTTTGATCGGGATTTTTGAAGGTTCTTGACGCGCGGCCGGTAATGCTTTTTTCACTCAACGAACGCCGCGGTTATACCGGGACCGGTACCATGCCCCGCGCGAGTTCCGTGAAGTTGGCCGGGACCTCCTCGTTCTGTAAGGGGCAGCTGCACCCCGGTTGTTCGATCGGGCAGATCTTGCATATCTTGATCATCAATAAATCACCTCCCTTTTCCATAAATATTCGCGTGATCGGCGTCAGGCAACCGATTAATCGGGTTAAGCCGCATGTTGCTCCCATTTTTCCTTGACCGGATCCGCAGCGTGCGCCGCGTCGGGGATATCCGGCGCCGCTTTGACTTTGGTTGCTCGCGGCCGTTTGAGGTTAAATGCCGGGGACAGGAAGCGTTCGAGCTTCTGCCCGGCCATGGTGAACGGCCATACCCGGGCATCGAGATACCCCCTGGCTTCGGCCTCCGCCCGGTCCCAATCATCCTTGTCGTCGAGGTAGAGGTTTTGGAGATAGACGAGAATGACGGCTATACACGGGAGCCGTCGCAGCATCGCAATGATCGCTTTCTTCATGATCCATTTCTCCATGGCTACCCTGCTTCCCCGTTAAGGTGAAGGCTTACGGGTGCGAAACAAATGCGTCCGGACCGACATCCATGAACGACTCTTGAATCCGGATATTGCCGGCTGGTTACGCCGCGATCTGGGCCATGGCTCCTTTACGGTTTTATAGGCTTTCTTGACCATGGCCTGGTTATCAGCTCGTTTATCTTTTCTTGGGTTTCCCGGACTCGGGATCGTACGCATCGGGGTCGGCTCCGGGCACGTGCCACCCGAACATGGATCCGATGAGCATGGCCTCGGCCTGTCCCTTGGTTACTCCGAGGAGCTCATTGGCCTTTTCCACTGTGTCTATGCCGAGCGGCAGATTGGTGATCTTTGTATATCCGGGTACGCCTCTTTCGATTCCGATGATCTCGTTGGTGCTCGGTAATCTGTTGTAGCAGTATTGCGGCAGCTTCTTCAACGTTTCGATCATGTCTGGCATATTGCTGTCTCCTTTTCCCCTTCCCCCGGATCTGTAATCCTCGATGGGTGTCTTTCCGGGGGTAGATTGAAAGTCCTCCAGGCTGTCCCCCCGTTAAAAAGTGAGGGATACCCTGAAAGGCTTTCTGGGAGATAAAAACAAAAAGCCCGGAGAGAGGTTTTCTACTGGCTCCCCATGGGAGGCGCGTTCCTTCTCCGGGCTTGATCTTTACCGCCCCGGGTCGGCTATGGCCGGCGCCGGGCATGGATCATGATCTACTGCATGACGATGTCGACCACGTTGAGAGGCCGTATACCGAGGTTATTGAACATGGCCTTGGTAAACTCGCGGTCATTGAGGCGGAACTGCCGGCCGCCTATTTCGATAACGTATATGGGATTCATGTCTTTTCCTCCAACCCCTGCCGGCCGGACTGCAAACGAACGCCCGGTTCTGGTCTTACGAGGTAGAAAATAAAAAGAGCCCGGCTGACCCCTTCCATAAAGAAAGGAATCCTCCGGGCTCCCTATGTCAAGGCAGAGAGGTAACAGGTAAAATCCTTCTGCCGCCGGTACTGCTCTTATTTATTCCCGGGTAGTCGATCCGGGTATGTCTTGGCCTCTTGCCAGGTTGACCGGCCCGCCACAGGCCGGTAAATATCAGGATCCCCTGGCTGGTCCTCCAATCGCATTAATAACCCCTTCTACGTTCACCCCTTGACAACGTCCCCTTTGCGGAGTATCATTGTCTTGACGGTAGTGAGTGAAGATAGAGCTCTCCTGTAGAGCACGGAGTTACCAAGGGGCTGATCGATTCAATGATCCGCTCCTCTTTTTTTGTCTGTGTGATTAGATTGTGTTTCAGACTCGCACCGTCGGTTACCAGCCGCTTGTGGGCGATACTCAGGAAAGAAACTCTATTCTCGGGGGTATCGCTCTTCCCGGAATACCTACCTGTAGAACTTCCGCTTCTATCCGTCTCAGGCCGGATATCCCGCTTTCTTGTAAAACCCTGCGGGAAGCAGGCTCCTCACTTTTTGGTGTTATTGAGGGTACCTCGACGTTTCCGTTTTTTCGAGCCTTGCCGAAGGCTCTTATGGCATATGATGCTGAGGGCTGACCGGATTACCCTCTGAGGCTACCAACTTTCGATTGCAGGTCGGTGATCACCGCAAGTGCACCTGCGGGTCGTTCTGCCCCTGGGAAGAATTCTCCCTTCGGGTTTCAAGTCCGGAAAGTAGCCTCACTGCGGACCGCGCCTTTTCAGTTTTTCGCCCCTCGCGCAAGGGCGTTTGTGCTGCTCTTCCGGACGGTCTGAATCCGTCCTGTCCTCCCCGACTATCCTCCGTATCCTTGACCGGCGAATGTTCTGCCAATCTTGATGTGAGATTCCATGATGGTTTTAAGCCCGGGACTGGGGGGACCAGCGGGCTGTGACGTTCCAGATTTGTGCTGACCGGCCTCTGTCACAAGGCCGTGACTTGTTTTGGTGCCGCGGTGCGCGATCGCTTTGGGCTTTCGCACAGCAGGGGAATTAAGCCTGCTTTCTGGTTTCCGCTATTCTCTTCCTTAGTCCCTATTCCCCGAGCACCCGCGAAGCGGCGTACTCAGGTCTGAGCCGGGTTGAGAGAACTTCGGCTATACGGCGTTGTCGGTTGACTTCGACCCGTCTTTCCGCGAACGGGGGTAATTGTGTTGCTCCGGGTTTAAGGGGGCCTTAAGCCGCTCCTTCCGACTACCCGGTGCTCTCTGCCTTAGTGTCCTATTTTTATAGACCCGACTGAGAGAGCTCTCTGGGTCTAGCGTGAGTAGGTCGACCCCGTCTTAAAGGGCGACCGGCCTGCCATGGCCTTTTTCCGTACAGTTCCCGGGCGCTTCCTCTTGCGGCCCTGCCAGCCCCTCTTGCTATGTTTAGACACCGGCCCTGGGTTGGCTTGCGGTGTTTGAATCTATTTGCCTCTTCCCCAAGGTCGGCCGATCCATGAACCGTCCCGGGGTGTTGTCACTGATACCCAGCCTGCCATAGCCGGGCACCGCCTGAGCTTTGAAGTCTGTCTGTAGCCCGCTGCAGCGGGTACAGGGAGGTCCAAGAGCACTGGAAGATGCTCTCCTGTTAAAGAAGGGCATGTCTCAGGGTTCTTTGAAAAGGCTTTCTGGGGGATTAAAACCATGAAGCCCGGAGAGGCACCTCTGTCTGACAAGGGTGACCTTCCGGGCTTTTCCGTGGGGGATTCGTTAGGCGAGGGCTATGACGTTGCCGGTACGGATCATGGACTGGAGCATTGAGGCCTTGATGTAATCGAACTTGCCGGTTTTAGTAATGACGCGAACCATGTGAACCTCCGATCCTATGCCTCTGGGTTTGACGTGTGAACGTCTTCGACCCAATAAGGACTTACAGGGTGAAGAAACAAAAAAAGCCCATCGGCTGCTCCCGGTCTGGTTGACTGGGTTCCAATGGGCTTTGATTTCCTGATAATGAGAAAGACTTCTGTGTGTTAAAAACCTCTGATCCGATATTGCTTGGCCGCTATCATGATGATGCTCGATGGCATTAAAGGCACAAAAAAACCCAAAGCCAGGTTTGCGACCTGAAATTGGGTTTTGGTGGATTTATGAACTCTTGGCGTTGTCTTTTATGGCCTGAATTGTGTTCAGACTATAAAAATACTTTTGCTGCGAAACCGCTATTAAATTAGAAGAAAAGGCTATGCCTTAATATTATAAATAATTATATCATGAGTCGCCGCTTAAAATCAATCAAATTTTCCACGATAAAAGATGCCAAAAGTTGAAGAAAAGGCGTGCCGGTTGCCGCCGGAATAAAGAAAGCAATACCCGTAGGGAAGGTGCGTAGGGCCTAAACACCCTTTAAACATTGGTGAATCGGACAATTTCATTAAGAGGGTCTTAAATAGGGTCTTCAATAAGGTCTTAAATAGGGATTTAAATAGTCCGGGCCTGAGCACCCATTTTCCGACGGGAAAAATACCCTGCAAAACGGCATTAATCGTATTGATTTATGACCGGTTGTAATCGATTATAAAAAAACACAATGGATCGTAATCGGCTATGACTATCTATAAGGAGGTGATCTGAAGTGGCGGATGGGGTTATTGAAGTCCGTATGAAGTTCAACAAGAGCGAGAAAGGAGATGAAGAACTATATCAGTTTCTGGAAAGCATCCCCGCCCTTTATCGATCGTACGAGTTAGGGAAACTGCTTCGGCAACTTTTCCCTCTCCGGGATAAACTGGTCGATCGCATCGTTGAGCATCCGTAAGAAGAATCAAAGGAACGCTGCCGGTCAAATAAATGGCGGGGTTTTGTCGATTAAAGCTATTCTCATTTTCCCATATCAATGATAGTTTTCTCTCAGGCATGGCCAACATGGCCAACATTGCCAACATTGGCCAACGTTGGCAAACGTTGGCTAACGATCCAGCTGTTAAAAAATCACTGGGAGGATAGACAAACATGGCGGACAGAGTCGGATTGGATATCGGTAAGAGTTCTCTGAAGTATTGTGGCGACCGGGGTATGGGTGAAATACCGAGCTATCGGTCAAGGGGCAAGCTGACGCAGATTATCGTAGGCGGATCTAACGCGCCGTCGTTGTCCGTTAAGTTCAGAGGCGTTGACTGGATCCTCGGCGAAGGGGCCCCCCTGGGTACGAACTTCAGCTGGCCAACGGACGAAAAAAAGGGGAACGAACGAAACCTCATCTTGATCCTGGCCGCTCTTGCCAAGCTCGGCGTCTCTGATGCCGATGTTATCGTCGGGTTACCGGTTACCACGGCTGATCACAAGAAGGAGGTTGAATCGGTAAAGGCCACTTTCAACGGCGCACACGTGGCGGTTATCAATGGCATCTCCACTGGAGTTCAATATTCGGACGAGTGTTCTCGCCGAGCCCCTTGGTACTTACTTCTCTTTGGTTTTGGACGATGGGTTCAGGCCCGTCAGGACCTCGCCGTTCCTCCATGATCTTATGGCGGTCATCGATATCGGTTACAGGACCGTTGATATTGTGACGCTGCAGGGCGGCACGCTGGCCGCTGTCAAGGACTCCACCCTCTCCGGAACCGTTACCCTCTTCGAAAAGGTATGGAAAGAGCTCTCCCATGAGTATGGGATGCTCAAAGATAACGAAAAGGTAAAAGTTTATGACCATATAAGCAACCGCGTCAGCGCCAGCGGCGGCTTTCGCATAAATGGCGAAGAGGTCGGGGAAAAGTTCTGGGAAAAAGTTGCAGGTTTCAAGGCGCAACTGGCCAGGGATATCTACGACGAAATGAAAAGCATCCTGAGCAACATCAGCCCTGATCGCATGCTTATTACCGGCGGCGGAGCTATTCTTCTCAGGGATGAGCTCTCATCAATCGACAAAAAACTGACGTTCCATGAGAACCCGAGATTTGCAAATGCGATCGGTTTTTATCGGGCTGCCAAGGCAAGACCATCAGTGTAAAAAGTTCGTTTTAAGATCAAAAGGGTATTCCTGAATGACTAAATACAAGTCATGCCATATAAACTTCAACGTCAGTAAACGGGAAGACCTCATTCTCTACGATGCGCTCCTGCGGTACCCGGCCGGCGTTCGCAGTCATATAATGAGAACCGCCCTGGCCGCGTATCTTCTTAAAGCGACCGAGGGAACGGCAATCCCCGTACCTGCTGACTTTTATGATCGAGAGGCCCCTCCTCCTCAGGGGGGTCTCTCGACTGATCAAAAAAGACACGGGATTGACCAGCCGGCAAAAATTGCCGCCGACAGCGCCCGACAGGGCCCTGAGGCGCCGCCCTCTAATAACGTGCCGGAGCTAAACGAGACTGAAAGGCGTATTTTGCAAGGAATGCTCGCCATGATCCAGTAAATAACATTGATACCGTAAATACCACATAATGAGATCCCCAATTGACAATAAACTTCGACATACGCAAAAGATATGGGCATTATTTTATACCGCCCAGCGAGCTGCTGGCCATCCAGCTTGAGTCTTTTCATAGACTTTCTTCAAAAAGACGTCACTCCTGAGAGCAGAAAAAATAAAGGGTTGCAGTATGTTTTCAAAGCCTTCTTCCCGATAAAGTCTCTGATGGGCGATTGCACCATCGACTTCGTTCAGTATTCTGTAGGGGAACCCAGAAACAGCCCCGAAAAGTGCCGGCTCAAAAAACTGACGTACGAAGTGACGGTTTCAGCCCTTTTCAGGGTTGCCGTTTACAAAGACGGCAAAGTCGCTGACGTCCGAGAACAGAACCTACCGATTTTTGACCTTCCCATGATGACCCCGGATGGCTCCTTTGTGGTCAATGGGGTTGAAAAGGTCGTGCTGAGCCAGATCGTCCGGGCCCCGGGGGTTGTTTTCTCGAAATCAAAAGAGAAGCAATATTCGGCCAGGATTCTGCCGGATTTCGGCGCGTGGCTGAAGTTTGAGTTTGGAAAGAATGATCAGCTTTTTTCGAGGATTGACACGAGCGCGCCAATTATGCTTGCTAACCTCTTCAGGGCCTTTGGAGCCCAGGATGAGGATATTATTCCATATTTTCCAGACATGAGGTTTGAGGAGTTCACGCCAGGACCTGAGGTTGAGGACCTTTACCGGAAACATATTAAGAGCCACCCGAACGACGCGACTCCACTGCCCTTTCTAGCCGGTCGCCTCGACATACTGAGAAAAATCAAGAAAAACGTGGTTCCTACTGTCTTCGCTGCCGATTATTTTTTCAACAGGCTCTTTTATTCGAAAGCCAGGTATGACCTCTCCGCCGCCGGCCGTGCCGGTATCAACAAGAGAACCGGCCTTACGATACCGGAAGCGGCGACGTTTCTCGATAAGGAAGATTTGATGTCCGTTGCTCAAAAAGTCATAGAGTGCAAGAACACAGAAGCAGACGCGGACAACATAGACAGCCTTGAAAACAAGATCATTAAACCTGTCGGCCGTCAACTTACGGAGTATGTCCGGGACGGATTTCTAGCCATGGAGAAGCATATCCTCGAGACGTTCCATCAGTCTGATCCCTTCAAGGTGATGCCGTCGCATTTGATCAAAACCACAGTTTATCAACACAGTCGTTACAAAGTTTTTTAATCAAAACCCCCTCTGTCAATTCGCTCAGCAAATTAACGTACTGGCTGAAATTTCTCAAAAAAGGCGAATCACGGCTATAGGTCGCGGCGGTCTCGACCGAGACAGCGCGGGACTGGAGGCGAGAGATATCCAGCCTACCCAGTACGGCCGGATCTGCCCCATCGAAACTCCGGAAGGCAAAAATATCGGCATCGTAAGTTCGCTGGCCAGCCACGGCAAGGTAGGAGAGCTCGGTCTCCTTATGACCCCTTACTATGTGGTCAAGAACGGCGAGGTTACCGATAGAGTTAAATACCTGCTGCCCGGCGATGAGGCCAAACACTGTATCACTGATTTCAACGCCCTCGACGAGTCCGGGAAGAAGATCAGGGAGGGAGACATCCTCGCGCGGAAGCTCCTGGTCCGCGGCAAGGGAGAGCCGTCCACGCTGGAAACGCTCTACGTCTCGCATAAGGAAGTGACTTTGATCGACGTGTCCCCTATGCAGCTCATAAGCCCCGCAACCGCTCTTGTCCCCTTCATTCAGCACTGCGACGGACACCGCGCGCTCATGGGGACCAGCATGCAAAAACAGGCCGTGCCGTTGATCACAACAGAGGCCCCGCTCGTAGGAACCGGTATGGAGCGAGTAATTGCGATGGGGTCTTCTCATGTGGTCCGGGCGGAATTCGATGGTACCGTGGAGATGGTTGACGCATCAAGAATCCTCACCCGCCGGACCGAGGGCATGAATATCGTTGATTCATACAAGCTCAAGAAATTTAAACCTTCCAATCAAGGCACCTGCATAAACCAAAAGCCGGTTGTGCGAGTTGGGGACAAAGTAAAAAAGGGTGACCTTTTAGCAGACGGGCCGGCGATATCGAATGGAGAGCTCTCCCTCGGCAGAAACATGCTTGTCGCTTATATGTCCTGGGGAGGGTATGGCTATGAGGATTCCATAATTATAAGCGAAAGACTTGTTCGAGAAGATACGTTCTCTTCCATCCATATCAAATCATTTGAAATAGATGAGCTGAAAACGCGGCTTGGCAGCGAAATAATCACGAAGGAAGTACCAAATGTGAGTCGTCAACTTCTTGCAAAGCTCGATGACAACGGGATCATCAAAATCGGGTCTTCAGTTAAGCCTGGCGACTACCTGGTCGGCAAGGTTACGCCAAAGGGCGAAGATAATTTGGGTGCGGAGGAAGCCCTTTTGAGGGCTATCTTCGGCAATACACCATGCCAAATGACGGACAGTTCTCTGGTTGTGCCGCCCGCTTCCGGCGGCGTCGTTGTGGATGTGCATATCCTTGATCGAAAGAAAGACAGAAAGGGGAAAAGCGACACTGGTATTAAAGAACAGAACGAGATTAAAACGGCGCGGGACGAGGAAATTGATATCGCGCGCGCGAATGCCGGGAAGGTATTACAGAGAATATTAATAAAGCACAAGGACATATTGGTATATGCAGACGGCTCTGTTTTTGACGGAGATATCTTTAAAAAAGGCCCGAATGCATTGGCTGAGCTCGATATGAATAATGTCTCCACGGCGCCCGACGAAGTGAAGGAAAAAGTCCGGACAATCCTTGTTGAATACAGAAAGCAGCTGGATTTGATCGACAGATTGTACCGGGACCATAAAGTTGAGGTCAGGGCTGCCGACGAGCTCCCGGAGGGAGTAATAAAGAGAATAACCGTTACGATCGCAATGAAAAAAAAGCTGATGATTGGCGACAAAATGGCCGGCAGATACGGAAATAAAGGGGTCGTTTCATGTATTCTTCCCGTGGAAGATATGCCATTCCTCGAAGATGGAACGCCTGTAGATATTGTTTTGAATCCCCTCGGTGTCCCCTCACGGATGAATATAGGGCAGCTGCTTGAAACGCAGTTCGGGATGACTTCTTGGGTCTTGGGGAATAAGTTGAATGACCGCCTTGAAAAAGATGGTGATCTCGGGGAAATCCGCGGCATTTTAAAGCGGCTCTACGACTCTCCTGAACAGCAAAAGACTATTGATGCTATGCAGGACGGTGATTTGAAACAAATCGTAAAAAAGCTAAAAGATGGTATCCCGATCGCGACGCCGGTATTCGCAGGCGCGAATGAGGCGGACATCATTTCCATGATGGAAAAAGCGGGCGTTTCATCCTCAGCAAAATATAAGCTCTATGACGGTAGAACCGGCGAGCCCTTTGACCAGGACGTTTTTGTCGGGATAATATATATCATGAAGCTTTATCATCTTGTAGAAGACAAGATCCACGCTAGATCAATCGGTCCCTACTCTGCTATTACTCAGCAACCTCTCAAAGGACGCGCCAAGAACGGCGGCCAACGCATTGGCGAAATGGAGGCATGGGCGATCGAGGGCTACGGCGCCGCGTATAACCTGCTTGAAATGATGACCATAAAATCGGATGATATGGAAGGTCGTGTCAATGCGTTTGAGAAAATAGTGGAAAAAGGCCACTATCATCTTGGTGCTGCAAGAACAGAGGCGTTGAGCGTCCTCTGCCGCGAACTGAACGGGTTGTGCCTCGATGTCGAATTTGTAAGAAATGGGTATCTCGCAAAGAATAATACTGACAAAGAGAATGAGGCGCAAAAAAACGTTTGAAGAGAATCAAGGACGTTTAGAAGATTCGCCGTAGGCATCTAGCTCCCCAGGTCTTATGATGGCTCGTTATTTATTAAAAATGTGGTTTGGAAGTCTATAAACTTCCAAACCACATTTTCGTTTTATATAGTCAAGCGTCCTGTGACTATGACCATCACAATGAAGCAAGGTCAGGGCTCTTTTGAGACCCTCTAATTACCAGGGTTAGACAAGGTGCCGCCCAAGATCAAAAGAGAAATCTCTCTAGCTTAAAAATAAATACAATAACCTTGACAGCAATAAACCAGGAAGTTATGTGGAGCTCCAACATCCTTTATGTGAAGTAATCTGCGCGGGGATAGGAATCTCAGTACTTCCCAAAGAATTTACTTCACATAACGGTGGGGTTCGCAGCGATTCCAGCCAGGACGTGGATCCCGTTTCTTTGTTGATTAATTGATTTCGATTGTCGCCCGTACACTCTGACACGCAAGTATAAAATGCTCGCGGTGCTTGTTAAATCGCGCCGGATCTATCGCAATTCAAATTCTTATCCTCTTGTGACGTGACCGCATACACCCTCCCATTTGATTGGAGCTACAAACATGAGGTCGAAGACAACGGCATTATTATGTGGAGTGATTGAGCTACCCCCATTTGTAGTGCCACTTGCAATTAGAGGTTTTGACCGATCTTTGACATTTCTTGCAGCTTAAATTCAGCGGGAGTCAGGTCTCCCAGAGAGCTGTGAGGGCGGGCCTGATTATAATCGACCCGCCAAGCCTCGACGATCTTTCGAATCTGATCGAGGCTCATGAACCAGTTTTCGTTAAGACATTCATCCCGAAATTTGCCATTGAAACTCTCCATGAAACAATTATCAACCGGTTTGCCCGGGCGGATGAACTGCAGTTTGATCCCGCGCGCATACGCCCAGGCGTCCACGGCATTGCTGATAAACTCGGGGCCATTATCGACGACGATCTGTTCGGGTAATCCGTGAAGTGCTGATATTCTGGTCAGAACCTGTGTCACCCGCTGACCGCCGATCGATGTATCTGCTTCAATCCAAAAGCACTCCTTTGTGTAAGTGTCGATGATCGGGAGTACCTTGAATTTTCGCCCAGTATGCAGGGCATCGTGCAAAAAATCCATCGCCCAGACCTGATTCGGTCGGTTCGCTCTGGGAAGTTCGATGCGACCTTGCGCCGCGCCTTTTCGTCTCCTGCGTACTCTGATAGTAAGCTTTTCCTCCCGATAAATACGTTCTGTTCGTTTTTTGTTAACTACAAGGCCCTCGCGCTTCAGAAGCAGGTGAAGCCTACGGCAGCCGAATCGCTTTCGTTGCTCTGCAAGCTCTTTCATCCTCTTTCGAAGGGCTTCGTCATTATCTGGTTGCTGCTCATATGCTAAGGTGTTCCGGCCGAGGCCAACGAGGGCGCTGGCACGTCGCTGGCTCAGCCCAAAGCAGCTTATTATATAACCCGCTGCTTCTCTTCGTGCTTTGGGCTTTAGAAGTTTTTTGAGACTACCGCTTTCAGAGCCTGGTTATCGAGCGTCAGGTCGGCAACGATTTGTTTTAAGCGTCGGTTTTCGTCTTCCAGTTGTTTGAGGCGCTTTACTTCGCTGACGCCCATGCCACCGTACTTTGCTTTCCAGTTGTAATATGTGGCGTCACTGAATCCGTACTTGCGGCAGAGCTCGGGAATCTTTATCCCAGCATCTGCCTCTTTCAGAATTTTGACAATCTGCTCCTCCGAGTACTTGCCTTGCTTCATCTGGTGCCTCCTTTTAGAGTGAGAATATTATGTCACACTCTAATCGGAATTGGCACTATTTTCGGGGGGCAGGTCCTGATTTCTTGCAGAATCCGCATTAATAAAGGATTTCATTCAAACGTTTCACATAACGGAGAACTTCACATAAAGGAAATACTCGGCAGCTCTTTAATGAGCGGTATCAAGCGATTCTTTCCACAAATTTTTCCTTGCCGCATTCTTGGAAGGGGAGAAAGGTTTCATTTGAGATATTCTATCTGAATAGTCATAATTTTATCTCTACTCATAAAACTCGGTTTACGTTTCAACCTCAGGAGGAGGCACAGTTTCGGCGATGGTCCCCAAAATTGCTACATCTGGTGTTCTTGGCAAACCTTGGCGCTGCTGATATAGAGCATATCGCTGTTGAATGCGATTTATATATGGTGGTAATAAACAACCAATGCGCTTATCTTTGACATTTCTCCATTTCTTAATCTTCAAGTCACGAAATAAAAACTCAATAATTTTCCCATTATCAACACAAGAAACAACAGCATGATTAATCTTTTCGAGAAACTGTCCTTCGGCGAATTTGTAACCGCTTGCAGTGTTTATGCTGCTTTCGTTTACAATACGACCTTTTAAGCAGTATAACTCAACTTCTCCTGGGTCAGACGCACGAACGAGATCGCATTGAGCCCTTATGTTAAGGAAATATGACACTCTTGTCGCACCGTTTTCCTGGTGTTCTTCTTTGAAAATATCTCCTGTAACAATGTCGTCCTTGTGAAGTTGATCGGATGTAATAAACCGTTCACCTTCAAGAACACGACGAACTTCGTCTTTGCTGATGTCGACGTGAATATCGTCGATAAAATTGCTATCAAAAGAAAAGGGCGCCATCCGCGTGTAAAGGTTTCTAGTAATTACCTCTCCGATCTCCTTTGACACATTTACTCCATCTGCTTTAAAAGCATCCCATAGGATTTTAGGCCAAGATGAACTCAACTCGTAAAAAACAGTGAACAGCCGATTCTTCGCTTCCCCATATTCCTTTTCCCAGGCTTTAAGCACATATATAGATGGGGTTGTTTTTAACCATGCTTCAATTTCACTGAACAGTTTACCATCCTTCAGGTCGCTCTTATTTCGTACAAGTATAAAGTTAGGTTTGTCCTCTTGAAACAGTCCATTATCTTTTAATGTCGTAATGACTGTATCTTTATCTTCATCGGTAAAAATAAAAACTGGGGCGAAGCAAGTTGTTTTTATTTTTTTTAGGAATTCGATATTGGCATTGATGTCAGCTCCACTTGCCGCTGCCGGAACGGATACGCCTTCTAGGATGGACTCAGATAAGTTTTCTGAGAGTAGCCTCCAATCAAGGAGAAGAAAGGATATGTCGCTAAAATGTCGTATGTAATTTGTGTCGGGAAGCTCCTTATAAGAAATGTATGGAATAGTTAAATCTTCAATCTGTTGAATCAGATCGTTTATGTTTGCATCTTTTTTACCGATTTCATCATCAATTACGACCGCAATACCCATAAAGAGTTCTTCTATCCCCATATAATTACTCCTCCACAGGAACAAAATTCACTACAAAATTTGCTCCGGGCAGAATCCTGTCGGCCTTCAAGTCTGCTAGTTCTATGTCATAATCGTTTCGTTCAAGAAGTTGTTTGGCAATATATAATCCTAGACCACGACCTTCCTCACCTTTCCCAGAGTAAAACGGCTCGAAGATGTAGGGCGCATCTTCTTTACTAACTCCGGGTCCATTATCACTAAAAACTAATTTACCTCTATTGCCATCAAGATGAATTTCGATCTTTTTGGCATTGTTCGATGTTTGCTGGAGCCAGTAAACTGCGTTATCAAAAAGGTTGAGAAAAAGCTGCAGCAATACCGCATCCGTCGTTTTTGCTACAAGTGGAGAGCCATTTTCCCTGATGACAAGTTCAATCTTTTCTGTGTTCAGTAGCCTTTTATAAATTCGTTCAACTTTTTCGAGTATCTCTTTAACCCTAATTGATCTTCTTCTCTGTTTCGCGGATTTGAACAGAAGCTGAATATCCTTAAGCTGAGACTCAATAAAAGAAAGCATGCCTCGAAGAGATTGTAGTTCCTTATGTAGCTCGTCAGAGTCTATTTTCTCACCATGTAGCGCTTCTCTGATGACAACATCAATTAGTCCCATTGCTTTCCCCATAATAGCCATAATATCGTGGGAAGCAGTCTCTACGGAGAGGCCGACTCCAGCCAGCTCTTCCGTCGTTTCGGCACGTTGAACAAGATAATCGCGTTCAGCACGATACTCTTTTTCGGTTTTGGATATCTGATTGAGGAGGGTAGGATACTTCTTTGCAGCATTTTTTAATTCATTAAATTCCAACTGTACTTGTTCAGTTTTAAAAATATTCTGTGCATTCTTGTTCTTTAGCGTTTCTCTATAACGTCGATATGGTTTCTGTCGTACATAGGCCAGAAATATCTGCAGAAGCGCAATAAAATCATCTGTAGCGTTTCCTTCGTAAATAAGTCCTTCACGACTGGTTTTGTCCTTAAGTTTTGGGTTTTGCTTTTGAGTAATATTGACGTACCCTACGACTTGGTCGTTGCTAAGAAAATCTCCAGCGCTAATGGTTCCGCGGTATGCATCTATACGAAGCCAGTCATCGTCCGGTTCGCCGTAAGGATAAACCCGAATATTATCACGATACAAGTAAATCCGATGGGGACGAATAATATCCTTATCTTCCTTGTCCAACTGATACTTCGGTGGTGCCTTTGGAGAAAAATCAAAAATGTAGAATCCGAAACGAAAAGGACCGCACTCGGTTCCCCTAGTATCGAGATTTTTTCCACCTTTCCCAAAACGCTTTCCGTATATCGTCAATCCCGTCAGTTCCGGCTCTCTTAGCTTTATTACCTTTGGTTGTCCATTTAGTAAAAAACGAAACTCTTTTTTTCGATCGTCAAACACCCCCTCTTCAATGCGTATGACAGCTTGTTTGGCCAGTAATCCATTTAGCTTCTTTAAATATTCCTCTCGATAGTTTTGAAATGTAGTATCTTTATAAATCCAGACAGTAAAAGCAGTGTTTTGCTCTACTTTATTTGGGTTATCTGCCTTATTTGTAAAAATGGATTCGAGACGCGCAAGATCATGGTAGACCTCTTTCACTTTTTCATCAGACCAACTACCTTTGAGATTAGTTATTTCAATGCAAGTGCCGTGCGGCTTGCGATCTATCTTGCTAAGGCCGAGATTAATTTTCTTTTTTATAATAACATTTGCGGGATCATTCGTCTGTAAAGACACCGTGAGGTCATCGATGAAAAGCTCCTTTTCTTTGCCATTTTCACTCAGGAAGTCATCGTCAAACTTAGAAAAGTCATAATCTACGACTTGTTCAACTGTCTCGGCTTTAGCCCTGGTTATGACTTTTATTTTTCTTCCAAGTTTGAGAATTGCAAATCGGCCTATACCTTTCTCACCTTGGATTACACGCCCTTTACTTGTCGTCTCTTTAACTCTTTTTCTAAGTAACTTTTCAGGACTCGCCGGATTAAGCCATTGTTTTTCGATAGTTTCCGAACTCATGCCATCACCATCGTCTTCGATGATAATTTTCGAGTCTGGTGTTATGACAAAGTCTTTTCCAAAACCATCAAATGAAACCTTGACCCATGTTGCGTCGGCATCATAAGAATTCTTTATGAGTTCTATCAGAGCAATTCTCTCGTTCTTGATTAATTGCTCGCCTAGCATAGTGAGCAGCCGAGCAAACGGTCGTATCTTCAGCGACTTTGGTTCACTCACTTTTTCCTCCCGATTATAATAAATTCTTCACTATATATCTTCCGAATGCTTTTATCTGTCGTAAACCGACCGCACGTGTCACGATATGGAGTTAATATTTTACCGCTGATTTTACGTTTGGTCACAAGAACCTCGGCAAACCCGCTTTCCAAGAGAGACTCAGAAAGGTGGCGAGCATTTTCAATCCGTACTCCCTTATATTCGGTGTTTCCAATAACAAATAATGCCATTCCTCCAGCGGATAGCATGCTGTGACACTTCTTAGCCACTGCCTGCATATCTAAATAATATTTAGCCACCGACCGCGCTTGAGACTTATCTTTTTCCAACAATCTAAATACAACATTAGTCCCAGTATGATTCAAACGTTTAAGCTCTCTGTCAAAATTATAAATATGTTGCAGACTACCTATTGAGCCGTCTCGCAGATCACGATAGTCGTGAGCATAATCCAGCCATAGAGAAGATAATTGATGCAGATCTGCATACTCATACGAGGTTACATAGGGAGGGCTTGTAATAATCATGTCCACACTAGGACATTTTACCGCACTGTTTAAAAAGTTCGCAGTAATGATGTCAGTCATTGAAGCACCCGTGATATCGTTCGCGTCATTTGCTGATATCATGAAAATACACTGCGCTTTAAACGTACTCAGCACATTAGCTCGACGTTTATTCGGATCTATCTGAGGCTTAATAGACTTAGTTAGCCAGCGAGAGGTTGGTTTAAGGATGTTAGAAAAAGCACAAAGAAAAAATAGACGATAGTTACTACGTGACGGAACGACTTTTTCAATGGTTTTCTTTAGCTTATATAGGTCTTCGAGGCGTTTTTTACTGTGCCAATAGATAAGTCTTTCATTTGCCTTGTCGTAGATATTGTATTTCCTTTTTGATTTAGTGAAGGAATCCAGAATAGCAGTATAGTACTTATTTAATATGCCTGGTTGATATTTTTTGCTTTTTACTTGAGCTATTAACGTTGCTACTGGATTGATGTCACAACCCCAGAAATCTATGTTATTACGTTTTGCTTCGTAGGCGACTGTTCCACAACCGCAAAATACATCTGCTATGCGGCTGGGTGTTATTGAGTTTTCCTTCGCGTATGCGAGAGCTTTTGTGGTGATGAAGGCCGGAAATTTTGCGGGGTACGCATGTATGCGGTGCATCTTCATTTCCTTGCCATCACCAGTATTCCAAAATGAGTCGACGGGAATTGAGTCGAAATTCATTTTATTTAAATCCCGAACAACTATCATGAATGTGTCTCCGTATAAAGTTTAAAGCATTATTTTCTCTTTTGGTACTCTAGCAAGGCTGACACCTGGCAATTAAAGTATTTACACAGCTTGTCAATAACCTCAAGATTTATCTCTTTTGCTCTTTCCTGATAAAGCGCAGTGATCGTACTCCTGTTGACGCCGATGGCATTCGCCAGAGTCACTATCTTGAGTTTTTTTGCCCCCATTAATGTAGACAAATGACATTTTATCATGGCTTATAAAACTAATATTATATAAATAATAACATATTGTCAATAATATTAATTTAAAGATATTTATAATAGTTAAATAATATTATATTTAGTATAATGGTACATATTATAACATCCTATAATCATAATGTACCATGAATTACTTTAAAAACCTCAAGGTTACGGGAGTGCTAGTTACGTTGATACTTGACCCGAGTTGACCGGTGATGGGAAAATATGGATTTGCTAGGATTGCATTGTTTATGAAGGACGTTGTTATAAAAAGCGAAAGACTATCGAGAAAGTACACTTTTACCTTCAAAGTGAGTGAACTACCCCACCCTTGGGGCTGGGCACTTCACACTGGCGGCTTGTTTTCTCAGATCCCATTAAATATTTTGGCTGGAAATTCGGTTTTACCAATCTTAAACTCTAGTTCACCATCAGAACCTTTCACAGCATACATTTCCTTTCTTCCTCTTGCCACGCTTATCCACTCTACCGATTTATACTTCTCATTTAAAATTTGTTTCAATTCATTAAAACTGATGACAACTATTCCATCATTATTACAAACTAATAACAGAAACGTCTCTCCAATTTTGTTTTTCATTTCTAAAATCTCGTCATGATGTTTCTTTTGGAAAGAGAATCGCCAAGGAGAAAGTCTTTTTGTGGAGTACTTGATATAGATTCCGACTTTGTCGTTAAGGACATACGAAGCGTTATCCGGCGTCGGAAACGGTTTGATACAGACTTGTTTTTGCGTAGCATGAAGTAATCGCGCAAAAACAATGCCATGATAAAACTCGAATTCTTTTATCATTCTGATTTTTCCCGAAGATTCTTCAAAAACTTAATATTCCCGTCATATTTGTAGAATATGCGAGCTTTATTTTGCGCGTTATAAAGAACTTTAAAATGGTGGATAGCGTTCGGATATTTGTCCCGCTCCAACTCTCGATTGCCAATAAACCCGCGAGCGCGCTCAATCCTTTTTTGATCGGCATCTTGATATCCAGTCATTGATCCCGAAGGATGTATTGCAATTGACTTATCACCATTTGGGCTAAAGTGTTTGATGAATTCCAAAAGAAATTCCGGCAATTTATTCTTGCCCAAAAGTTGCGCTAGATTCTTTAACTTTTCGAGTCCGTTGACGTTGCTATTAATAATTTCCTCTGCGTTTTTATCGTAATCAAAAATTTCAAAACTCATTTCGCCACTTTCAAATGAAACAGTCGTCTTGTCAATGCTTCCTGGGGCAACCGCAGAAATCCTTGTGTCTTCAAGCCAAACAGGAGAACCGTTTCCGGCTCTTATTGATTCGAGAGATAGACGATGGAATATAAAGCACTTATGCCAGTCAATATAAAGCTTCTCAGGAATATGCAGCTCGAAGAACGGCAGGTAAGGTCCGCGAGATCCAAACATTCTCGCACGCTGAATGTAGGTATCTTGTTGAATTTTGTGTTTAACATCTCGTGTAAAAAACATCGAAAGCAAGTTATCAAAAGTCACACCACGCGATACAATGTTACCCCCAATGGCGACTGTAAAAAGTGTAGAAGGATTGGTTGCGCTTGTATAATCAACCACGTTTTTGTCAGTGTCGCTATTCATTACGACAATTGTGTTACGGTTTCTGTTATCATAAATGTATTTTGCAATTTCGTCTTCCTCTCCGGGGTATTTCTTTTTAGCAATTTCCCAAATATGTTTGTAGTATTTTTCGAACTTTCCATCGTTCTCTTTGTTGAGAATGTTAAATATTTTAACCACTTCAGTATAATCGCTACTATGATCGACGCGCTTGCCGCTTGTATGAATTAAAATCGAATAGTTTTTTTCCCCCGTCTTGTTTATCTCTAAATTGAGATGAGCAACATTCACTAAAAAGCTGAATAGCGCTTCTCTCAAATATTTTGGTGCATCTTCCATGTCGGGAAGCAACTCTAAATAAAATTCGATCATTCCCTTATCAAGAGAGGTAGGAAAGAAAGCATCCTGTCCTTTATAGATGGGATGTGGTGGGAAATCTACCCATTTTTCATTCTCATTTCTGAAAGTGTTGTTGAGGTCGAGGCGCGCGGGAGTAGCAGTTACTCCAATATAAATTCCTTTTTTGCTTATCAGCTTTTCAATAAGTTCATTAATTTTTGTCTTTTCTCCTTTGTTAATTTTAGCATTTGGAGTTGCATAATCTGCCTCGTCATCAATAATAACTTTCTCGTCAAACTTGCCGATTTTTTGAATTAATTTTTGTAGATCCTTTGAGTTCTTTTTTGAGAAAATTACCCACTCGCCTTCGCCTATTGTGACAACGGGATCAAGGATTTCGCTAAAATTTTTAGGAGCAGGATCAATACCGGACCTCCTGAAGCGCTCTAAATTTTGATTGAGAAGCTGAACACTGTCATTTAATAACACGATCACTATTTTATGACCTTCGTCTAAAAGGCGTGCGGTAAGTGCGATCATCATTTCGGTCTTACCGCTTTGCGGCTCTCCGTAAATTACGAAAGAGCTGCATTTTTCCTGAATATTTTTGACCGCACTCTCAACCGCCTTTTCGATATTTTGAACATAACCGTTCTTTGCTGTTATACGCACCAACTGACGGCTATAGCGTGTGTGTTTGCCCGATTTATTTTTTATTTCATTAATATTAAACATAGAGTTTATTTCTCCATCACAATCATATATTCGCGTCCATACATTTTTTTTGCAGGATTACCAAGACTAGGAATTTCCCCGATATTTGCATTTTGCCATGGCATTATCTGTTTATTTAATGCCACATGCTTAATAAAATCTACTTTTTAAAACCACTGGGGACAGCCCACACATGCCATTCGCCCCTCAACCGATCTTCCTACTTTCTCCTCAAAAACATTTATTAGGCACGTGATTAACCTCACTTTTTAACGTTGATCTTCCCGCGTTTTGTTCTATAAAGCTGATGCGCCAATTGAAGGGCAGACTCAGCATCTTTACGCATTAAAACGTCTGGATTGTAGGATCGGGTGGTAATCATCCGCTTATCGACTCGCATCGCATCGTCGTCGGTCTTATAGTGTGCAAAGTGATTTCGCTTTCGACGAAGCTTATCTATTTCGTCGAGGATAAATGAATGCAGCAGATCGTGTTTCCGAATAAATTTTAGAATTTTACTTATTCCTCTTGATTCTTTTTCAAGACCATTCTCAATCAGCCATACCACTAGCATTCTCTCTATTGTTGCAAACACGAGCAGTTTTGTAGCCGCATAGTAGCCATCAACAAAGGCCAGTTCAGATTCCCGAAAGAGATACCCACCCTCAAGATCTCCCATGTAATTAACTTCACTGCCTTGCCGCAAATCTTCCAGAAACTGCCATCGAGCGGCACGTTCTTGCAAAGTAGCCTTGTCTCGACGCTTCAATCCAGCTTCGATAGAATCACCAGAGGCTTCTGTCTTTTCCCCAAAAAGGTCTTCGGACATAGATTGATCCTTTTAATCACGACTATAGGCCTGTTTTATATTTAAGTCAACGTTGTCGAATGGGTTTTTGGGGTAGACGTTAATCGCGGTTGGGACGTCCGTTACTGAACGCCCCCCGCACGGATCCGTGCTAGAGGCACTACTTCACGGCTCTTACCTCGGGTAGTTCACGCAAAGCCTTTGGTGCGGGTAAGGGTGCTTAATTTTGGCTACGGGTATCCACGTCTTTATTAGGCATTTCATCAGATCCCACGTAAGATTTCTGGCCTTATGGCTGCGGCGCCTTAACGCGAAGAGCCATGCCTTATTTATCTCCGTGCGGAACACCTCTAATGCCTTTATGTTGCCGGGCACCGCGAAGTAATTGAGATGACCCTGTACCACTGACCTGAGCCATTTACCAAGTACCGGCACTGGCTCATGTCTGCGATCATATAGATTTTCTCTTGTCCGAATGAGGTCGGAATTGCTGCCCGAGCTAGTTCGAATTAACATTAACGTCCGGAACTGATCGGAACGGTATCCGATTAAAATTGGAATGACTGTCCGACACCGATCGGAATCTGCGCTGAATTCAAGGATGCCCTTGATGCGCGCTGTGGGGCTCTATTCTGAAGCAGAAAGTGACTTGTCTGCTCTTCCTGAAAAAAACGTAAGCAACCTCATTCTTGGGTCATGAAGGTAATAAAATAAATGGCCCTAAAATGCGATTATTCGTATTGCCCCTCTACTAAATTGATAGTAGCATCCTGTTGATTTAGAGTACTGATAGGGGTTGTCGGGCATAAGTGTCCAAAAAGAATAAAAATTATTCAATCGATTATGAAAGCACAAGGTATATAGAATCCATGGGGGGAGCGATACCAAATGAAAGCAGAACTCAACTTGGACCTGAACCAGTTAGCAGCGGCAATAACTCAAGAGATCTTAAATCAGATACGTCCCCTGCTGTCACATACGAGCCCAGACAATGATCCCGTCTTTGACGTTGACGCTCTAGCCAAATACCTCAGAGTTGGGAAACAATGGGTTTATCAGAAAATCCATACCAACGAAATCCCTCACTACAAAGTCGGCAAGTATCCCCGTTTCCGGAAATCAAAAATTGATGAGTGGCTTGATCAAGCATCGATGGGGAACGATAAAAAGCGATGAAGGCTGTTAGATGTATGTTAGAAGTCACTTTTAATAGAATTCCCTTTTTTTTGGCTGAGGCGTTCGCAACCCGAAGGTCGCGATATCTCCTTGACACTGTCTAATCCAATACAATAAACTCATGGAGTGATGCAAATACAATTAAGACAGCGGAGAAATCGCTATGTACAAGATGGATATTTGTTTGATAATGATGGGCGTCTATGCACAAAACACTATTTTTTCGACTTTAATAATTTTTCATTAAAGATTGATTGACAAATATAGGCATTTTGCCTATAATCAGTTTGTGACATCTAAACAGCTTATCGCCTGGAGGGGAGAAAACGCATACAGTCAAGGACAACTCGCCCGCGTTTTGGGTGTTGATGTAATGAGCGTCAGTCGATGGGAACGAAATATCGTAAAAATTCCCCCATTCCTCCACTTGGCCCTAAAGTGGCTGGAAAAGGAAGGAGGTGAACTAAAAGTAAAGGGCACGATGATAAAGAAAACAAAAAAGGAAAGGAGGTGACAAACATGAAAGGCAGCATTCATAAAAAGGGCAAAGCCTATTATGTGGTGTTTAGGGTTCTCGATCCACATACCGGGGAGCGAAAGCAAAGATGGACTGCCGCCGGAAACACTAAAAGAGAGGCTGATAGAAAGCTCACCGAATTAATGGGCGAAGTCCACGACGGCACGTACAAAGAACTCAAAAAGGCGATCTTCAAAGAGTTCGCCGCGACATGGCTTCAATCGTATGCAAAGACGAAAACGAAGCCATCAACATTCAGAGGCTACGAAAATATCATCAACAAGAGATTGGTTCCCGCCTTTGGTTCGTATCCGCTAACCGACATATCGACGGCCATGCTTCAAAAATACGTTGCTGATCGAATGAACGATTTCTCTGATGCCGACAAGAAGGAGAAGCTTAAACCAAAGACGGTGATCAACGAAATAGTCCCGATAAAGTTGATGTTCAAACACGCTGCAAGGTGGGGCTATTTGAAAAGAAACCCAGCTGAATACCTTGAAAGACCAAAGATGGAAAAGGAGGAAATGGATATCCTCACTCCAGAAGAAATCAGTCTCTTCCTGAAAAAGGTATCTCTATCCTACAAAGTTCTATTTTTGACCGCTATTCTTACTGGAATGCGGCGAGGCGAGATAATCGGCTTGCAATGGGGAGACATCGACTGGAATCACAACCAGATCCATGTTAGGCGGGCATTTTGCAACACGTCGAAGAAATTCATCACGCCTAAAACGAAAAACTCCAAGAGAAGAATCGACCTGTCCCCCACCCTTGTCCGTGATCTGAAAAAACACAAACTGGCAAGTGGACCTAATGACCTTGATTTAGTCTTTAGCAACTCGGATGGTAAGCCGCTCTGCCCTGACAACATGGTTAAACGGCAGTTTCTCCCGGCACTGCGAAGGGCGAAAATACGAGACATCCGTTTCCACGATCTGCGGCATACGAACGTGGCGCTCAGGATCGAGCAAGGCCAGAATATTTTTTACATCTCGAAGCAGATCGGCCATGCCTCGGTCAAGACCACCCTCGATGTCTACGGTCATTTATTGAAGGAGGTGCATGCGGAACAGGCGCAGAAACTCGATGTGATCCTCGGATTTGCGGAGCATCCCGGCAGCTCGTCGGAAAGTGTTAGAAGATTGTTAGAAGATGGCCCTGCTATCAAAGAAAAAGGGGCTGCAGAATATCTGCAACCCCTTGAATTGATTGGTAGCGGGGGCCGGATTTGAACCGACGACCTTCGGGTTATGAGCCCGACGAGCTACCGGACTGCTCCACCCCGCGATGAGGAGCGTATATTAAGGCACAACCGCCCCGATGTCAAGAAAATTATAGAGCTTTTTTCGCTTTCCCGATACCGGCTAAAGAAATATGCCGTTTTTGCCGATAAAAGTGTAAAGACAGCCGCAGAGGGCAGCCAGGGAAGCATTTAAAGCGAGGTTACTGCTGCCAATCTTTCATTGACAAAACTGTTTTTTATAATTTATAATGTGGCCAATGCATTGCAAACGACACCATTCATCGCCCGAAACCCCTAGCGCGAGGAAATTGATGATACGCCGTGCAAAACTGGCTTGTGCGATAGCCGCTATCCTCTCTCTTCCCATCCATTATGCTGGAGCAGACATTTACCAGTACACGGACAGGGACGGCGTGATCCATTTCAGCAATGTCGGTGTCGCAACGGGGAAAAAAATCAGGAAAGTTAAATCAGAACCAAGGCATTACGCTCATCCTTCGTCACGTTCCCTGCCTTCACAAAAACCAGACACTCTTTCCTCGACAGATATCCCAAGTGACTATATCGATGTCATCAACAACGCCTGCGACCGCAACGGCGTAGACCCCAGGCTGGTCCACGCGATCGTCAAGGTCGAATCGGGTTTCAATCCCTATGCCCTGTCCCGGAAAGGCGCCATTGGACTTATGCAACTCATGCCGCAGACGGCCATCGACATGAATGTGCAGAATATCTTCAATCCCCATGAGAATGTCGACGGCGGCGTCCGGTACCTGCGGTACCTGATCGACCGGTATGAAGGGAACCTCTCCCTCGCCCTGGCCGCGTATAACGCCGGAGAAACCGCCGTGAAGAAATGGGGCACCATCCCGCCGTTCCCGGAAACGCAAAGTTACGTGCAGAGGATCCTCAAGCTGTATAACGGCACCGGGACTACGGTAACGCCGCATTACACGATCTTTGTCGGCTATGGCGAAGACGGAGCGATTACGCTTACCGACGACCCCTCAAAACAAAAGGCAAGAAGCAAGCATAGAGCACAGAGAGAGCTGTAGCACCCGCCTGTTTGCCGTCTGCGAAAATCCCAAAGAGAGAACACATTCCCACCCGTCAAAAGGCACATGCATCATAAGGTGTTCGCGGATTCAGAAGAATATCTGCCTGGGGTGGACGAAGAGGAGATTCAGTACATCAGTTGAGCTTGGCGCCCTGGAGAATCTGCAGGAAAGCCGGATGACATGCGAACATTGGTAATGACGTTCGCAGCTTGGAAAAACGTCTACGAGGTAGCTATACTCCTCGTGAACGTGATTCCTGCAGCTCTTCGCTGCCGGACAGATTGACAGCTGCTTTTTTAAGCCTTTTTAAATTCAACTCCGCCCGCGACCTCCAGCCCTTGCTTTCCAGTCCCGCCGCATTTGCCGCGCAGTACTGGTCGAGTTCTGAAATCCTTGCACTTGCCAATTCAGATAAATGCTGGATTTCATCGTCCTCTTTGTAAACTTTGATAAACCTGGCATGAAGCTCTAAAAGCGCTTTGACCATGGATGCGGTCGCCGAATCCAGAGCAGCCCCCTGGCCGGAGGAGCCCGCCCTGCAAGCGGTCAGGAAAAGTTCGTACGAACCCAGAAATTCAGTAAACAGGGTCTTGGCTTTGTTCCTCCTGCTTTTTCGTTCAAAATACTCTATATCCCCGTCAGCACTTTCCCCAAGGTCATCCCCGGACGCTGTTACGTTATTTTTGATCTTCTCGTGCAGGTCGTCCAGTCTTTTCCGCAGATAGTCCCGCGTCCGCATCGCATCCTCCGCGTGGTCCTTGTCTCCTATAAGGGCGTCCAGGATGCGGAAGCACGCCTGCGCGTCCCTGACCAGGTCATTGTAGCGGGCCAGCTGCGGAAAGTTTTCCCTGTATTCCGAATCGATCCTGCCGCGCAGCGCAGTTACCGCGGACGGGACCCGGAAATGCGTTTTCGTTTTTACCTCTTTATCGTCTCTTTTTTCTTTTTTTCCAAAACCGAACATAGTCGAAATACCCATGCTTATTCTCCTGCCCGTCGCGAATTGCTGCCGTCATAAGGAGCACGAAGATCGTTTGCGAACACCAACAATATACGACAAATAATTATTTTTTACAACAAATTATATAGTTTATTTCGGGTGATTTGCAATCCCCCTGGGTGGGTATTTTAAGGGTATGGACCTTAAACTATTAAATCATAAGGATAAAAATGGATTGATGCAAATCATGCGATGCCTGCTCGAGTCATAATCGCACGCATTCCCGGGTCACGATGAGAGGGCAAGTTCGTTGAGTCTCTTGTAGAACGTCTTTCTCGATATACCGAGATTCTGTGCTGCCTTGGATTTGTTACCGCTGAACACCTGAAGCGCCTCGGTAATGGCCTGGCGTTCAAGTACTTTCAGCGGTTTTAGAGCGCTGTCGGTCGTCAGGTGCCGACGATGACGCTGAATTTCCTCGGGCAACTCGTTTATCGTGATGCGCTCGCCCCGTGCGAGAACAACGGTCCGTTCAATGACGTTCTTGAGCTGCCGCACATTTCCGGGCCAGTCGTAGTGCATTAAAATTTCCATGACTTCTTCGCACATGAAGAACGGCCTGTTTTCACGGAGGGAAAAGGTGTTCAAAAATTCCGTCGCAAGCAGGGGAATATCCTGATTTCTTTCACGAAGTGGAGGTACGTTTATCTGCACGACGTTGAGCCGGTAAAAGAGATCTTCCCGGAAGTTGCCCCGCTCCACTTCCCGCTTCAGGTCCTTGTTCGTCGACGAGACAAGCCTGAAATTGACTTTCACTTTATTGTTCGCCCCCAGTCGTACGATCTCCCGTTCCTGCAGGACCCGGAGGAGCTTGGCTTGGAGCGAAACATCGAGTTCGCCGATCTCATCGAGAAATATCGTGCCTTCCATGGCTTCCTCGAACTTTCCCGTCCGGGACGCTGCCGCGCCGGTGAAAGCACCTTTCTCATAGCCGAAGAGCTCCGATTCGATGAGCGCTCCGGGTATCGCGGCGCAGTTTATGGCGACGAAGGGCTTGTTGAAGCGCTTACTGCGGTAATGCAGGTTGGATGCTATTACCTCTTTTCCGGTACCGGTTTCTCCCTGGATGAGAATGCTGCTTTCCGAGTCCTTGACCCTGTCGATGGTTTTCATAATGTTGATCATGGACGACGCTTGCCCGACAAGGCGATGTGAGTTAATTTGTTGGGATGATTTCTTTTTCAGGCCTTCAAGCTTTTTTTGAGCGGCATTTTCTTCTATGGCTGTTGCGAGAACATTCTTGAACTTTGGGTAATCCGGCGGCTTGACGAAGTAGTAATAGACGCCGCTGGTCATGGCATTGACCGCAGACTCGACGGAGCCATATGCGGTCAGAAAGAGGACCGGCGTATGAGGATGATGCCGGGAGACATAGTCAAAAAGCTGGAACCCGTCCTTGTCGGGCATATACAGATCGGTGATCACGGCATCAACGTCTTCCCTATGCATAATGCCGACGGCCTGGTCAACACTCATTGACTCATGGACGCGATAGCCTTCATCCCGTAATATCGCCGAGAGCACTCTGACCGCAATCGGTTCATCATCAACGATGAGTACTTTCTTTCCGTCTGTCGCCATACGAGCATCCCCCATACCGTGTATCGAGATGGAATGAACAACTTGATCGTCAGGCCGCAATTTAATTTACTGTCAAGCTCCCGGTGGCCTTGGTAATGCCTAAAAATTTAGCAAGGATGTAGAGCGCAACCTTCCACTGTCGCCTGATCTGTAGAAAGCACTATCGGCCACGTGACAATTCAGCAAGACCAATGCCAAGTTAGTGTTACTTTAACGACTCTTAACCTTTCAAGATGTTGTGAGCAAAAGGAAAAAAAGGAAGAGGCTGGATAGATCAAACTGGATGATTCATTTTGAAGGGTTATAGGTCTTTCTGATTAAGTTGCCGGACATGTTCGCTTTGAAACACGACGCATATTCCTCTTTTTGCGTCACAGAGTATTTTTGTCAGCCAACGGAAGGGAGAAAGTCCATCCGAACCAGAGCAAAGGAGATATCCCCTGCTCGGGAAATTGCTTCGCTTTTTGAGCACATTATGAAGAATGATACTGAAAATCGCACATTCGCCCTGTGTTAACAAAAATTAACTTTTCCTCTACCCTTAAAATACCCATACCGGGGTATTGAACTTGCACAATCAAAAGAATATATTGAGCGCAGTTATTCATAATGTAACAATATTGCTGTATGCTGGTCATGTTCAAATCGGACGGATTGTCGCCAATGCGCTCATGACCAGTAAAACAATTCGCTCACGGGGAGAAAAAATATGTGTGGAATGCTGAACTGCTGGGAATTCATGAAATGCGGCAAAGACGTAACGAAAGATTGTGTTGCCGTGAAAAAAAATACAGGAGATCTGTGCTGGCTGGTCACGGGGACCATATGCGGCGATAAACCGCAGGGTACTCTTGCCCAGAAAATCGGGGGCTGTAAGCAATGCGGCTATTTTCAGTACCGGCAAAACATCATGGCCGGGACGGCAACGGCCTGATCTTGATGCAGATTGCTGCTCAGGAAGCGCCTCTCAAGCGCCCGCCTCACGGCCATATGAGATAGTCGGCAGATGCGCCGTTTCCGTAGCGGCCTGCATTCATATTCATTCCCTACGAATCCTCTCTTGCAGTTCCAGGCATCGCTCCCCTGTTTATCACCATGAATATTTTAAAAACAGCGTTCAGTATATTGATTAGGATTATAGTCCTATAAATTAAAAAAATAACTTTTTTTGTTGAAAATATTATTTCCTGTGTTATGCTTCGACAATGCCCAGTTCAGAAGAATTTATTAAGCAGGTTGAAATTGTTCTCAAAAACCGTATTGGCGCGATCATTGCCGGTACCGTCCTGAAAAAAAATGTGTCAAAGTTGCGTGCAAACGTTCCCGGTTTGACGAAAGAGGAGGGGAAGATCTTCGTCGAACATGTTTTACAGACCCTCTCGTTGTTTGTATCGGGTGACGAGTCAAAACAGCTGAGAGCAGAGTTGGGAAAAATTTTAACTAGGTTGGGTTAATCTTCGAAGGAGGGGCAAGTGAATAAGTTATTGGGAGAACCGCTCTTTTATATTTACTTTGTTTATGGAGCAAGTTTTATCGCCATGGCCCTGATTCTCATCAACGGGACCATAAAGGGGTCCTCGATTTCGCTTGTTTCATCATTCTATATGCTTGTTTTTTTCGGCGTCACGCACGGCACTGCCGAATTGACCGACTGGATGAGGTTTATAAGCAGACAGATGGGATTCGACGAGAACATTTTTCTTCTCTACACTTCACAGATCCTCATGATCACCTCGTTTGTTTTTTTGCTGCAGTTTGCCGTCAATCTTCTATCCTACAAATCCGAAAAGAAAGACCTTATCAGGATAATCCCTTTTCTCCTGTTCATTGCCTATCTCATCGGCGTTTTTTTGCTGGGAATTTCAGATATCAACAAGATTGGGCTCTATGCGCGATACAGCTTCGGGTTCACGGCGTCAGCGATCAGCGCTGTCGTGCTTTATCGGCAAGGCACGGCAATGAAACTCCTGGGGAACAGGAAATTAGTCGCTGGATTTCTGGTATCAGCGGCGGGTTTCGGGGTCTATGCGGTCTGCGGAGGATTGATCATTACTCCCCTTCTGGGCCTTCCCATCCAGCTTTACAGGGCGCTCTGCGCCGTGACCATCGCAATCGCCTCGGCGTCTGTCATTGATGTTTTTAAAATCGAGTAGGGAGAACAACATCACCTGATATCGAATTTTCAGCTGAATTTTATTCCTTTTCCAGGAATGAACGCGGGGGGACTGCTCAATGCCCCCGTACAGAGAGGAAAGCCGGGCCAGTTCAAATAATTGTCATGCTCTCTCAAGGGTAATCGGCATCCGCACCTTTTCCTCCAGCGCTCTCATCACTGCGTCCTTCAATCCTTCGCTGCCTAAGTCTTCCTTACCGGTCATCTCTTCAATATCGATCCTGACGATGCCGGTAATAGCAACTTTCTCTTCCGGGAACTCCCCGTAGCCCCCCTCAGGCTGATACTTTTCCATGAGCCGGCGGAGGGCCGCGAGCCGCTCAGCTGGATCTTCGACGACGTACGCCCTTCCCTTCACGATCACGCTTCGGTACAGATATTCTGCTTTGCAGGGAATGCCCCTGCTCTTCACCAGGGCTATCGGCAGGTCAACCTCAAAACAGACGCGGCTGTCGCGTTTGATGTCGTCGATCTTCTCCCCCTCCCGGGCAGTGTGAAAATAGATTTTACCGTCGTGGTAGGCAAAGTTGAGCGGTTTCACGAGGGGATAGCCGTCCCTGCCGATGGTGCCGAGCCGGCCGACATGACAGGCCTGCAGAAGTCCGGCGAGGACGGACCTGTCTTGTATCTCTTTTTTTGCCTGACGCATGGAAGGCGTCTCCTTATCATTTGAGGAATAGCGAAAAAAGGCCACAACAACCAGTGGCCTTTACACCTTGCTCCGACAATACATCAAACACTGCCTGCCGGTCACGCGGATCAGGGTCACTCGGCCAGATCAGCTTCCACGTCCAGAAAGATCTGGACTTCCCTTCCCGCCACCAATCCACCGCCTTCCATGGGTTCGCTCCCCCACATGATCCCGAAATCCTCTCTGTTGATCGTCGTGGCTCCGGAAAAACCGAATGTCGTCTCGTTACCATAGGGATTTTTGCGCGGGCCCGCATATTCTCCCTCAAAGGTGACCTGTCTCGTCGTACCATGCATGGTCAGGGCGCCGCTTACACGGCAGCGACTGTGGTCGAGAAATTCAACGGCATTGCTCCTGAACTTGATGGTAGGGTATTTCCTCTGGTCGAAAAAATCTTCGGTGAGAAGGTGTTCGTCGCGTTTCTTAATTCCCGTATTCACGCTGGCAACGTCGATCTCCACGTCAACTGATACGCCGGACCTGTCAGCGGGATCAAAATGGATCGTCCCCTTCATGCTGCTGAACTGGCCCCGCACATGGGCGAGGGCCATGTGCCTGATGGCAAATGCAGCACAGGAATGATCCTGGTCGATCAGCCATTTAGCCATATACTGCCTCCCGAGTGTCACTTTTTGTCATAATTATACCCCTTTTCGCCTCTGGCGGTCGGTGAAACCCTCTGTTAATTATTGGCGAAGAACAGTTCTTCCCTCTTGCAAAAACGGCAGGCGGAGATTTATAATACGGCGTTCATTCAGGCAGAAGGAGGACCGGTGGCAAAAAGACAGGCAGTCGCCCTTATTTCGGGCGGACTGGACAGCATTCTGGCGGCCAAAGTGGTGATGGAGCAGGGCTTCGACGTCACCGGGCTTTATTTCACATCGGCCTTTTCCAAAAGCTACGGGAACGAGGGGTACACCCATGCCGCCCGTGTTTCACAAGCCGCCGGAATCAACCTCCGTGTCGTCGACATGGGCCAGGCATATATCGATCTTGTCCGCAATCCCGCCCACGGTTACGGCAAGCATGTCAACCCCTGCATAGATTGTAAAATATACATGCTCAAAAGGGCCAAAAGCGTCATGCAGGAAGTAAAAGCCCCCTTCGTCGTCACCGGCGAGGTCCTGGGCCAACGTCCCATGTCGCAGCGGCGCGACGCGTTGAGCGTGATAGAGCGCGACGCCGACATGCGCGGTATGGTCCTCCGGCCGCTCTCGGCCACGCTCCTGCAGCCGACAAAAGCGGAGTTGGAAGGTCTGATCCAGCGTGACAAGCTTCTCGGCATCAGCGGCAGGTCGAGAACGGTCCAGCTCCAGCTCGCGGAACGGTACGGCATACGGGGATATTCCACGCCGGCCGGGGGGTGCCTGCTGACGGACAAGAACTTTGCGGAAAAACTTCGGGACCTGTTCGAAGACCGGCAGGCGGTTACGCCTGATGATGTCCGGCTGCTCACCATCGGCCGCCACTACCGCATGGACGCGGGTGTAAAGATTGTACTGGGCCGGGACAACGACGAGAACACGATGCTCCTGTCCATGGCGCACAACGGCTATCAACTTTTCGTACCTCACGATTTCCCCGGTCCTGTGGCCCTGCTGACCGGGGACCCTACGCAGGACATCAAACAGACCATCGGGCGGCTCATGATCACCTACAGCAAAAACGTTCCCGGCCGCTCCTACCGAATCAAACACGGCAATGACGTTTTTAACCCGGGTGAACCGTTGCCGATCCTGGATACGCGCCTGAAGCAAGTCGGGGCTGACGGCTGAAGCCGGGCTTCCGCACTTCTCTTTCCCTCCTTCTTTTGAATTTCATGATACAATAAAAAGTAGCGCGTCCTTCCATCTCGATCTCACGCGGGGAACCCATGCCAACCATATCCACACAGGCCGTTGCGGCCTATCTCGAATCCCTCTGCAAAAAACAGGTCCGTCTCATTTCCATGACAAGCCACGGCGCGCAGGAGGAGGGGGACGACCTCAAGGGATTCGGGTACGGTTCTCCGGTCTTTCTTGAATACGAGGTTGGCGGCGAGCGTAAAAAAGCGGTGCTCGAGACCATGGCGCCGTCCACCTACGGACACGACCATTTTTCGGACCGGGCCCAGGCCGTCCTCTGGGAGCACAGTGCTTTCAACAACCTTCCCCGCCATGTACGCTCGCTCGACTGCGGCGCTTTCCTTGATTCGGGCGCAATGATCTCGACCGGGAGGACCGAGGAATTTTTCCTGCTCACCGAATTTGTGACCGGGGCCGGTTATTTCAAGGACCTGGAGAGGATCAGGGACACCGGCGCGGCGACGCGGCTCGACCATGACCGGGTGGCGGCGCTTGCGGACTACCTCGTCGAGGTCCATGCACGAAAGCTTGCGGCGCCCGCCCTCTACACCCGCCGCATCCGCGAACTCCTGGGCCATGGTGAATGCATCATGGGACTGATCGATAATTACCCCGCAAAGGTCGACGGCATCGACGACGCATACCTCCGGAGAATCGAGATGAGTTGCGTAGCATGGCGCTGGCGCATCAAGGACCGTTCCCACCGCCTCTGCTGCGTGCACGGCGATTTTCATCCCTGGAACATTCTTTTTCGAGAGGCCGCAGACTTCACCGTGCTTGACCGCTCGCGCGGGGAGTGGGGGGACCCTGCCGATGACACTGCCACGATGTCGATCAACTACCTCTTTTTCTCGCTTCAGCGATCAAACAGGCTGGAAGGCGAATTCGAAAAAATGTTCAGGCTCTTCTGGGAACGTTACCTGACCGGAACTGCCGACCGCGAAATGCTCGAAGTCATCGCACCTTTTCTCGCCTGGCGGGGGCTGGTGCTCGCCAGCCCGGTCTGGTACCCCCATCTCTCTCCTCCCGTGAGAAAATCGATATTCAATTTTACAGAAAACGTGCTGGCAGACGAGGTCTTCAATCCTGAAGACGTAAACAGGTACTGCCGATGAACGGACAAAAGGGTTTTGCCATCTGGATAACGGGCATGCCGGCCTCGGGCAAGAGCTCTGTCACGCGTGAGCTGGTTAAAATACTGAAAGACCATCATCTGCCGCTGGTCGTGCTGGAATCCGATGTCATGCGCGCGATCATGACCCCGCACGCAACATACGAAGTCTCGGAGCGCGACTGGTTCTATCGGGCGCTGGCATCGATCGGATCCGTTATTGCAAAAAACAACGTCAACGTAATATTCGACGCCACTGCAAATAAACGGGCCTATCGGGATCTCGCCCGTACGCTCATTCCCCGGTTCGTCGAGGTCTATATTCAATGCCCGCTCGAAATTTGCATTGGGCGCGATCCCAAGGGGATCTATCGGAGTGCTGCAGGAGGAGAAGCATCAACAGTCCCCGGACTGCAGAGTCCCTATGAACCGCCGGAAAAAGCTGAATGCATCCTGGACTGCCGGGATTCGCCGCAAAAGGGTGCTGAGGCTGTCTTGGTCACGCTAAAAGAGCTACGGTACTTATAAACAGTTTTTTCATACCTATTTGTGAAACTCATTTGACTGCCCCTTCCCCCTCCGTTACAATGACGCCATGGGAAAAAAAGTTACGTACGAGCGCTGGATAAATCTATTCCTTCCCGACGGATGGACCGAGCGGGAGGAAATGGGCTATATTTTAATTGAAAAAGAAGGTTGGCCGGGAATGGTGCAACTCACCTTCATGGAGCGGGATGATACTAAATTGCCTCCTGTAGAAGCCGCCCGGGTAATGCTTGAGGACACCCTTGAAGAACGGGACATCCCCTTCCCCCGGGAGGCTGTCAAGGTGGAAGATCGGGGCGATACGGGATGCGCCACCATGGACTATTCGTTTCAGGCAAAGGATGAGCTGACGCACTGGCGCATATGGTTCCTTGTGGACAAGACCCACGCGCTCATGGCCGCCTATATCAGCAGCCCCGACCATGACATGCCTTATCTCGAAGAAGCGACGCGTATCATCGCTGATATCGAATTCATATCGCATAACGGCCATTGATATCCTGCCGCGGATTTCTGATCAGGGCAGACACGCTGCCTTCGGCCTCTCTGCTCCTGTGAGAAACTGTTCTTCCGATGCCTCTTCCTTTTTTTAAGGTGTATCCTCTTTTCCGCTCCACGCTGCCGCACTTTCACCGCAAATCTGACAAAAAAAATCGTGTCCCTCTGCGCTCAGAAGTAACACGATTTTCTCTTGTTTTCTTTACTGCGTGAAGCGGAAAGCTATACGTATTCCCTCAGCAGTTTGCTGCGGGCCGGATGGCGAAGTTTCTTCAGGGCCTTGATCTCGATCTGCCGGATCCGTTCCCGGGTAAGGTTGAAGTATTTGCCGACCTCTTCGAGCGTGTGTTCGCTTCCCACGCCGATGCCGAAACGCATCCTGATGATCTTTTCTTCCCGCTCCGTGAGCGAGGAGAGGACCTGTTCGATACGGTTGGAGGCCTCGTTGTTCTCCAGCGTCTTGAAGGGAGACACGGACTTTTCGTCGATGATGACGTCCTTGAGTTCCTTCTCCTCGGACAGGATCGGTGTTTCGAGGGACACCGGCTCCTGGATCGCGCGTAGAATCTCGTTTACCCGCACTGCGGACAGGCCCATGATCTTGGCCACTTCTTCCGGCGAAGGTTCCCGCCCCTTTTCCCGCATGAACTTGGTATAGATCCGGCTGATGCGCGTGCTTTCTTCGATCAGGTGGACGGGAAGCCGGATCGTACGGGCCTGGTCCAAAATGGCGCGCGTGATACGCTGCCGGATCCACCATGTCGAATAGGTGCTGAACTTGGTGCCTTTGCCGGATTCATACCGGTCCGCAGCTTTCATGAGCCCGATGTTGCCTTCCTGGATCAGGTCGAGGAGGGTCAGACCGCGGTTCACATATTTCTTTGCGATCGAGACAACGAGCCTGAGATTTGCCTTGATCAGTTCGTCTTTGGCATACTTTACCCTCACGTCTTCGTGTTCGATTCGCGCGACCATGTCCCTGAGCGCCGACTCGTCGAGCCCGAGTTTTTCCAGCTCGCCCGTGCTCCCGCGCTCGGCCTGTTTTGCCAGGGCGGAAAGTTTTTTCAGCATCTTCTCGATTTCCCGGAACGAGAGGCTCATCTCGTTGAGCGTCTCAGTTGCACGGGCCATGTCCCGCCGCGCCACCTGCCGCTTCAGCCGGTTATAGAGACGCATGAAGTCCGCCTCAAAGTCTTCCTTCCACTCTCCGGGAAAACGCAGAATATCCTGGGACTTTACGAACCCCTGCTTGATGTTCGCGCCCAGGGCAAGTATCCTCGGGATGGCGAGCGGCGAGCTGAGGGCGATTGACTTGAGCGCGGCTTTGCCCTCTTCGAGCATGCGCACGTATTCCTGCTCCTCTTCGATCTTGAGCATCGGGAACCTGCCCACGTTCTTGAGGTAGGTATCGACGAGGTCCGCTCCTCCGCCGACTTCCTCCGCCGCTTCTGCGATCTCGACCGGGGAAGGCTCTTCTTCCTCTTCTTCCTCGGCCAGTTCGTCGGCAAGCTCTTCTAAGACATCTTCAGGCACCCCCCCTTCGGGGTACTCTTGCTTTTCTTCTGATAATGCCGTTTTCGTCATATCACTGCTTTTCCTGCCTTTCCACTCTTCCTGATTTCAATTATATCAAAATTCATCCTTGGGTTCAAACACTTATTTTAGCGGTGCAATATTTTATTGGAACGGGCAAACTGTGCGCCGCGGCCCTTTGACAGCGCACGGTCACCATAAACGGGTATTTTCATCATGTTTCTTTTATGCTATAGTAGCCGCCATGGAAAGCCTCTACGTCCTGTTCCCGCTGTCCGGGGTGAAGACCTGGGTCTTCCTGCCGCCGCTCGTTGCTCTCGTGGTTTCGGCATTCACTTCCCTGGGCGGGATATCCGGCGCATTCATTCTGCTGCCCTACCAGATGAGCGTCCTCGGCTTTACGAGTCCTGCCGTAAGCTCCACGAATTTCGTCTACAATATCGTTGCGATCCCAAGCGGCGTATACCGGTATTTCAAGGAAGGCCGCATGGCCTGGCCTCTCGCCTGGGTGATCATCGTCGGGACGCTGCCGGGCGTCTTCATCGGCTACTATCTCAGGGTACTCTATCTTCCCGGTCCGCGCACCTTCAAACTCTTTGTCGGCATCGTGCTCCTGTATATCGGCGTCAGGCTCTTATACGAAATGTCCGGAAGAGCGCAGGCAAACAAAACCAGGCTGCGGGAGCTCGACCTCAGGTTCTCGGAACAGGCAAAGCTGATCAGAGAGCAGCGGCATTCGCAGGCAGCGGCCGGACTCCCGCCCGACGCAGTGGTCAAAACCATTACCTTCAATCTCAAAATCATTGAATACGAATTCTGGGGTGAACGGTTCCGGTTCAGCGTACCGGCCATGTTCCTGCTCGCCTTCATCGTCGGCATTATCGGCGGGATCTACGGCATCGGCGGCGGCGCGATCATAGCGCCGTTCTGTGTGGCCGTTTTCGATCTGCCAGTCTACACCGTTGCCGGCGCGGCCCTCCTCGGAACGTTTCTCACCTCGATCATCGGCGTCTTCTTCTATAGCGTCCTGCCCGTGGCGGGCGGCGTATCAGCATCACCGGACTGGCTTCTCGGGTCATTGTTCGGCGCCGGCGGCTTTGTCGGCATGTATATCGGCGCCCGGCTTCAGAAATATGTGCCCCAGAAATTCATCAAACTGCTGCTGGGGGGCATGATCATTTCCCTTGCCTTCAAGTATATTCTTCAGTACTTTATTCAGTAGGAATGCCGATTGAATCCTCCTTGACCGCACCCTGCCGTAAAGTTGCTTCCAGTAGTCTTATCGCATAAATTTTGATAAACTTTAGTAATTTTAGTCTCTATTATAATAGCGACGGCATGGTCTTCGCGAATGCCTGCAAGAATGGCGCGGAACGCTTCTGCGAGTGGAGCAATTTGAGGGCAGAGCGGGGATCGGCCAAAGATGCCGATTGGCTTTTATGGCGAGGTGATTTTTATGATTCCTCTGCAGGGGAAGTGCAGCGCGGCCAAACCTGTTCCGATTGGATGATCGCAATGCGGCCACTGCTCATGAAAAACTACTTCAACCCCCTGCTGCCCGGCTTGACGGGCGTACTCCCTGATTTGCAGAAGGGACAGGCTTCCGGCGTATAGGTCGGCACGCTCAGCGTCACAAGAGATTTGTAGGGGACGCCGATGTTCGCCTTTCCGCCCGAGCGGTCCACCAGGGATGCAGCAGCGACTACAACACCGCCGGCCTGTTTCACAACTTCGATGGTCTCCCTGGTTGATTTGCCGGTTGTAATGACATCCTCCACCACGAGCACCCGCTCCCCCGGTTTGATCGTGAATCCGCGCCGGAGCGTCAATTCCCCGTTCACGCGTTCGGCAAAGAGCGCACGCACGCCGAGGGCCCGCGCCGTCTCATGCGAGACAAACACGCCGCCGAGCGCCGGGGCGATGACGACTTCGATCCGGGAGCCCGCAAATTGTTCCGCCAGGGCTGCGCAGAGTTTGGTCGCGATGTCCGGCTGTTGGAGCACCAGGGCGGACTGAAGATATTGTTCGCTGTGCAAGCCCGACGAAAGTAAAAAATGCCCGGTGAGCAATGCACCCGTGTTCCGGTAGATGTCCAAAACCTGTTCTGATGTCATAGTTCGCTCCTCATAGCGTGTGAAGACAGCATCAGACAGGCTTCCTGCCCCGCGTCTGCTCCCTTGTCTCTGCTCTCTCTTTTTCTTCCACTGTTTTCTTCATTTCTTCCAGAATCTTCTCCACCGCTGTGCGCCGGTCGGGCGCCTTGAGCACGGGCCTGCCTACCACAAGATAGTCCGCACCGGCGGCAACGGCCTCTCCCGGCGTCATGATCCTTTTCTGGTCGTCCTTGCCGGCCCATTCGGGCCGCACGCCGGGCGTCAGGAGGACGAAATGCCCGCCGCGGACCGCACGGCGCAGCATTTTTATTTCCTGGGGCGAAGCGACCACGCCGTGCATGCCGGCGCGCTGCGCGAGCCTCGCCAGGTGAGACACCTCCCGCTGGAGCGACCGCGTTATTTTCAGCTCTTTCCGGAGGTTCTTTTCATCCATGCTCGTCAGGACCGTGACCGCCAGTACGATCGGAGAAGGCAGCCCGTACTTGAGCGCCGCCTCTTTCGCCGCTTCCGCGGACGCTTTCATCATGTCCAGTCCGCCAAGGGCGTGGACGTTGAAGATGCTCACTCCGAGCTTGACTGCTTCGGCGGATGCCTTGGCGACCGTGTTCGGGATGTCATGGTATTTGAGGTCGAGAAAAACGCGTCCGCCCATCCCGAGGATCCTGCGCACGATGTCCGGGCCGTACGCGGTAAAAAGCTGGTGGCCGACCTTGAACATTCCGACAGCGTCTTTGAGTTCAGAGACGATGCCCAGGGCCTCCCGGTCGTTATCGACATCGAGAGCCAGGACAAGGCGATCGACAACAGTCAATTTTGTATTCCCCATTCCGCAGTCCGCAAGTGTGTTAATAAATCCTGAGCAGGCCGAGAAGCCTGTCTTTGAATATCTCCGCGAGCACCTGAAGGTTCGGCACGGACAGGAATTCATGTGCATTGTTCGAAAAAAGCATCCAGGCCTCGGAGGGAAAATCCTGCGTTTCCTGAGAAAGCTCGATATGGAGATACACCTTGGGAAGGGCGCGGACCGTAAGAGCGAGGTCGCTGCCGATGAGGCTGGGCACCGCTTTGGCATCCAGCATGGGCAGAAGATTGTTCGCGCGAGCGAGGATTTCTGATGTATAACCGGATAAGGGTTCTTCTACTTTTTTTCGAAAATCCGGCTTCGCCGCCCCGAAATCTCCCAAGGTCCGCCATGGCAGCATCGTACCGGCCGTCCCCGACGAGAACAGGTAATCGAGGATCACGGCCCCGTGAGGTTCCGGCGCTTTCTGATTGCGGACAAAGATGCCGTCGCGCCTTATTTCGTACTCCTGCCCGAGCATCCCCAGGAGGAGTGCGTCCTGCTCTTCGCTATACAGGGCGCTCACCCGCTCGGCCATTTCGGGGAATGAACAATGCTTCAGGGATTTCACCAGCAATCTCCGGATTTCCTGCGAGGTCGGAAGAAATTATACCTGCAATTGCATGAAAGGACAACAGAAAAGTTGGCATGCCCGGGCATGACGGGTGTGCCTTAGCTCCGTCCCCCCGGGCTGGGGAATTTCAATTCGTGGAATTCGGGAGAGATCCTGCCGCATTGTTCAGCCATCGCGCTTGATCCTCTCGATGATTTCAGCAATGAGTTCCTGAAAATTTATCTGCAGTTGGATGATATCGGTCGGCAGCCGTTCCTCGAATTGAAAACCCCCGTCAGACCAGAGAAAAAGACTGTAGATGATGTCCTTCACCTGGACCTTCAGACCACCGAATAATTCCTTGGGGGCAACGAGTCCGTTTTCTACCAGGACGGCTCCCAATTTTTTCAATCCACCGCTCTGGCGGTACAATTGGAGAGCATAGTCCATTTTTTCCTGCGACAGTTTGCCGGTTTTGACCAGAATTACACCAAGGCGATCATGGACCTCCGTTGATGTGGCAAAAACTATCTGGCCGTCCCGGACATAGATATTCTTTGTGACATCGTCTTTCTTCAGCGTCAACGTGCCGGTGGCCTTCCTCTGGCGCAAGTCATCGAGGATGTCGGAAAGGGGGTGTTCCTGAATATTCCCTGATTGCAAAATCGCCATGGAATTGTGACCAATCATGCACACGGGAGGAGCCTGGCCGAGCGGGAATACCCGGGCCTCATTGGCTTCTCAACGGTGCGGGAAATTTTAGTATTCGAATTTGATACCGACTCCGCCTCTCGTCTCGTCGCCCCCCTTCACCTCGAGGAGGACCATGAATTTCTGGGTCAGTTTCCATTCGAGGCCGGCGAAAACATTCACATAGGATTCGTTTTTCCCGGGGAGCGACCCGTACTGGGCCGACATTGCCAGCCCACCATACGGAACGATCTTGTATCCGCGGTCCGTCAGCGGGATGCCCTTGCTGGCAATCGTCGCAAAGGTAAGTTCGCTGGCGTTCCTGCTGCTGATGATCGTGTTATCGAGGCCCAGGTCCACGGAGAGGTCGATGGGGATGCCCTCGGTTTCCTTCACGAGTTGGTACTTAAGATCAGCTCCCACAAGGACCCCGAGGTTGTCTCCGTTATACAGTCTTGCCGACGTTGCTCCGAAGCGAACGCCCAACTCAAGCATTGCTCCCATGCCGTATCGTACTTCGGGGTAGTAACTCGTGAGATGATCGCCAAGAGTATAATCGATCCCCGTCTGCGTCATCCCCGGATCGAGGCTCTCCGCAGTCATGAATTCATTTTCCGTAAAATGGGTGAATGCAAATGCTCCGCCGGCCGACAACAGCAGCACAACGCTGAGCGCAATGGTGAAAAAGAAAAATTTTTTCATTTCATCTGCCTCCTGGCCTGATAACCGTCCAAAGGACGGTTGAAACTATAGCATCAAACCAGAGCATTGACAAGAAAAAAAAGGAAGGGGAACAGCAGTGTGATTGAAAATACAATCAGAAAGCGGGAGCGAGCAAGGGTCAAGGCACTCCAAGAGCGGCTTGAGCGCGCTTTTCGAACAACACCTGCTAACCATCCTTGTTCAGTTCAACATTCCAGTAGAGATAGTCGCGCCAGCTGAGGGGGGCGTTTTTTATGCCGATCGTCAAAGTCACTACCGGCATCCATCGGGGCTTGGCCGGCGGACGGATCAGACGCATCTTTGCTTCCTGCGGCGTCCTGCCCCCTTTTCTGTTGTTGCAGGCAAGGCATGCGGTTACGATATTTTCCCACGTGGCCTGACCGCCCTGTACCTGGGGAATTACATGATCGAAGGTAAGGTCCTCTGCAGGGTGCTTCACGCCGCAGTACTGGCAGGTGTATTTGTCGCGTTGATAGATGTTGGCGCGGGAGAAGCGGACTTCCCTGGTACTGCGCTTGATTTTCACCAGTTTGAGCAGACGCAGGATGGAGGGGAGCTTAAAGGTGATGGACACTCCGCGGACGTCACGATCGTAGAAGTCGATGACTTCCACCTTACCCTGGGTCAGCAAGGTGATTGCCCTCTGCCACGATATGATCTTTAACGGTTCAAATGTTGCATTCAGGAGCAGTGTACGTTCCATTGCAACCCTCGTAATACGCCAAAGCCTGAGGTGGAAAACCATTAAAATTCGCGTTGTTGAGTTATAAAAATACAGAAAATGTTACCGTTTGTCAATACTTTTGAAAACCCGTATAATAAAAATATGGACGCAACGGAAGAAGAAAGATCGCTGAAGGCTGCTTCGTCAGATGAAGAGGGGCTGGCCAAGTTCGTACATGATCCTTCCCCCCGCGTGATCAAGGCGCTGCTCGAAAACAGGAACCTGCGTGAAGAGGACGTTCTTATCATTGCAAACAGGAAAAACGTGCCACCCGATGTTCTTGATGCGATCGCGAAGAACGGAAAGTGGGCGGAACGTTATCCCATCCGTCTCGCGCTCGCAAAAAATCCGAAAACGCCGCTTTCAGTCTCGCTTTCCATCGTTCGTTACCTGCGCCTCTTCGACATCACGGAGATGGCCCGCAATCATCACATTCCCCTCGTCTTCCGGCACAAGGTGGAGGCCATTGTCATTGAGCGGATACCTGCGATGGCCCTCGGCTATAAAAAGTCACTCGCCAAAATGGCCGTAGGAAACGTCCTCCTGAAACTGCTGCAGGATGCCGATTCCGAAGTGGTCGCGCTTTGCCTCAACAATCCCCGCCTGCAGGAAAACCACCTCTTCAAAATCATCAACCGCGGAGACACCCATGCGGAGACCATTCGGCTTATCGCCGCGCACCAGACCTGGTCGAACAGAGCGCTGGTCCGGTATTCTCTGGTCCGAAACGAGCATACGCCCCTGACGATTACGGAACGCTTTCTCGAGATCATGAGATTGCAGGAACTGAGGGATCTCTATATCGACCCGTCGCTGCCGGTAAGCGTTAAGCCTCTCGTATATCGGGAGCTTCTGAGCCGCGGGCAGGAACCGCAGGAGCAACTGGTCGAGCAGGTATTTGAGATCGATGAGGACGACGTCAAGGGGATGGAGGATTTCGATACCGCCGAAGATGAACCCGACGAAACTGCTGAGAACGGGTAGTTCCGAATGAAGTGCTGATCCTAGCCGCATTCGGGAGAGGATCTCCTTCTTCAGGTGTGGCCGCTTGTTCTTTTTGTATCATTCGCAATGTTAAACAAGTTTTCAGGCAATAGCTACTTCCTGTAACATTGGAGTTGCCATTCTCGGCAACGATCCACACTTCTTCTTGAATTTATTATCAAAAACGCCTAAACCCCGCCGTCTACTCATCTGATGACAACGCCCCTCGGTATGATTGACATCTGTCTGTCGCCGACATATATTTGTGAGAGAAATCGTTTTCAATACTATTCTCAGGTGGTAACTTTAAGCATTTTGGTGTTGAGCATTTTTCGCTAAATATCTTGTTGTCGGAACTCATACGATGACTAGAAAAAGCATTAGCCCACGGAAGATAAAAGGGGTAATAGTCCAGCACGCTTTTCAAGGTGCTGGTACTACATCTATAGCACGGTCATTTAAGATCGCGCGATCCACGGTCCGCTCTTACCTTAACTTGTTCAACAGCTCTGACCTTGTTCAAACTGATATATTGAATCTTTCTGCAGATATTGTTGCTGCATCCTTGAGACCTCAAAAGAATATTTTAAAAAATGCCAGACATGCTCGTTTAATGGATCTTTTTTTACGATACCATCAACGCCTCGAAAACGAAGATACAAACTTGATAACTCTATGGCAGGAGTACAGTCAGAGTGAATCTTCGGGGTTTAAGTATTCACATTTTGTTGATCTCTATCATGAATGGCGCAGGAAGAATCGATTTGCTAAAGTCAAATTCAATAAATGGCAAATTAAAGATATTTCCAATGAGACTGAAAAAACCCTGGACGCTTGGAGATCTTCGAATAAAAAGAGCAAATGGGAACGCGCTGTAGCCTTGTTAGATTTGCATAAAGGCGGTCAGATAACAAAAATAAGCAAGAAAATCGAAAGGTCATGCAAGACCATAAAAAAGTGGCACGAAGAGTTTGTAAGCAAAGGACTAGAGCATCTCGACTTGGGTAGGACCAGAGAACTTCCTGAGCAGGTAATTATCAACATCAGGCTCAAAAAGGAGCGGGTAATCAAACTTATACATGAGACGCCTTCTCTCCATAATATCAACCGAACATCGTGGAGCTTAAAAGCGTTAGCGCAAACTTATGGCAAAATTTACGGTGAGACAATTTCCAAAACTATGATCTCTGAGTATGTTCGTTCTGAAGGATACTCATTTAAAAAAGCAAGAGTCGTTCTGACAAGTCCCGATCCGGAATATCGAGCCAAGCTAAAGAAAATTACAGACATACTATCCAATCTTAAACAAGGCGAGAAGTTTTTTTCGATTGACGAGTTTGGTCCTCTCGTAATTAAAATCGTGGTGGTCAGTCCTTTTCGCCTAAAAATCAACCGCGAACGATACCCCAACTGCAAAAGAGTAAAGGCAGTCTTATTTGCACCGCTGCATTAGAATTATCCACCAATCAAATTACGCACTTTTATTCAGACAAGAAGAACACTGTGGAAATGATTAAGTTGCTGGAAATCCTCCTTTCCAAATACACATCGGAAAAACGAATTTATTTTTCCTGGGATGCGGCATCTTGGCATGCATCCAAAAAACTCTATGAAAAAGTCATTGAAGTAAATGAACCTGAATATAGAAATAAAAATCATACCCCACTCGTGGAGTTGGCTCCGCTTCCGTCGAGCGCGCAATTTTTAAATGTGATCGAATCCGTTTTTAGTGGTATGGCTAAGGCAGTCATTCATAATAGCGATTATCAATCTGTTGACGAGTGCAAAATCGCAATAGATAGGTATTTCACCGAGCGCAATCAGGCTTTCTTGGAAAACCCAAAACGTGCGGGTAATAAAATATGGGGAGAGGAAATAGTGTGCCCGGTATTTAAAGAAAGCAACAATTGCAAAAATCCAAAATATCGGTAAAATGGTATAATTCCAATAGAAAGGTGAACCAATGCCGACAATCTCAATGTTCTTTGGAATCCTAGTCTCTATTTTTTATGGAGATAATGAACAGCACCATACACCCCATATTCACGCGCGGTACCAAGGGGAAAAAGCCTCGTTAGCCATTGAAGACGGCCGTGTTCTTGCCGGGAGCTTTCCACCTCGCCAGCTTCGGATGGTGCAGGTCTGGATCGACATTCATAAAGACGAGCTCATGGCAGACTGGGAACTCGCCGTTAACGGCGATGAGCCATTTCGTATCGCACCACTACAATAAAGGAGAAAAATATGGAAGCATTGCTTGATATAATTAGCGTAAACACACGCGACGATTACACCTTAGAACTGGTCTTTGAGAATGGCGAAAAAAGAATTTTCGATATGAAACCCTTTTTCGACAAAAAACCCTTCGTCAAACTCCTTAACTCCCCCTTATTCTTCAAGGCGTCTGTCCAGTATGGTACGGTGGTTTGGCCCGGTAATATCGATATTGCACCCGAGACGCTTTGGGCCCAATCTGTGCAGGCATAACATGATCGTTTCTAACCTGCGGTTCGGCACCGACGTGGCAGTAAAATCGCTCTGTGGGCAGCCGCGCGCCAAATGTAAGTTTCAACCGGCATTCTTCACCCATGTTATATTTCTGACATTCAAGATAGTAGGTGAATTTGACGATATCCATCGGCTCGGTACGATACTGACTTACGGATTGAAGTTGTACTGACTGTTTTTAGCGCAATAAGGTAAGCGCCCATCCCTTCCCAACCGTTATCGCGCCCTGGGGACAGAATTCCTGGCAGCAGAAGCAGCGGATGCAATCGCGGTAACGGATGCCCAGCTGTTTTCCCCGATCTTCTATCGCCCTCTGGGGGCAGTGGCCCTGACAGATGCCGCATTGGATGCAGAGGTCGTGGTTGATCACGGGCCTGGTCGTGAACGCGTTTTTGAGAGAGCTGCGGGCCCACTCGGGCAGCGGCCATTCGAGGTGCGCTTGCGGAGGGAGGAGGAAATGCTTGACTGCCAAACTCTCCAGCGGCTCGCCAAGAAACGTAATGTCCTTCAGGTCCGTTTCACCGATCCCTTCCGACCGGGCTGCCTGAATGAGGGGAAGCCTGTCCAGCGTCACGCCGAGAAGATGTGCTGCTGCAGCATCAATTGCAACAGCATCCCGGCCGGCGAGGAGAGCTCCGATCTGACGAGGATCGCCGCTGCCGGGGCCGTTCCCTTCCATGCCGACGACGGCATCCATAATCGTCAGTTGCGGCTTGAGCAGTTCATACAGTTCCAGCAGCATTTTCATGAAGAGCGCGTGGTTCACGCCCGTATTGAAGTGCCATTGGACCTTCCGTTTCCCGGGGATGCATCCAAAGAGGTTTTTCACGGCGCCGGTAAGCGTTGTCATGCCGTGGGTCTTGAGCTTGGGAAGGTTGATGAGGACGGCCGCCTCGTACGCCTGTCGGGAGACTTCGAAGTGCTGGAACCTCCCGTTGTTTTTTACCGGTATCGCTTCCGCCAAATCCTCCAGCTGGGCGCCTTCTTCATTCACCACATCGAGAATCCCGGCCTTCTCGGCGACCTTTCTGAGATCGCCCATGCCGGGGCTGTCGCCCACCATCGCCCTGCCGCCTGCCTCGTGCACGAGCCTGATCACGGCGCGGACGACCTCGGGATGGGTCGTGACAGCCGCTTCCGGGGGCCTCGCTTTCAGGAGATTCGGTTTGATAAGAACACGGTCGCCCGGCTTAACAAACGCCCTCATTCCGCCCAGGAGATCGACGGCCCGCTTTACAGAAGCCATCATCCGCTCGCGCTCGTAATCCGCGCATCGCACGAGAGAGACTTCAGTGCGTTTCACGCTTGATTTCGAAGTTTGCATTCTTCATCCCACAAACGCTTTTTTCCCCCGGCTTTTTTGAGCGTCTCAATCATCTGCTGATGTACTCTGCCGTTGCTTGCCAGAATCTCCTCATCATGAATGCCGAACCGAGTCCCGGAAAAATCCGAGACCAGCCCTCCTGCCTCATGCACGATCAGGCTTCCGGCCGCCACGTCCCAGGGTTTGAGCTTGAGCTCCCAGAAACCATCGAATCTGCCCGACGCAACATAACAGAGATCGAGAGCGGCTGAGCCGTCGCGACGGACTTCCTGAGATGTCATAAGCAGATCGTGAAAATAATTCAGGTTGTTCTTCTCGCTCACCTTGCGATCGTAGGGAAAACCGGTGGCAAGCAGACTTTTGATGAGCGTATCGACACCGGAAACGCCTATCTTCGTTCCGTTGAGATAGGCCCCTTGCCCCTTCTGCGCAGAAAACAACTCGTCCCTCATGGGATCATAGACAACGCCGACGACGATGTCATCCGCGTGTTCAAGCGCTATGGATACGGAGAAGCATGGATAGCCATGGGCATAGTTCGTCGTACCGTCGAGGGGGTCTATGATCCATATATACCCGGATCCATTCCGGACCATCGTCCCTTCCTCGGCCATAATGCCGTGGTCGGGAAATGAAGCAAGCAGCGCTTGAACTATAGTACGCTCGGAGAGCCTGTCCATTTCGGTGACAAGATTGATCTCGCCCTTATAGGAAATCTCCCGCTTCCCGTTAATATTCTCGCGCAAAATCATTCCGGCCGCACGTGCTGCTTCGACTGCAACGGCTAAAAAATCCTTCATCCGACCTCCCCCAATGATCACAGGTATCAGTACAACGACTACTGATAGTACCATATTTCTGACAAAAATACTCCTTCCCTGCAGATTCCGGAGCGTTCCTGCCATATATTCCGGAGCGTCAGCGGCTCTTCTCAAGCACAGAGGCGGTTGCTTTAATCCCCCTCGTTATTCTCGTTATTATGGAACGGGAGTACAAGACAGACAACATCACCTGGGAGAATTTGACGATCTTTAAGACATGATGTTGGTTTTAGTGAAAGATGTGTTTTGCAAAGCTAAACCCCTCATATGATATCGTAAGTAAAGGCCGGGTTTTGTTGGGGCCAGTAGGCCGACGAATAATTATTTGCCCGGCATGTCTCTTTATCGCCCGAAGAGTGATATACTCAAATTAGAGATACAAGGCAGCGAAAATCATCGTGCATCAGGAGAAGGACTTAGGTCTTTATCAAATAAGAGGCGCTGATCAACGTAAAAGTAGAGAAAGAAGAGGTGATGATTATGAAAGAGGAACTTACCAATAGAGGAAACCGGATCTTAGTGTCGTTCTTGGCGGGCGGTGTTGTGGGCGCCGGAGTAGCGCTCCTGTTGGCCCCAAAACCGGGAAAGGAAGTCAGGGAAGACATAAAACGGTTTGCAGGCGATACGAAGGAAAAGGTTGCCTTGGCCATTGACAAAGGCAAGGAGCTTTATGACGAGAGTAGAGCGGCAATAACAAACGCAGTCGAAGCGGGCAAGACGGCGTACGTAAAGGAGATAGAAAAGTGGCAGCATGCATAGTGCGCATGGCAGACACAGTTAAAAACATCTACAGCGCGAGGTCGGCGCCTCTCGTTTGATGAGATTTATTTTATGAACAGTACTTTCTAAAGTCCCGGAGCAAAAGAGTCGGACCATGCAATGGTAAACCAGGTAATGAGCAGGAGAAACTGCACAATCTTGTCCATTTCCACGCCTAGATAGTCGGCAAGAAGCTTAACAGTCCGTGGTTTCGTGGTCAAACCTTTCAGTGTCCTTGAGACAGTCACTTTATGCATGCCCAGCACATCCGCAATTTCGGTATAGCTCAGCCCTTTCTCCAGACGCTTTTTTTCAAGAATCTCAATCTTGTACATGGACTTCCTCCAAAAATAGATTTGCACCAGCCGTAGACGACCCAGAATGGAAATACTATTAATTTATGGCTATTAATATATCACAAATATTTGCACATTGGAGCATAATATTTTTTTAATTTGTCGCAACTTTTTATTGACATCAACTCAAAAAAAAGGTATATCCTCTCTATGACTCTAGCAGATAAACTCAAAAAATTGCGCAACAAGCAAAAAATGTCGATGAGCCAGGTGGCGCGTCTTTCCGGTCTCGCCTCCGACCGTCGCGGCAAAATCACGCAAGGATATATCTCCCGCCTCGAATCAGGCAAAGAGACCAATCCGAGCCTGATGAAGCTCATGACCCTGTGCAGCATCTACAAGGTCAAGCCGAACGATCTGTTCTTGAAAAGCGTCGGGAAAAAGTCGAAAAAACGCTGATTGGGAACGGCGGGGTTGTTTTATCGCACTGCCGACCACCGATGCGGGATGTGGCAAGTTTTACAATGTGCTGCTGACGTTCGGTGAACAGGTTTTTGCATCAATACCTCGCGGGTGTGGCATCGCAGGCAGTCATCATCAGTAGGTTTGATGCGTGCGTGCGGCTTATGGCATTCATAGCAGTTGAGTCGTGCCATGGGCACCTTGTCCGGGAAAGCCCGTCTCGACGATTTCCGGTGGCATGACAGACAGCGCTCTCGGTCCGGGATGAACGATTCCTGCTTCCTTGGTGAAAATGCGTGGCACCGGAGACAGGAAATATCCTCCATGCCCACACCGTGGATTTTCCAATCCTTGTGACAGCGCAGGCATGCGTCCTTTTTGGGCCGGAAGGAATGGACTTTCTTGCTGTGACAATCCTTGCAGGTCAGTTTCTCCATGAAAACGTGCCGGGCATGGCCCGTTGATTTGTTGACCGCAATTGATCCCTGCGCCGCCTCATCCCAGTGACATTTCACGCACGTCTTCCACGGCGTTGCGTTTCCGTGCGGCTCCGGCGTCCTCCGGTCCGTCGTAAACACGAACTTTACCAGCAGCCGGTTCTGTTCGATGAGGCCCAGTTGATGACAGTTCTGGCAAACGATGCTGCGGTGCCCGGACAGCTTCCACGCAGTGTAGGCCTCCTCCATGAGATGGCAGCTGTTGCAGAACGCAGGGTTCTTCTGGATATAGTTATAATACCGGACGGCAAGGACGATCCCCAGGACCGATATGACAAGCATGAGGGAAACAATTATCGTTTTTTCCCTCGTGCTTAAGCCCCGTTCGAGCTTGTCGAATATTTTTGCGATCAGTTTGTACATTATAATAGAGGAATCCGCCGCCTGCGTACACGGGCGATATACAGGAATGCTTGGCCGGTTCCTGATCCAGCTCTCCCCGTTTTCCGCCTGTTGTTCATTTTTTACTTAATCAAAAGCTCGGCGATCTGCACCGCGTTCAAAGCCGCGCCCTTTCGCAGGTTGTCGGACACCAGCCAGAGGTTTATCCCGTTCGGAATGGATTCATCCTCTCTCACCCTGCCGACATACGTCTCATCTTTACCGACGATATCCATTGCCAGAGGATAAATATTCTTCATCGGGTCGTCATAAACAATAACGCCCGGCGCTTCTGCGAGGATCGCTCTTACTTCATTCGCCGATATCTTTTCCCCGGTTTCGATGTTCACCGACTCGGAGTGGCCCCGGAATACCGGCACGCGGACGGTCGTCGCCGTCACGCGGATGGTATCGTCCTCCAGGATCTTCCTCGTTTCATTCACCAGCTTCATCTCTTCCTTCGTATAGCCGTTCTCGAGGAAGGCATCTATGTGCGGCAGACAGTTGAATGCAATCTGGTGAGGATAGACTTTCGTTTCGACATCTTTAAAATTCAGAAGGGCCACGGTCTGCCGGGCGAGCTCGTCCATGCCTTCTTTCCCTGTACCGGAAACCGACTGAAAGGTGGTGACCACAATCCGCTTGATCTTCACCTTGTCGTGGATGGGTTTGAGCACGAGGACTAGCGCGATCGTGGAACAGTTCGGATTTGCTATAATGCCGCTGTGTTTATCAATGGCGTGGCCGTTTATTTCAGGTACAACGAGCGGGACCTTCGGGTCCATACGAAAAGCGCTGGAGTTGTCGATAACGACTGCGCCGGCTTTGACCGCTTCCGGAGCAAATTCCAGGCTACGCTCTGCACCCGCGGAGAAAAGCGCAATGTCCGCCTCTTTAAATGAATCCTTGCCCAGCCTGCGGACGACTACCTGCTTGCCGTTAAATTCTACCCGTTCTCCCTCGGAACGCTCCGAGGCAAGCGGGATGAGCTCCGAGACGGGGAACTCCCGCTCCTCCAGGAGCTCGATCATCTCCCTGCCCACAGCGCCGGTCGCGCCGGCAACGGCGACAACATATTTATTTTTTTTCTTAAACATTTTCAATTGCAGCCGAAACAGTTTTTGAATGGATGACGGGGTAAAGTCTGCTGTTCAAAGTTCTTAATCCTGTTAGTCCCGTAACCTGCCCAAAGTTTTTGAGATTCATTTCTCCACTACGATCCGGAGCATTCTTCGGAGCGGCTCTGCCGCTCCCCAGAGAAGCTGGTCCCCGCAGGTAAATGCGTTCAGGAACGTGGGTCCCATGCTCATTTTGCGCAGCCTGCCCACAGGCACCGTCAAGGTGCCGGTAATCGCTGCCGGGGTGAGTTCCTTCACCGTGATTTCGCGCTGGTTCGGCACGACCTTTACCCACCTGTTGTGCTTTGCGATCATGTCCGTGATTTCGTCTAAAGGCACGTCCTTCTTCATTTTGATCGTGAGCGCCTGGCTGTGACAGCGCATCGAACCGATCCTGACACAGGTGCCATCAATCGGGACCGGATTGTTTTCCCGGCCGAGGATCTTGTTCGTCTCGGCCTGGCCTTTCCACTCCTCACGGCTCTGGCCGTTGTCGAGCTGCTTGTCGATCCAGGGGATGAGCGAGCACGCGAGCGGTGCACCGAAGAATTCCGTGGGATAGGCGGCGGAACGGACCTGTGATGCGACCTTGCTGTCGATCTCCAGGATCGCGGAAGCGGGATCGTCCAGGAGATTCTTAACAGCGTTATGTGCAGATCCCATTTGTTTGATCAACTCGCGCATGTTGTTCGCACCGGCACCCGAGGCCGCCTGGTAGGTCATGGCGCTCATCCACTCGACGAGGTCACGCTCGTACAACCCGCCTATTGCCATAAGCATGAGCGACACCGTGCAGTTGCCGCCGATATAATTCTTTACACCCTTGGCAAGCCCGTCCTTGATGACCTTCCTGTTCACGGGATCGAGGATGATAATCGAGTCGCCGGTCATCCGGAGCGTCGATGCCGCATCGATCCAATATCCCTTCCAGCCGCTCTCGCGCAGCTTGGGGTACACTTCTGTCGTGTATTCGCCGCCCTGGCAGGAAATAATGGCATCGAGTTTCTTCAGGTCGTCGATATTTTTTGCGTCTTTGAGAGCAGGAACATCTTTCCCGATATTCGGTCCTTTGCCCCCGACGTTTGATGTGGTGAAAAACACCGGGTCGACGAGGTCTAAATCCTTCTCCTCCTTCATCCGGCCCATGAGCACCGAGCCCACCATGCCGCGCCAACCGATAAAACCTACTCGCATCATTGCCTTGCTCCCCATTTTTCATTTTTTACTATGAACGATGAACTCTGAACTTAGTACTGTTTTAAACCAAACCCGCCACCATGTCACCGACTTCCGTGGTCGACATGCCCATCTTGCCTGCTGCCTGGCTCTTCATCTTTTTCATGGTCGCGATCATGGCATTCTCAATGGCCTGGGCGGATTTTGTTTCCCCGAGCGAATCGATCATCATCATGGCCGCGCCGATGGCCGCCATGGGGTTGATCACCTTCTGGCCGGCATACTTCGGCGCACTGCCGCCCATGGGTTCGAACATCGAGACACCCTCGGGATTGATGTTTCCGCCCGAAGCTACGCCCAAACCCCCCTGGATCATGGCGCCGAGGTCCGTGATGATGTCGCCGAACAGGTTTTCCGTGACCGCCACGTCAAACCATTCGGGGTTCTTCACGAACCACATGTTCGCGGCATCGATGTGGTTATAGTCACGTTTAAGTTCAGGATATTGCTTTGCGCCCATCTCCTCGAATGCGCGGTACCACAGGTCCCCGCAGTGGGTCAGCACGTTCCTCTTATGGATGAGCGTGATCGGTTTTGCCGCATACTTGGGGTTCTGCGCGTTCCGCTTCTTCTTGAGCTCAAAAGCATACTTAAGGCACCGATCCACGGTACGGCGGTCGTACACCATGAGCTGTGTGGCGATCTCCTCGGTCGTGCCGACGCGCGTTGCACCGCCGTGTCCGGTATAAATGCCGCCTGTGTTCTCGCGGATCACTACAAAATCGATATCTTCCGGTCCCTTGTCTTTGAGCGGTGTTTCGACATTGGGATAGAGTCTCACGGGCCGGAGATTGATGTATTGGTCCAAGGCAAAACGTATCTTGAGCAGGATCCCTGCCTCAAGAATCCCCGGTTTTACATCGGGGTGTCCGATCGCGCCGAGGAACATGGAGTCGAACTTCCTGAATTCAGGAATCGCGCTGTCCGGCAGCGTTTCCCCCGTTTTCAGATAGCGAGCCGCACCGAAGTCGAATTCGGCGTAGTCGAACTTAAAGCCGCCTTTCGCAGCCGCAGCGTTGATGACTTTAACCGCTTCTTTAACGACTTCGGGGCCGGTCCCGTCGCCGGGAATTAATGCAATCTTGTAGGTCTTTGCCATGGATGATGATTCCTCTCAAATGATATATTTCAAACATTCAGTTTTTCTTTCTCATGCTGCAGTTAGTCGTCCGCATCTCATTGCACCTGTCGTCACCGGGAATGAAGTCCAGCCCGCACAAGAGCTGCGGAGATCCGTTGGATGAGGAATAGGATGAGTCGAGGTTCTTGCTGAAATATACGCAGGGCTCACAAAGTGAATTGGGCTGCTGCTTTTGTTGGCCGGACCGGAGCGCCTTCATAAGCTTGAAACACGCCGTCAATCAGAGGCCTGCCTTCTTCTTCGTGTATGCCATAAGCCCGCCCGCAGCGATCAGTTCCTGCATGAAGGGGGGGACGGGCGTCACCTTGAACGTCCGACTCGTCGTAAGGTTTCTGATCACGCCCGCGTCGGCGTCCACTTCTATCTGGTCGCCCTGTTTTATCCCGTCAGCGGCCTCGGCGCTCTCGAAGATCGGAAGTCCCATATTGAAGCAATTCCGGTAGAATATCCGGGCGAAGCTCTTTGCCACGACGCAGGAAACGCCTGCAGCCTTGATCGCGATCGGCGCGTGCTCGCGCGACGACCCGCACCCGAAGTTCTTCTCCGCGACAATGATGTCGCCGGGCTTCATTCGTTTCATGAAATCCGGGGTGGTCGAGTCTTCCATGCAGTGCTTTGCCAGCTCCTTCGGGTCGGACGTGTTCAGGTACCGCGCCGGGATGATCGCGTCAGTATCGACATCAGCGCCGAATTTCCATGCATTACCTTTGAATTTCATGTAAACCTCATTTTTTGAAAAAATTGCTTTAACGTTTGAGCCGTTTAAACGTTTAAACGGTTCATACGGAATTTTATTTTAGCTCTTCCGGTCGTCCGATCCTGCCGAGCACTGCAGATGCCGCAGCCATTGCTGGGCTGGAGAGATACACTTCGCTCTTGGGACTGCCCATCCTGCCCACGAAGTTCCTGTTCGTCGTGGCAATGGCGCGCTCGCCCGCAGCCAGAATGCCCATGTGACCGCCGAGGCAGGGACCGCAGGTCGGCGTGCTGAATGCCGCGCCCGCGTCGATGAACACATCCACGAGGCCTTCCTTGATGCACTGCTTGTAGATCGCCTGGGTGGCGGGGATCACGATCATACGCACGTAGGGATGAACCTTGTGGCCCTTGATTACCTTGGCAGCTTCGCGCATGTCTTCGATCCGTCCGTTCGTGCAGGAGCCCACCACGGACTGGTCGATATTGATGGCTGCGAGTTCGGAGACCGGCTTCACGTTCTCCGGCAGGTGCGGACAGGCGATCTGAGGCTCCATGCCGGTGAGGTCGTACTCGCGCACATCAACGTAGCTTGCTTTCTTGTCGCTCTTGAAGAATTTGTACTTGCGCCGGGCGCGTTTGGAAACATATTTTTCGGTGATCTCGTCAGGTTCGATGATGCCGTTCTTGCCCCCTGCCTCGATCGCCATGTTGCAGATGGTGAGGCGTCCGGACATGGGAAGCTTCCGGATCACGTCGCCGCTAAACTCCATGGACCGGTAAAGCGCACCGTCCACACCGATGTCGCCGATCGTCTTGAGAATGATGTCTTTGCCCCCGACCCACTTGCCGAGCTTGCCCTTAAAGATGAACTTCATGCTCTCGGGCACCTTGAACCAGGCCTCTCCCGTAATCATCGCCGCGGCAACGTCGGTGCTGCCGACGCCGGTAGAGAACGCGCCCAAACCGCCGTACGTACAGGTGTGGCTGTCCGCGCCGATCACCACGTCGCCGGGGACCACGATCCCCTGCTCCGGCAGGAGCGCATGCTCCACGCCCATCCTGCCGACCTCGAAGTAGAGCGACAGGTCGTTCTCGTGGGAAAACTGCCTGAGCATGGCGCACTGTTCGGCCGAGGCAATGTCCTTGTTCGGCGCGAAGTGGTCGGGAACGAGCGCGATCCGGTCGGGATCGAACACTTTTTTTGCGCCCGCGGCCCGATACTCCTTGATCGAAATCGGTGCCGTGATATCGTTCGCGAGCACCAGATCAAGCTTTGCATTGATCAGTTCGCCCGGAACGACCTCTTTTTTGCCGCAATGAGCGGCGAGTATCTTTTCAGTAATGGTCATCATAGTGTGAAAAATATACAATATCCCTTCAGCGGATTCAACTGTTTTTTGACTTGCCCTGTTTCCAGAACTCCAGTTTGTTCAAGGCATTGACGTACGCCCGGGCGCTGGCCACTATAATGTCGGTGTCCGCGCCGTGGCCTGCTACTTTCTTACCACCCTCTTCGACCTTGACGGTCACCTCGCCCAGGGCGTCGGTTCCGCCGGTAATACCTTTTACGAGATAGGCGTCGAGCTTGCTTTTTGTGCCGGTCATGGCCACGATGGTCCGATACACGGCATCCACGGGCCCGTCACCCTGCCCGGTCTGTTTGACGATTTTGCCGTTTACTTCCATCTCCACCGTTGCCGTAGGATTCACGCCCGTGCCGCTTTCGGCCCGGAGGCTTTTCAGCACATATACCTCGGCAATATGTTTAACCTTGTCGGAAATAAGGGCCTCGATGTCTTCGTCAAAGACTTCCTTCTTTTTGTCCGCCAGGACGAGGAATGCTTCATAGACCTTCTCGAACTCCGCGTCAGGCAGCTCGTTTCCGAGCTCAGCGATCCGGTGGCGCAGCGCGTGCCTGCCCGACCGGGCCGTCAGGACGATCGAGGAGCCGCCTGCGCCTACGTCCACGGGGTCGATGATTTCATAGGTGGAACGCTCCTTCAGAACGCCGTCCTGGTGGATCCCCGAGGAGTGGGCAAAGGCATTTGCGCCGACGATGGCTTTGTTGGGCTGGATCACAATGCCGGTAATGGAAGACACCAGCCGCGACGTGCGGATGATTTCCTTCGCATTGATGTTCGTATCTGCGCCGAAATAGGCGGAACGCTGGCGCAAAGCCATCACGACTTCTTCCATGGCCGTATTGCCGGCACGCTCTCCGATGCCGTTGATCGTGCACTCGACCTGGCCTGCGCCGTTTTTCACGCCGGCCAGTGCGTTCGCCGTGGCCATCCCGAGGTCGTTGTGGCAGTGCACGGAAAGGGTGATGTTCTCAACACCGGGAACATGCTCCCGGATGCCCCTGATGAGCGAACCGAACTCCTCAGGATAGGTATAGCCCGTCGTATCAGGAATATTCACGACCGTTGCTCCGGCCTTGATCACTGTCTCGACCATGCGGTAGAGAAACGCAGGTTCGGCCCTGCCGGCGTCCTCGGCGTAAAATTCAACGTCCCCGACGAAGGTGCGCGCGTGCTTGACAGCGGCAGCGGCCCGTTCCAGCGCTTCTTCGCGGCTGATGCGCAGTTTGTGCTGCAAATGGCTCTCGGACACCCCGATCCCCGTATGGATGCGAGGGCGTTTTGCCGTTTTGAGCGCGTTCGCAGCAACCTCGATGTCTTTTGCTATGGCCCGGGAGAGGCCGCAGACCACGACGGCATCCCCCACTTCCTCGCCGATTTTCCGGACGCTCTCGAAATCACCGGGGCTGGAGATTGGGAAACCGGCCTCGATCACGTCGACTCCCAGGCGAACCAGCTGTCGTGCAATCTCAAGCTTTTCCGCAGTATTCATGCTCGCGCCCGGGGACTGTTCCCCGTCGCGGAGCGTGGTATCGAATATTTTTATGATGGCACTCATTGGTTCCTCCCTGCCGGACCGGGGTCACGACGCCGCGTGCAGGTTGTGTAAAGAAAAAAGAGGCGGACAACCGCTCTCCCCTCTCGCGTGTGTGCCTTCATTCTCATATTTTAAAAAGCCAGTCTAGGCTGTAGCCGGCTTCCGTCTTTTTGTCAGTTTATAGAGCGCCTCTACTATGCCGACAGCGACGTAAGAGACCGAAACCAGAAACAGGACAAGCGCGGGATGGTATGCCACAACTGCCAGAAATGCCGCAATAAGGACCAAAAGACCGAAGGGACGGCGTTCCTTCAGGTTTGCCTCCTTGAGGCCGTGGTAGGTAATATTGCTAACCATCAGTCCTGCCAGCAGGAACGTCATCGCAAGCACCCAGTAGTCCTTCCCCACTGCGTCGGCGAGCCAAACGAGCTTCAAGTGCTCAAGGATCTCGATGATATTATCATACGCAACAACGGTCGTCGCAATCACAATTGCCGAGGCAGGCGTGGGAAGTCCGGTAAAATGCTTCTTCTCCGCACCGCCCATTTGCACATTGAACCGTGCGAGACGCAAGGCGGCACAGGCGACGAGGAAAAATGAACCGAGCCACCCGACACGGCCGAAGGACGACAGGGTCCACGTATAGACGAGTACGCCGGGGGCGACGCCGAAGGAAATGACGTCGGCCAGCGAGTCGATCTCGATGCCGAAGCGTGTTGCCGTGTGCGTCATCCTCGCGACCCAGCCGTCGAGCACGTCAAAAACGGAAGCGATCATGATAGCCCAGGCAGCCGTCTCATAATCCGAGTTGAGCGAGGCAATGATGGAATAGAACCCCGCAAACATGCTTGAAAGCGTGATGAGGTTGGGGAGGACATAGATCCCTTTTCTCATTTCAACACCCCGATGATGTCCCGCGCTCCCTTGACGCGGTCGCCCAGCTTCACCCTGATCTCCGCGTCCTTGGGGAGGAAAATGTCCGTCCGCGAGCCGAAACGGATCAGACCGTAGCGTTCGCCTCTTTTGATGGCGTCCCCGGGCTTGGCATAACAGACGATGCGCCGCGCGATGAGCCCGGCGATCTGTTTTACCAGGACCTTGTCTTTCCCGTTCGCAATGACCATAGCGGTCTGCTCGTTGTCGAGCGATGCTTTGTCGACCGAGGCAACATGGAATTTGCCGGGATTATATTTCACGAGTTCCACCGTGCCCTCGACGGGCGCGCGGTTCACGTGCACGTTGAAGACCGACAGGAAAATGCTGATCTGCTTCACATCCTGCTTTAAATACGTCGGTTCGTAAATGTCCTTGATAACGATCACCTTGCCGTCGGCCGGCGAGACGACAAGCCCCTTGCCTTCGGGGACCGCACGCTCGGGGTCACGGAAAAAGAACAGAACGAACAGCGTAAGCACAAGCGCGACGACGCCGGTGTTCCTCCAGCCGAACGCGAACAACAGCGCGGTAACGACGGCCAGGGGGATGATAAACGGCCAGCCCTCGGAGGCGACCGGTATGCCATAATTTTTCATCATGAATTAAACCCTTTTCGCCACGAAGGCACTGAAACGCAGAGAAAACCAGAACATGAATGCAACAGGTGCACATACGAAGTTTTTTCAGTTTCCCCGCGTTTGCGGCTGTCCTCTGTGCCTCTGCGTCTCTGTTACGGATTTTCCTAGTTCTTGCTCTTGTCCACGAGCTTGTTGGCGGTGATCCACGGCATCATGCTGCGGAGCTTCTCGCCCACGATCTCGACCTGGTGCGCGGCCATCTGGCGCCGACGCCCCGTCATCTCCGGATAGTTGGTACTGCCTTCAAGAATAAAACGCTTGGCGTACTCGCCGCTCTGGATGTTCTTCAGCGCCTCCCTCATAGCGGCGCGGCTCGACTCGTTGATTACCTTCGGGCCGGTGACGTACTCGCCATACTCGGCGTTGTTTGAGATCGAGTAGTTCATGTTGGCGATGCCGCCTTCGTACATGAGGTCGACGATGAGCTTCAGCTCATGCAAGCACTCGAAGTACGCCATCTCCGGAGCGTAACCCGCCTCCACCAGCGTCTCGAAGCCGGTCTTCACGAGTTCCACGCAGCCGCCGCAGAGCACAGCTTGCTCACCGAAGAGATCGGTTTCGGTCTCGTCCTTGAAGGTCGTTTCGATGATGCCGGTGCGGCCGCCGCCGATGGCGGAGGCGTAGGAAAGCGCGGTGTCCCTGGCCTTGCCGGACGCGTTCTGGAAGATCGCGATCAGGTCGGGAACCCCGCCGCCCCTCGCGAACTCGCTGCGCACCGTGTGACCCGGGGCCTTGGGGGCGATCATGATCACGTCAAGGTCGGCGCGCGGCACAATCTGATTATAGTGGATGTTGAAGCCGTGGGCGAAGGCGAGCGTCACACCCTTCTTCAGGTTCGGCTCGATGTTTTCCGTGTAGATCTTGCGCTGATGCTCGTCCGGCGCCAGCACCATCACCAGGTCCGCCTCTTTGACCGCGTCGGCGATATTCTTCACGGCGAGGCCCGCGTTCTGCGCCTTCTTGACCGAGGGCGAGCCTTCACGCAAGGCCACCGTGACGTTGACGCCGCTGTCCTTCAGGTTCAGCGCATGCGCATGGCCCTGGGAACCATAGCCAACGATGGCGACCTTTTTGCTGCGGATGATGGAGAGATCGGCGTCTTTGTCGTAATAGAGTTTCATCATGTCCCCTTTCTGGTTATGCATTGCTCATAGAATTTACGTGATTTTATCAGTGCACCGACTCTCTCGCGAGGCCGGTCGTGCAGGTTTTTGCCGGATAAGAGCGATTCGTCAAGGCCTGAAGCAAAGACCGGCGTTATTGAGCCGGGAATCGTTCTGTCAGGGCTGGAGCCGCTTACTCAGCACGTCATCCTGAAAAATCTGGTTCAGCGCCGACGTCAGCGCCTCGGAAAGCACGCTTTCCAGTCTGTCGCGGGAATAGAGGATACCCTGATCAACCCTGCTCTGTACGTCGAGAGTCCTGATGATCTTCTTTTCGGCAACGTCCCCGGCGAAAATCTTTATCTGGACTACAGCGGTCACGCTCGTGCTCAGCGATGAGGCCTTGGAATCCAGCCGCAGCGTCTTGATCTCGCCGCCGAACAGCAACCGGGCGCCCTCGGCCTTTATGTTCTCCGCCGTAAGGTCCCACGACGGGACATCTTTTACTGCCAAGCCACGAGCCTTGAGCGCGTCCTTGAGCGCGGCAGTGACCACGCCCGCAACCGTTCCCGTTACGACGAGATCGTTCCGCATCCCGCTCGGTACGGTTCTCGTGCCGAGGAGAGACGGGGCTGCATCACGGCTGTCCTTGAACGGGCTCACGCCGACAACGATGTTCTGTGCCGCGGCAGTTTTGCCTTCCTCGGGCTGATACCCGACGCTGAGCAGAATGGGCCCCTTTTCGGCGCACCCTGCGAAAAGCACGACCGTCATGAGCGACGCAATCATCCACCCGATTATATAATGCGTTTTCTGTGCCCGGTTTGTCATACTCATCCCGCAGCCCCCGATCATTCCCTCGTCATCGCTACTTTGCCCGTACGAACAATTTCCTTGATCCCGATGGGACGGAGCAGCTCGATGATCGCCATTATTTTTTTTTCGTCGCCCGTTACCTGGAACGTATAGCTCTTCTGCGAGGAATCGACGACCCGGGCGCGGAAAATGTCGGCAATCCTGAGCGCCTCGGCCCGGTGCTCCGTCGGGGCGTTGACTTTAATGAGGCACATTTCGCGCTCGACGAATTCTTTTTCCGCGAGGTCCGTCACTTTGATGACGTCAATCAGCTTGTTCAGCTGCTTGAGGATCTGCTCGAGAATGCGCTCGTCGCCCGTTGTCACAATCGTCATCTGCGAGATCGTCGGATCGAGCGTGGGGCCGACGGAGATGGTCTCGATGTTGAACCCCCTGCCCGAGAACAGCCCCGACACGCGCGACAGCACGCCGAATTTATTTTCCACAAGCACCGATATGATATGTTTCATGATTTATCCTTCTGGGACCCAGCGAGTATAAATGCGTCAAAAAAAACACGTTGGATTTCCGATAAAATCATCAGCGAATGACGGCTCACTTCACCGCTTTCAGCTTTTTCTCTTCCTTTTTCTTTTCCTCGCCGAAAATCATCTCATGAATGGACGCGCCGGCCGGCACCATGGGGAAGACCTTTTCATAACGGGCGGTCACGAAATCCATGAACACCGTCCTCTTGGCCTTAAGCGCCTCCTTGAGCACCGGCTCCACTTCCACGGGTTTGACCGCGCGCAAACCGATCGCACCGTAAGCCTCTGCGAGCTTGACGAAATCCGGCGTGCTGCCGAGGTCCACCGACGAGTAGCGCTCGTCGTAGAACAACTCCTGCCACTGCCGCACCATGCCGAGGTAGCGGTTGTTCAGGATCACCACTTTCACCGGGATATTGTTCTCCACCGATGTGGCAAGTTCCTGGATGTTCATCTGGATGCTTCCGTCGCCCGAGATGCTGAACACCTCGCGGTCGGGATGGGCCACCTTGGCGCCGATCGCAGCCGGGAAACCGTACCCCATGGTCCCGAGGCCTCCGGAGGTGCACCAGTTCCGGGGCTTGTCGAACTTGTAGTACTGGGCGGCCCACATCTGGTGCTGACCCACATCGGTCACGATGATGGCGTCGCCTCCCGTGATCTCGTAGAGTTTCTGGACCACGAACTGCGGCTTGATGACGTCATCGGCATATTCGTAGGTGAGCGGGCGTTCTTCGCGCCACGTTTCGATTTGCCTGAGCCAGCTCTTCCGGATCGCCTCCCAGGGCTCTTTGATGTGATGGAGTTCCTTGTTGAGGTCCACCAGCACGTGCTTCACGTCGCCCACGATCGGGATGTCCACGCGCACGTTTTTCCTGATCGACGTCGGGTCCACGTCGATATGAATGATCTTGGCCTCGGGCGCAAACCCCTCCACTTTGCCCGTTACGCGGTCGTCAAACCGCGCGCCGATGGCGACAATGAGGTCCGAATTGTGGATCGACATGTTGGCATAATAGGTGCCGTGCATTCCGAGCATGCCGAGCGAGAGCGGATGGGTGCCCGGGAAACCGCCGATCCCCATCAGCGTGTGGGTCACCGGAATTTTCGTGATCTCGGCAAACTCCAGGACCTCCGATGCGGCATTCGAGAGAATGACGCCGCCGCCGATGTAGGCAACGGGTTTTTTTGCCTTGGCGATCGCCTCGGCAGCCTGTTTGATCTGCCACTTGTTCCCGTACACCGTAGGGTTGTAACTCCTGATCTCGACCTTGTCGGGATAATGGAATTCGGCTTTGTTCGTCACCACGTCGCGCGGGAGGTCAACCAGCACCGGTCCGGGGCGGCCCGTGGATGCCAGATAAAAAGCCTCTTTGATGTTCTGGGCAAGGTCCTTCACGTCCTTCACCAGAATGTTGTACTTCGTGCAGGGACGGGTGATGCCCACAATGTCGGCTTCCTGGAACGCGTCGTTGCCGATGAGCGCGGTCGGCACCTGGCCGGTAAACACGACGAGGGGGATGGAGTCCATATAAGCCGTGGCAAGGGCCGTTACCACGTTCGTAGCGCCGGGGCCCGACGTGACAAGGGCTACGCCCACCTTGCCCGTGGAGCGCGCATAGCCGTCGGCCATATGGACGCCTCCCTGCTCGTGCCGCGGCAGGATCATGCGGACGTCCTTCTGCCCGTAGAGCACATCAAAAATCTTGAGCACGACGCCGCCGGGATAGCAGAAGAGCGTATCGACTTTTTCCTTCTTCAGGCATTCGAGAAGGATTTCAGCACCGGTAATCTCTTTGTTTGGCATATTTACACCTATCGTTATACAGGGTAGCCGTCGCCTAAGCGGGACGACCTGAGCGCGCACCCTCAAGGGTGCGGCTGGCAAATCATTCTAGGCTTTTAAAATTGCGCCGGTGTTCGCGGAGGTCACCATCCTTGCATACCGCGCAAGCCAGCCGGACTTTATTTTTGGTTCGCGCGGTTTCCATTTCGCCAGCCGCTTCTTGATCTCCGCCTTCGAGAGCTTGAGTTCCAGCTTACGGTTCGGGATATCGAGGACGATCTTATCACCGTTCCGCACGATTGCGATCGGCCCGCCCTCGGCCGCCTCGGGCGAGATGTGCCCGATACAGGGGCCGCGCGTGCCGCCCGAGAACCTTCCGTCGGTCAGGAGGACGACCGACTCTCCCAGCCCCATACCGGAAATGGCTGATGTGGGAGAGAGCATTTCGCGCATGCCCGGCCCGCCCTTGGGCCCTTCGTACCGGATCACGATCACGTGGCCCGGTTTGATCTTTTTTGCGAGGATGGCCTTCATCGATTCTTCTTCCGAGTCGAACACGATTGCCGTCCCCTCAAACTTTTTCATCTTGTCGCTCACCGCTGTCTGCTTTACAACAGAGCCGTTCGGCGCCAGATTGCCGGAAAGTACCGCGATCCCGCCCTCTTTGTGGTAGGCGTTTTTCAAGGTCCGGATGACTTCGTCGTTCCCGACGCGACCAGCCCTTGCATGGTCCACGATCGATCTGCCGCTCACCGTCGGCGACGGCTTGAGCATTTTCAAGAAGCGCGACAGCACGCCCGGGATGCCTCCTGCAGCATCGAGGTCCTCCATATAGGTAGGACCGCCGGGCAGCATGTTGCAGAGGTGCGGCGTCTCTCTGCTGATGGTGTCAAAGGTCCCGATCGAGAGCTCAATGCCTGCTTCATGGGCGATGGCCGGGATATGGAGCGATGTATTCGTCGACCCGCCGAGCGCCATGTCGATGCGAATGGCGTTCTCGAAGGCGTTCTTCGTCATGATCTTCCCGGGAGTGAGCCCTTCCTTGACCATGGCCGCTATGCGTTTGCCGCTCTCGAATGCGATCCGCCGCTTCGCGCCCGAAACCGCAAGCGCGGTAGCGCATCCCGGCAGGCTCATGCCGAGCGACTCGGTGACGCAGGCCATGGTGTTCGCCGTATACATGCCCTGGCAGGAACCCGGCCCCGGGCAGGCGCATACCTCGAGTTCCGCAAGGTCGGTCTCGGACATTTCGCCTTTTCTGACTTTACCCACGGCCTCGAAGGCGCTGATGAGATTCACCCGCTCGCCGCGGTATTTTCCGGAGTACATTGCCCCGGCCGTCACGACGATGGTCGGGATGTCGATCCGCGCCGCAGCCATGAGCATGCCCGGAGTAATCTTATCGCAGTTCGTCAAGAGCACGAGGCCGTCGAAGGCGTGGGCCAGGGAAACAGACTCGACCATATCGGCAATGAGCTCACGGGAGGGCAGCGAGTAGTGCATCCCCATATGCCCCATCGCAATGCCGTCACAGATGCCGGGAAGGCCGAAAAAGAGCGGCCAGCCACCGCCGGCATGAACGCCTTTCTCGATGAACCGCTCCAGGTCGCGCATGCCGATGTGGCCGGGGATCAGGTCCGTAAAGCTCGTGGCAATGCCGATCATGGGTTTGTCGAGTTCGCTCCGCGTGATGCCCGTTGCGAATAAAAGAGACCTGTGCGGCGCGCGCTCCAGGCCCTTCTTGATTCTGTCGCTTCTCAATTTTTTACTCCTTAAAGTCTGCGTCGCAGGGTGCCCGCACCCGACGCACGATGAACCTCTCCAGACGAATGAGGCGTACACACGAGGTACGCCACATGGAGAAGGGATGCTGCTTTCACTTTTGCAGGCCGATTGTCATTATTTTTAACATAGATAGATGATTTTAGTCAATAAAAAAATCCCTCTCACCTTCACTCGGTGACGAGGGATTTTCGGTCTCCAACGGTTATAAAAACAGAAAAGGCAAGGTTTTTACCTTGCCCTTATGCCATCAGGCCCGTCCAACCTTGTAGCGCCTGACCATTTCCATCATCTTGTCTTTTGCCGCGAGTTTCAGCTTCTGGACCCGCTTTCGTTCTACTTCTTCCTCAGGAGTGAGATACACATGGGAATCGATGTTTCTGAGCGTTGATTCCAGCTCAAAATGCTCTGTTTCCCATTTCCGGAACTCCGGGTCCTCCGTCCTGAGTCTTGCGACAAGTGCCTCTTCGTTTACCTCCACATTCATCATAGTGCGTCCCTCCTTTTAGGGGTGAGTTCGATGAAAAGGTGTAAGAAAAAAAGCAACCAAATGGTGACGTCTATATTAATGAGAAATTATCACATTTCAGGGGAAATTGCAAGAATGTAAAAATACATGAAATACAACTAGTTACCGGTTGTCTTCCGATCTTGACAGGTTCTCGAAAGCGCCCTCACCCAGGGTCATGACCACTGCGTCCTCGATCGGCCCATCGTAATAGTCCCGCCGCACCGCGGTACCCGTAAAACCGATATCCGAGTAAAGCCTCTTGGCAGCCTCATTGGATGCCCTGACCTCGAGAAAAGCCTTTTTTACGCCTTTCCGATGGGCATGTTTGACGCCGGCAATGACGATTTTTCTCGCAATCCCCTGCCGTCTGAAAGAAGGCGCGACAGCGAGGTTCAGGATGTGCATCTCGTCCGCAACGAGCCAGAAGATGAGATATCCGACGATAATACGGCGAGGAGCTTTTGACAGCGCCACCATGAGCGTGGAGACGGCCGGACTTCTAAATTCGGCGAGAAAAAGATTTCTCGACCAGGGCATACTGAACGAATCCTGCTCGATGGCCATGACCTGGTCTAAATCTTCTTTTTTCATGAAGTCTAATGTGATGTCTGTTTCTTTTCCCACGCCACCTCTGCCTCTGGTCTGCGAATATATTTCGGGGTCAATGCATCCGGGTCGGTTTGCATGCCGTTTCTGAGCATTTCCAGACCGATTTCCGCGACTGCTGCTGCCGAGGGAAGGATCGCGGAGCGTGGAGCGAACAAGGCCTGTGTGCCGAATATTTTTTTTATATCCGAGCGATAGATTTGTGAGCCCTCTCCGGTAAACACCGTCTTGCCGGAAACTCCGGCAGCGAGTTGGCTCAGCGAGATCACCATTTCGGGCATCAGCTGTAGGGGAGTTGCATCGTCATTTTTATAAAGTGCGGCATAGACTTCCTTTTTACGGGCATCAAGCAGCGGGCAGACCGGATGCCCGGCAAAGGGAAGGTTCCACGCCAATGCCTGGAGCGTCGGAACCGCGGCAACGGGCTTACCCGTCGCGAACGCGAGCCCCTTCACGGTTGAGATGCCGATGCGAAGCCCGGTGAACGATCCCGGCCCGATGGCAACGGCAAAACCGTCGAGAGCAGCCACCGTGAGGCCGGTGTCCCTGAGCACGCGGTCAACCGTGGCCATCAGCCGTTCAGAGTGGGTCACTTCGATGTTCAGGCTGTACTGCGCAATGACGCTTTCGTCCGACAGGACCGCAATACTGCCGGTCTTGGTCGATGTCTCGATGCCGAGGATGTACATGCCGCTACCTTACCGCAAACAACCCATCATGTCAAAAAAAAAGGGCGAATCGTTTATTTCAGGTGCTTGTCAAAAAAATCCCCTACCCTCTTTGCATACGCGCTGCCCGCAGCAGCGAGTGTCCCGCCGTGGTCTGCGCCGTGTATGAGCCAGAGTTCTTTCGGGGACCCTGCGGCTGCAAACAGCTTTCTGCCGTTCTCCGCGGGAATAAGCGTATCTCCTTCGCCCGCAATGATCAGAACAGGCATTGGCGCAATTTGGGTAATTTTGTCCAGGGGCGATAGGGCGTCAACTGAGGTCTGAAACGAGAGCATATAACCGAGCACCGTGAGCGGGAGAAAAGGAAATGCGGGCAGGTGATAGAACCCCGTGATGGCGGTTCGGGCCTGGTCACGAAGACTGGTAAATGCGCTGTCCGCAACGACTGCCGCGAATGTATGGGAGTGGGCGGCAGCCAGGATAGCAGTAGCGCCGCCCAGGGAAAAACCGTAGATGCCGATTCGCCCGGCATCAATTTCTTGCCTGCCCTTGAGGAAGGCAAGGGCAGCTGCAACGTCCTTTTGTTCATGATATCCGAGTGAGGTCCTGCGTCCTCCGCTCTCGCCGTGTGCGCGGAAATCAAAGAGAAGAACAAAATATCCCCGCCGCGCAAGCAAAGCAGCAAGCTCGGTAAAATCCGATTTATTCGCACCCAGTCCATGGCAGATGATGACGGCCGGTGCTCGATCGTGTCGCTGCGAAGGCATCACAAGCCACCCTTTTAAGGGAATGCCGTCCGCGCTGGTGAAGGCGACATCTTCGTAATCGGCATTATATGTCGACGGTGGAATGGAGAGCAGATACTTCGGCGGGTGCGTATTGCTGTAAACAAGAATGAATGAGAGCGCGACCGTGAGAAGGACAATGCCGGTGAGAATATTCATGGCTATTTTCATGCTTGAAATTATCGATACGGCAGGTGGGGCGGGGACGGATTTCCGCTGTCTCTTTCCGTTGTCCTCTGCCCCTGATTTTTAGTCCCAAACCAAATAGAACCCATTCATCTTTTTCATCCGTTCGGCAAGTTTCTTCACGGTCCGCGGTCCATGCACCATCACATCGGGGGCTAAGGCGTTTACATTCTTCGCAAAGGAAAGCATGTTCTGCGGCGGTTTGATGAACCTGGCCTCGACCCAGTCAGGACCCGCGCCAATGACCACAAAGGTCCCCAACTTCTGCTGTGCCTTGAGCCAGGCGATGATCGCCTTGGTATCGAGATGGTAGTTCTGCGCTTCCGTCGCCTGGATCTTGATTAGATCGTAGGAGTTATTGCCCTTAACGACCGTAAGAATATCGGGCAGCTGACCGTAGCCTCTGTGCGTTTTGAAAATAAGGTATCCCTGAGCTCGCAGCGACGCGCGGAGAGAATCGATGACATCGTCGGACCGTTTCGTGTGAACGCTGAAGCCCGCGAGCTTCTCGCTCTCAAACCCCTTATCGCCTTTCAGATTCTCCGAATGGGTGAAGATGGTCTTAAAAAAAGGCTCTGCCTCGGCGCCGGCCGCGAGCTCGACCTTAGCGATCAGACTGGCCGGGAACCCCAGTTCTTTGCGCTGCTCCGCGCTCAGCACAGGATGTTTCGGCCGAACGATAACTGCCGGAGCGGGCTTGTTCTGCACTACCGGTTGCTCGGCTTTGCAGCCGCTGAAAAGGACGACGAGAGCAAGACCCAACAACAAGTATCTAATCGGAATAACCATAACGGATATCGAACTGCTTGAACTCTCCCTTATACGGCTCCCATAAAATGTCTACTTTGTTCACCCGCGCTCCGGGCGGTCCCTTGTGGCACCAGCCTATGATTTCCTCAACTTTTTTCTTTTCACCCTCAAAGAGCGCCTGAACGGTTCCGTCCGGCAGGTTCCTGACCCAGCCTCCGACGCCGAGCCGGACCGCCTCATCGCGCGTGCTCGCCCGGAAAAACACTCCCTGGACGATTCCCTGAATGATTACCTGTCCGCGAAGATATGCCATATTTTTTGTCCCCGGTGAAATCGGCCGGGAGCTTTGGCGCAACGATGCAAGGGAGGATCTGCTTGTTGTGTTTTTCTTCTTCGCTGTTTTTCCCATTGTCAGACTTGCCGCCGGCAGTGAACCCCATGGTTAGACCGCGTCTGGCTGGCATCTGCGCTTAACGGTGCCGGCGCTCTCGTGTTCTATCTGCTTGAACGACGAGGACCACGGCTTCCCCCATGGGCAGCAGGCGTTCTCGCCTTTCCGCCCTGGTGAGGCCGCTGCGGTTTGCGGTCGACATTCCTTGATGCGGCCGGCGTGCCGGTTTTCGGTCTAAATTCGGCGCTTTTATCAAACACTTTTCCGGACATTCGCGCTGCAGTGGTTCCGGGTGTCTTCGGTTTATAGGAAGGCCTCGCTGCCGCATCCTGATTCCGCACACCCGGACTTAGACGGCGTGGCGTGTTCTCGTTCGTTTCTGATCGCTGTCGTGCTACTGGACTGAAGGGTGCAGCAGTTCTCTGTGTCCTGGGTTTATAGGGAGGCCTGGTTGCCGACTCTCGATTGCGCACGCCCGAAGCTGGACGTCGTGGCCCCGCGTCCCGCCGCGTATTTTCGTCCGCTGCCGACCGCTGCCGTGCTCCCGGACTGAAGGGTGCGAAGGCCTGGCCCCGTTTGCTGCCAACATCCCGAGCCGGGCGACGCGGCCCCCGTCCGGTAGCTCCCTGACCCATAACCCGGGGGGCCAGGTCCTGTCTGCGGCTGACAGGCCTGTCAGAACGGCCAGGTCCGCTCGTACGGCGCTCCTCGGGTCGGGGCCCCCGGTCGCCGAATCTCGGCCGGACGTCTTCGCGTCGGGCGCCGGTACGGGCCGTTGTGGACCGGGCAGGCACGCTGCTCGCAGCGGCCGGTCTTCGGACCTCCGGCGCCTGACTCTTCACAACACTCGCCTGGTCCTTTACTGCCAGGTCCTTTAGCGCCTCGACCTCTTCCGGAGCAAGGTATCTCATCGCCCCCTCAGGCAGTTCGCCGAGCAGCAAATTTCCGGTTCGTACACGTTTGAGCTTGATGACCGAATGTCCCACGCGGTCGAACATCCTGCGGACCTGCCGCTTTCGGCCTTCGTGGATCGTGATCTCAAGCCAGGAATTCGCTTCTTCCTTGCTTACCTTCTTGATCTTTGCCGGCGCGGTCTTACCGTCGTCGAGATAGATGCCGTCCTCAAGGGTTTTTATCTGGTGGTCTTCGAGCACGCCTTTGATCTTCGCGCGGTAGGTCTTCGGAAACTCATGTTTCGGATGGGTTATCAAATGCGCGAAATCGCCGTCATTGGTCAAAAGGAGCAGCCCTTCTGTATTGTAATCGAGTCTTCCGACGGGATATACGCGGACCTTGACGCCTTTGAGCAGGTCCTGGACCGTGGGCCGACCCTCGGGATCGGACATCGTCGTAACAAAACCTGCCGGTTTGTTCAGCATGATATACGTCAACGGCTGCCTCGGGTTGATGAGCTTGCCGTCGACCTTGATGTGGTCCTTATTTGCGTCGGCCTTGGTGCCGAGCTCGGTCACCACTTGGCCGTTCACGCGCACACGGCCCTCGGTGATAAGCTGCTCGGCAGCGCGGCGCGATGTCACTCCCGCGGCTGATATGATCTTTTGAATGCGTTCTAACATGTAATCCTTTCATGCAACCATAACGTAATATTGGGCATTATACAGGCATAGGGAGGGAAAAGCAATAAAGGCAAGGCCCTCGAATTGACTCACAATAAATGTTACCCAAGCGCATTTTGAAAAGTATCGTTGACTCATAATGCATGTTACCGGAACTATACACCCAAAAGGAGGGTTAGTTCCGATGAGTCCACGATCCAAACGGGAGTACCTGGCTGCAATCGTCAAACGGTACCGGGCCGCCTCCCGGAAGATAAAGACAGCGATCCTGAACGAGTTCTGTTCAACCTGCGGGTATCACCGAAAGCATGCCCTCAGGCTTCTGCGGACCTTTCGCCGATTTACCCAAAAGACTCCGGCAAAGAGGGGTAGAAAGCCGGTGTATGACACGGAGACGCTCCTCATACCCTTAAAGCGTATCTGGCTGACGGCAAATCTGCCCTGCTCAAAGCGCCTCAAGGCCATCATCCCTGAGTGGCTACCGGGATATATCAAAACCTACGGCCCTATCTCTCAGAAGACGGCAGTGGCATTGTTTAACATATCTCCGTCGAGCATCGACAGGATACTAAACCCGATCCGTGCAGAGTATACCAAGCACGGCAGGGTCACAACCAAGCCGGGAACGCTCTTAAGAAGGCATATCCCGGTCAAGACTAACCAGTGGGATGAATCCCGGCCGGGCTTCCTGGAAGCCGATACCGTTGCCCACTGCGGAAGTACTACAGAAGGCATATACGCCAATACCGTCGACTGCGTGGACATCGCCACCGGATGGACAGAACAGCGCGCAGTCTGGGGCAAGAACTATCAGGGTGTCATCGACCAGATCAAGGATATCGAACAATCCCTTCCGTTCCCGATCCTGGGCTTTGACTCAGACAACGGCAGTGAGTTCTTAAACCATCACTTGCTTCGCTATCTGACCGAGAGGAAACGGCCAATTAAGTTCACCCGAAGCCGCGCCTATAAAAAAGACGATAATGCTCATATCGAGCAGAAAAACTGGACTCACGTGAGGCAATGGCTTGGCTATGATCGCCTGGACTCTCCCGATGTCGTTCCTCTCATGAATGAGCTCTATACTACCGAGTGGAGGCTGTTTCTGAACTTCTTCTGTCCTTCAGTGAAGTTGCTGGAAAAGAAACGGGTTGCCTCGAAGATCGTGAAACGCTATGATAAGCCCAAAACTCCTTACCGGAGAGTCTTGGAGTCACCCGATATCTCCGATGAAGCAAAGAACAAACTCAAAGAACAGTATAAGACACTGAACCCTTTTGAACTGAGAAAAGCCCTGGAGGTTAAACTTAAAAAGATCTTCAAACCGTAAAAACCGAATCCATACTACTAACTATCTTCCGGTAACATTTAATTATGAA
>CAVYLT010000085.1:0-80493 GCA_963769335.1 Nitrospirota bacterium | reverse complement strand
AGGCGGATCAATAATAAATGCAGTATTCGAATGATTCTGCAGAAAACTGGAAGGAAACATATCGGTAACCGGGCCTTCAACGGCTTTCGCCAATACTTCTGCTTTTCCTTCGCCCCAGGCCATCAGGTATATTTCGCTGGCAGCCATGATGGTTCCAACGCCCATTGTAATGGCAAAATGAGGTACATGTTCTTCGCCATTAAATGAGTCGGCTGCATCGTTGCGCGTAAGCCTGTCGAGTGTTACCAGTCGTGTTTTCTGTTTGGGGCAGAGCCGGGCTCATTAAACCCGATATGTCCTGTTCGCCCAATACCAAGAAGCTGAATATCAATGCCTCCGGCTTCGACAATCATTTTTCATACTCGCGACAAAAGGAGCAACATCATCCTGATCCACACTTCCCGATGGAATATGAATGTTTTCGGCCTTAATATCCATGTGCTTGAAAAGCCGGTCCCACATAAAGTGGTTATAACTCTGCTGATGATCATGTTCCAGCGGATAATATTCATCCAGGTTAAAAGTGATAACGTTCGAAAAAGCTCAGTCCTTCTTCATTGTGGCAGCGAATCAGTTCATTGTAAACCTTAAGCGGAGTTGAACCTGTAGCGAGTCCCAGTATTGCCATTTTGCCTTCTGCCTGCGTTCTTTTACCAGCTCAATAATCCGCCCTGCTATTTCGACAGAAGCCGCTATGGCTGACGGATAAACCCTGACCGGAATCTTTTCGAATTGGGTAATAACCGCGTCGTCATTGTTCCACGTTATCCGACAAAGTTGAGTATCCTTTTATATCGGCTAATTTCATGAGTGTTACAAATTTGATTAAAACTTAGAAGCCGTTATGCAATCAGAATCCATATTTTTTTGTTGGCGGTTCTACTTGGATTATGAAAGTATCAGATCTGATTTTTTATTTTTCAATTTCGCCGCGTTGCTGGCCTGTTGCTCTTACAAAGATGGAAAAAGCTTTTTGGCTGATTGTAAAACCTGTTTGTTATTTCTTAAAAGAACGGTTACACTTTTTTGAAAACGGTATTCATTACAAGTGCTACAGTCCCGATCAAACCAGCGTTTTCTGCCAGTTCGGAAGTGATGATCTGTGCATCACGCCTGATTCTGGCAATGGTATATTTATTCAGGTTCTGCTGAATGGGATCGATAATGTAGTTGTCGGCACTGGCAAGTTCGCCACCGATAATAATAAGCCGGGGTTAAAGATATGGATAAGCACCGCTATTCCCCGGCCCAAATGCTCGCCTATGGTTGCTAGCAGCCCGATAGCAAATTGGTCGCCCTGCTGGGCAGCCTTAAGCACAGTGGAAATAGTAATATTGTCAGGATTGCCCTCCACGAGGCTGCTTAATCACGCTAGACGCGCCGCCGGCAATTTCTTCGCGTGCGCGCTGTATCATGGTTGTGCCCGAGGCAACGGTTTCGAGGCAGCCAATTTTGCCGCAATAGCAAAGCTGGCCTTCAGGTTCAACCTGAATGTGACCAAATTCGCCCGAGTACCCCGAATTGCCTTTATACAGTTTCCCGTTGAGTATCATCCCTAGCCCAATGCCGGAACCAATATTAAGGCACAGCACGTTTTGTTTTTCTTTTGCGGCGCCGAAAGCCAGTTCGCCCAATGCCATTACTTTAGTGTCGTTTTCAACAAAAACCGGATGTCGGAAAATCTCTTCAAACTGCTTAGTGGCAGGTATTTCGCTTTGCAGGTAACTGTAGCTCAGGCCGGTATGTAAATCAATAAGTCCGGGTAAGGCAATGCCTATGCCAAGCAGTTTGCTTTCGTCGATGCCTGACTCATTGATGAACGTGTTCACTTCGGTTTTGAGCAACTGCAATATATTTTCTGATGTTTCGAGTCCCTGGCTTATTAGCCTGATTCCGGCTACCGGTTTATCCTCGAGATTCAACAGCCCGAGCCGGATAAAATACCTGCTGATGTCGATTCCGAGTACGAGTACTTAGCTTCGGGGTTGAGGCCGTAAAGGCTCGGACGCCGTCCGCCGTTAGAATTTCCGATGCCTTTTTCGATCAGGAATCCGCTGGCAATCAGTTCGTCGACGGCACGGGTGATAGTAGGAGTACTCATATGAATGACTCCGCTCATTTCGGGAATCGACTTGTCGCCCGACCGATACAAATCACTCATTATTATGAGTTTGAGGCTGTCCTTTTTAGTTTTACTTTCAGTTGATCTGCCGTCGGACAGCAATAGATCAAATGATATTTTTGTATTCATGTTTACGATATTTTTTGTTTGCCGTTGTACTCCCAAGTAGGGCGAGTTAACATAAAATTTGTCAAATCCGTAACAGTTTCAATTTTAGAATGCTAAGTTTAGGGTGCAAAAAGATCATAACATATTACAGCTGACCTTCTAATGGTTTGTACAAATCGTTTCATAAAAAAGATTGTTAACTGACCGGTAATCAATCATGCTGTAAATTTACAATATCATTAATAAACTGCTTAAACATTAAAAAATAAATTAGTAAGATAATTGATCAAACAAATATTTTAGAAGAAATTTAAATCGAAAATCGTAAAATATTGAAAAATAAGTCGATATCAATTTGAATATGCCGGAAACTTAGTAACACTCCTGAGTATAGCGCTGACTGAAAACAAAAAACTTTCGGAAGCAACGCCGAAATGTGGTTTTCAGCAGGGTTTTTGTTCGGATTTGTTATCTTTGTTTTCATCAGGAAAATACTTCTGTCAGAAAAGCAATCAAGATGAAGAACCGTAACCCATTGCTGTTTTTGTTTTTTACACTGGCTGCCATCAGCCCCCAAGTGGTATCCTCCCAGTATGTTGCGAACCTTTCATATGTAACATCCAAACCGGCAATCGAGGTACAACAAAACAAACAGCTTTTTGCTGCCAATTATGATGCAAAGAGGCCATCGCGGCACAATAGAGTATCTTTTTCAGTTCCCGCTCCTTTGGCTGCTGACGGGCAAACCCAGTCCAACTACAATTTACTCGGAATGACAGTGGGTATTGGCTTTGGCAAACTGCGCTATGTGGTTGAAGAAGAGCGTATTTACGATTTCGACTGGTGTGCTGTAAAATATGCTGGCATTACAATTGAAAATATTCTGGCATCGATTGATGAAAAAATTTCGATTGACAACAATTTGTTTTTTTCAACCTTTTCGACCCAAACCAGCACTCATTTTGCCGATTCGCTGGCTGGAAATCCTTCAAAGAATTATTACGACATAAACCTGAAATTTGCCCCTAGCATGGTGAGCCTTTCAAATATTGCCAGGTACCGGCTTACCAAAGGAGAGCTGAAATACTATGTGGGAATTGGTTTTTATAACAGTTTTGTGATATCGGCTACCAATAAAAAAGCGACAACCCACACGCTCAATGGAGTATCAACAACTACTAACACTGAGGCATTGCCCAAACCCGCCACCCATGGCTTGATGCTGCTGGCAAGCACTGGTTTTTCGTACCGTAATATCGGGCTCGAATTTCGTTTCGATCCGGGCCGCAGCTTCACGAACAAATTGAATTACTCGGTATATATGCCGCAATTTATCGGGCTGCTTCACGTTCAGTTTGTGCCGAAAAAATTATAACTGTTTCCTTTGCCGAACCACTGATGCTGCCCGAAACAGTTCCGTTCTGTGTTCTGACACGCGGTAACTTCCATCCAAATTTATTGCTGCATATTTTAATGTTCAGTTACCTGAGCAAACTGTTTGATGTGCTGCTTTTCGAAATTTTCTGGAATTATAATTTTTTCTCAGTCTGAACGATGGTCATAACCCGTTAATTATCAATAGTTGGGAATATATTTCTTCTGTGTTGCTGTTGCAGCTGAATGCAAAGGGTAATATTTATAAAAAAATATATCTTTGTGTTAAAAATACACTAATAGCTCAAACCGGGTTAATTCCTGCTAAATCATTAATGGTTCGCTATTGCACTCAATACGTCGATTATGAAAATTAAAACACTTATTACCATTCTGGCAATCATCGCAATTGTTGCTGCAACATCCTGTGCCGACCGCGATCCCGGCAAATCGGCCAAGCCTGACGAAGTCAGTGCCGCACCTTTCGCAGTCTGAACTCGACGCAGCCCTGACCATTGTCGAAGCGATGAAACGGGCCGACTTTGTGAACAGCGCGGAAGCACATCGCGCTGGCGTCGCGTTTGATCCCGAGGCTCTTCGCGTCTTGTCGGAGGCGACAGAGCGCATCGATCGAGGTGACGAGGAAGGCTGGCATCTCTGCAAAAACGAAAACTGCGATCGCTGCCGGCCGCATCGGATCGTGCTCGCTGGCGGATCATTCCTCGCCAGATCCAGATGCCATTGAGTTGCCGCGCAAGTCCACGGCCGAGGTCGTGAAGGAAGCCTACGAGCGCGATCAGCGGCACCTTGCCTCGCTCGATCCTGGTCGCCTGCGCGACGAAGAGGATCGCCGCCAGCTCGAGCCGGAAGTTGAACCCATCTGCATCCTGCTCGCCTTCGACCCTGCGCCGGCGAAAACCCCTGCAAGCGAACAGTCTGATCAGACGCCGGACGTTCCAGAATCTTGGACTGAGTCCGCAGCCCTAGAAGCTGAGTTAGAGGTCGCCGATATTCTCGCCGAAGAGGCGGTTGCAACCGCGCAGGACGAGCCGCCAGCCGATCCGCGGCCAGAGACCACCCCCACAGCCGGCACCACAGACGGTCGGAGAAGGCGTCTGGCTTTCGCAAAGGAGTCGCGCCGCTCGAATGACCGCGGCCGGCCTACGAAATCGCGTTTTCTGATACCCAGGATAAGGAGGAGAGATCATGGCAAGAGCAGAGGGAAAGCAGTTCGAGACGTGGCCGGATGGCCCGCACGTGGGGCCTTCGCACCTCTGGTACAGGAGTCAGAGCGATGCGCCGGCCGTGCTCGTAGCCTCCGACGTCCAGGGGGTTGATACGCGCATCGCGGCCGCCGCCGCGATTGAGGAAGGCGGGGGCAAGGGCTACACCTGGGTCGGCCTACTCGGCGCCGATCCGGGTAAGCCGGCGAAGGAAGTCGCCGCCAAGTTCAGCGTCTAGAAAGGATCGAGAACGATGCCTACTAGCTACACGATCAACAATCAGGAAGATCCCGGTCGACGAGGAGAGCAACCGTCTCCATCTCGCCGGGCTTGCCGTGCTCGCCTCCAAAGGCAAAAGCCTCTCTACGTGCACGGCTGCGGAATACATGGAAGCCGTTACCGAGGCGAAACGGCGCGTCCCTGCCACGTCGGCGGAAGCAAGCCGCCGAAGGCGAAGGAGCCGACGCAGTCGAAAACCTACAGCGTTGGCGGCGGTGATATTCCGATCGACCAAAGGACTGCGGCGATCGATAATCGTGTCCACGCGATCGTCCAAGCTCGCGGCGACTACTCCGAGGATCTCGAGCCCGAGGAGTACATGCGCCTCTGTGCGCGGGCCACGCGCGAACTCGAGGCCGAGGGGGTCGTGTCATGACGGACACAATCATCGAGATCAAGCGCGGCCTCTGGCTGAGGGAAACGCCCTCGTCGCCGGCGCTGCTTCTGGTTGAAACCGTCAGAGACGGCGTCGACGAGGAAGCCGCGAAGCGAGACGCCTTGGCGCTCGCGAGTGACGAGAACAGGCCGGGAGCCTACGCATGGGTGGGCTCCCTCGGCGCCGATCCGCACAGAAAGAAGGTGGCGAAGAGGACGTTCGCGATCGGTACGTCTGCGCCTGCGGCCCGAGCGTCCTATCGCGCGTCGGCCCGTCGTCCACACCCCAAAACTGAAGGTAGCTACCCGAACGATTGGGGCGTCACCACGGGCCCGGAAACGGCAGCCGTCTGATCGCGAGAACTAAACGAAGGAGTACGTAATGCCCGAGCTCGTGCGGACGTGGTTGCAGCGAGACATCGGCTGGCAACCTTGGGCGAATGGCGCAGGAAATCTCACCGACACGATCGGCGGCGTCGACGATACCGATCTCACCCGAGTCGGGGTTAGGTTCGCAAACGACACCGCCTCCGACATTCCGGTCGGTAATGGGCAGGAGACGGCCGGCGTCCTGTCGTTCGAGAACGTGCATTGGCGGGAGTTCCTCGGATCGCTCACGGTCTCGAGTGCCAACCTGGTTTCTTTGATTAAGTGGTGGGATACGACGACGGGCCTTACGGACTCCATCCAGACGTCTTCGCCCCAAGGCGCGACCCCCTTCGACATCGTTTTCGCAACGGCGGGCTCAGCTCTAGGAATCAGTCCGAACAAACTCAGCCTCTCGGCGACGATCACTGGCACGCCGAACACGGGTGCGCAGGTCATCTACGAGAACATGCGACTACTCGGCACCTCCCTAACCGAGGACGTCCCCGGCGGTATGTACGGCGGCAAACTCCTCGCCGATATCGTCGCCCAGGTGACGGGTATCACGCCTGGCCGAATCGACACCGGTTCCGACTTCGCGGTCCCCTCTTGCGATGCCTCAACTCGTCGCTACGTGATCGACATCGTCAACGAGATCTGCAGCTACTACACCCGCGAGTGGGCGGTCTGGGAAGGCGGCCGTTTCGACTGGAAGCAGCCGAATCTCGACGAGGTGCAGTGGATCTGCCACGTCGCCGACCTGCAGCCTGGGACGGAGATCACCCGCTCGATAGACGATTGCTACTCGCGGATCTTCGTGGAATACACGAACGCCGGCGCGGCGGACAACGGCTTTCCAGGGCGAGCAATCGGCGGTCTCGTCCGACCAGCGTAACCCGTTTGTGAAGGGCGGCGAGAACCGCGACATTCTGATACCGCCTGGTATGCCGATGACCGACGCCTCCGCACTCCAGCTCGCCACGAAGCTGCTTGGCGACTGCGGCAAGTACCCCGGCGTCCGCGGTCAGATCGTCCTGCCCGCCCAGCGGCTCGTCCAGCACGCGACGAGCGGCTCTCACCCGGCTTTCCTGATCCGCGCCGGAGACAACATCACCGTGCCCGACCTGCCGAAGACGGACATCCTGATCGAGGGCCGAGACGGCGAGACGCAGAATTACCACATCATCGCCTCGGACGTGGACATGATCGCGATGACCGTCACACTGCAGATCGAAGGCCAGTCCAAGCGGGCCGACGCTCTGCTCGCGCGTCTCTCTGCTGCCACGAAGTTGCTTGGCGGCTGAACAGAAAGCGGCGGGGCGCCCGGAGACGCCCCGCCCTTTCGCTTCCTCGGAAGACTCAGCTCTCGACCGACTCTCGGTGCCAGGCCGCGACGAGATCGCGGCTTTGAGACCCCGTCATTTGCTCCTCGGTAGCTTGCCCGTAATAGAATGCCTGAATATCACTGAGGAGGCGTGCCGCGTTCTCAGAGATATCCTTCGCCTGGCTTTCGCAGTCGGTCGCGTAGAGAAAGAGCGCTCCGGCCTGCTCGAGCGAGATCGTCGGCGGGTTCTCAGGATCGACCGCGTTGTGAACGCTCATTGAGATGTCGCCGAGATCGCCTGTTCCGAGCGCGAGTTTCTCAGTTGCGAGGAAGAGCTCGTCGAGTGTTGGTAGGTCTTGCATGGTGGGCTCCTTTCGTGTTGTGCTGCACGGCCGTCGTCGTCGGCGGCGTCTGACCGTTCGCGGGCTGGCCGGTCTCGTCCACTGCCGGGGCGGGCACAAGCACGCCGCCGTTAGGACCAACCGGCGTGGTGGGGACGATCACTTCGCCGTTGTCGGCTTGCCCGTTATCGTTCATCGCGCTGGCGCTCCCCGAGAAAGCCAACACAGCCGCGAGCGCGATCGTCACTACGATCCTTTTCATGGGTCTTTCCTTTCTGACTGGCCCATTTACCGGCCCAAAGGGCCGCGATCCCGCTAGTCGTGCGGAGTACCCTTCGGTCTCCAAAACCGGGGGTTGGGGGTTCGAGTCCCTTCGCCCCTGAAATCCGTGCATTAAAGATTCCGTCGGTTGAGTAGGGGAAAGGTCGCTGGACCCCGTATTCTCTATGCGTGGCCGTCGAGGATGTTAACTCCCTCTGGCGTAAGTACCGGGCAAACCGTGATCGTCAGCTCCGCGACCGGCTGATCCTGACCTATGCGCCGCTCGTGAAGTTCGTCGCCGGCAGGCTCGGCTCGGGGCTGCCCGCGCACGTCGACGAGAGCGACCTGGTCTCCTACGGGTTGCTGGGCCTGATCGGGGCGATCGAGCGCTACGACCCCGACCGCGACGTCAAGTTCGAGACCTATGCGATCGCCCGTATCAAGGGCTCGATCATCGACGAGCTGAGGGCGATGGACTGGGTCCCGCGCTCGGTGCGCGCTCGGGCGCGCGACATCGAGAGGGCGATCGGCGAGCTCGAGGCGCAAAGCGGCCGGGTGCCGACCGAGGAGGAGATCGCCGCCAAGCTGGGCGTGAGCCAGGACGAGCTGGACGAGGACCTGCTCGAGATCTCGCGCTCCTCGATCGCGGCGCTCGACGAGCTCTGGACGATCTCCTCGAGCGGCGGCGACCAGGTGGCGCTGATCGACACGATCGAAGACACCCAGGGGCCCGAGCCGCAGGCGGCGCTGGCGCAGACCGAGATGCGCGAGGCGCTCGGCGAGGCGATCGCGCGTCTGCCCGAGCGCGAAAAGCTGGTGGTCACCCTCTACTACTACGAGGAGCTGACCCTGCGCGAGATCGGCGAGGTGCTGGGAGTGACCGAGTCGCGCGTGTCGCAGCTTCACACCAAGGCGATCCTGCGCCTGAAGGCGCGTCTCGGCGGGGCGCAGACCCGCGCCGCTCTAGAACGCTCGTAAGCGACTTCCTCCCGAGACTACGCCTGCCGTCTCTGAGCCTATCTCGCCAGCTGCGCCCGCCCGATGCGGCCGTTTCGAGGCGCCAGGAACCACCCGAGCCGCTCACCGCACTGCCAGTGCGCTTTCGCGACTCCCGCGGCCCCTTGCATCCACGCCTCGGCCACCTCAGCCGCGCCCAGCTACCGGGATAGGCTCTAAGATCGCAGTCGCAATCGGTCTAGGAGGAAGAGAGCATGCCCGCTGTTGAGCCCGGCAAGATCCGTAACATCGCTGTCGCAGGTCACCGCGGGACGGGGAAGACCTCGCTGGTCGAGGCGCTCCTCTTTCAATCCGGCGCCACCACTCGCCTCGGGACCGTCGAGGCCGGCACCACCGTCTCCGACTGGGACGAGGACGAGCGCAAGCGCCAGCTCTCGCTTCAGGCCTCGGTCTGTCACGTGCTCTGGCGCGGAAGTAAGGTCAACCTGATCGACACGCCCGGCGACGCCGGGCTTCCAGGGTGACCTGCTGGCCAGCCTGCGCGTGGTCGAGGGAGTGGTGCTCGTCGTCAGCGGCGTGATGGGCGTCGAGGTGCAGACGAGCAGGATCTGGAAGCGCGCCGAGGAGCTGGGCCTGGCCCGCTGCCTCGTCGTCAACATGCTCGATCGTGAGCGCGCCGACTTCGTCCGCGTCCTCTCCCAGCTCCAGGCGCAGCTCTCGCCTCACTGCGTTGCCATCCAGGTTCCGATCGGCGCCGAGCACGAGCTGAAAGGCGTCGTCGACCTTCTGCACCTGAAGGCCTACATGAGCCCCGAGGGCGGGAAGGAAGCCGCGCCTGCCGAGATTCCCGCCGAGATCGCCGACACCGTCGCCGCGCAGCGCGAGAAGCTGCTCGACGCCATCGCCGAGACCGACGAGGCGCTGATGGAGCGCTACCTCGAGGGCGAGGAGATCGGCGGCGAGGAGCTGACGCGCGCGCTCGAGCAAGCCATCCTGCGCGGCGAGGTCTTTCCGGTCGCCTGCGCGGTCGCGACCAAGAACCTCGGCTCGACGGCGCTGCTCGACCTGCTCGTCCGAGTGCATGCCGTCGCCGGCACGAGAAGGGCGCTCCGAGCGGCCTCGACGAGGTGGGCTCCGGCGCCTTCGTCTTCAAGACGATCGCCGATCCGTTCGCCGGGCGCATCAACGTCTTCCGCGTCATCGGCGGCACCGTCAAGTCCGACTCGACGCTCACCAACCCGCGCACGCGCGGCAAGGAGCGCCTGGGCCAGCTGCTGCTGATGCAGGGCAAGGAGCACATGCCAGCGTCGAAGCGGTCGGAGAGGGCGACATCGCGGCCATCGCCAAGCTCAAGGACACGCAGACCGGCGACGCGCTGCTCGACGCCGATCGTCACGTCGAGCTCCCCTCGATCGGCTTTCCCGAGCCGGTGATGAGCTTCGCGATCACCCCCAAGGCCAAGGGCGACGAGGAGAAGATGGCCTCGGCCCTGCGCCGGCTGGCCGAAGAGGATCCGACCCTGCTCCTGCGCCGCGATCCCCAGACGGGCGAGCAGCTGCTCTCGGGCATGAGCCAGATGCACGTCGAGGTGGCCGTCGAGCGGCTCAAGCGCCGTTTCGGCGTCGAGGTCGAACTGCGGCAGCCGCGTGTTCCCTACCTGGAGACGATCCGCAAGAGAAGCCCGCGGGCACGGTCGCTACAAGAAGCAGACGGGCGGGCGCGGGCAGTTCGGCGACTGCCACATCACGATCGAGCCGATCGGCGCCGACGCCGGCTACGAGTTCATCGACAAGATCGTCGGCGGCGTCATACCGCAGAGCTTCCGACCCGCCGTCGACAAGGGAATCCAGGAGGCGATGCAGCGTGGCGAGCTGGCCGGGGCGCCGGTCAAGGGCGTGCGCGTCCAGCTCGTGGACGGCAGCTACCACACCGTCGACTCCTCCGAGATGGCCTTCAAGATCGCCGGCTCGCTGGCCTGGAAGCAGGCTTACGAGCAGGCCGACCCCGTCGTGCTCGAGCCGATCATGGAGATCGAGGTGACAGTCCCCGACGAAGCCGTGGGAGCGGTCAACGGCGACCTCAACTCCCGTCGCGGACGCCTGCAGGGGATGGAGCCCCAGGGCGGCATGACAACGATCAGAGCGGAAGTACCGATGGCCGAGATCCTCACCTACTCGCAGTCTCTGACCTCGCTCACAGGTGGGCGTGGCGACTATCACATGCAGTTCGTTCGCTACGAGGAAGTCCCGACTCACATCGCGCAGAAGATCGTCGAGCAGGCCAAACGCGAACGCGAAGAGGAGCAGGGCCACTAGGCTTTCGTCATGCGCATCACGCGCAACGAGTCATCGAGACCATGTGCGATCTGCGGCCGGCGGATGCTCATGGGCGAGCAGTTCAACCGCTTCTCGCCCGCCGGCGACGACGAGCTGGTCGAGGTTTGCCGCCTCTGCTACGAGAAGGCGGTCGACCACGGCTGGTCGAAGGAGGGGGCGCCGACGACGCCGACCCACGGCGAGGTGCGTCGCCCCCGTCACCGGATTCTTCGCTTCATTCACACAAGCAGCTTCCGCTCCATCTTCATCCAGATCTTGGCAGTGGTCCGCGCGTCGTGAAGGGCCCGATGCATCTCCTTGGGCGACTTCTTATAGAACTGCTGATAGAGCGTTCCCAGGTCATGACGCGCCAGGTTGGGGAACATGCTTCTGCCGAGCTTCAAGGTGCAGAAACAGACGTTGTTCAGATCGAGGTTCAGGAGAGAAAATTCGTGGCTCATGAACCGGACATCGAAGCTCGCATTATGCGCCACCAGAAGGCTTTTCCTGATAAAGGTATGGAATTTCGGCATAACGAGCTCGGCGGTCGGCTGGCCTTTCAGCATCTCTTTCGTAATGCCGTGCACCCCCTGCGCAAAGGGATTGATGGGCTGGCTCACCTGTACGAGGCTATGGAACTCATCCACGACCTTGTTGCCCTCTATCGCAACAGCGCCGATCTCGATGACCCGGTCCCCCTGCCGCGTCGACAACCCCGTGGTCTCGACATCGAACACCACGGAGCGGTAGCCGCGTTTACCTTTTGAATCCACTAGCAGCATATTTCCTCACAAAACGGGAGCCTCTGGTGAAGCAATAAAGCAGATAATCCAGGTTGATGTTCCATTTTCTCCTGATGGAAACCGCCGAGGGTAGTCTTTACAGTTTATATTCCCGTAGCATCTTCGTCTTCTTCGCCTTTGCCTTGCCCTTCTTCTCCGGAAGCGTCCGCGCGAATTCTCTCCCGATCGTGAGCCACTTCTCCAGTCCCGCCTTGTTCTTCCACCCCGCTTCGTTCACCATGACCCACCCGGCCATGGGCTTGCCCGTGATGTCGAAGGGCTGCACGTTCTTTTCCCTGAGGCTCCGCTCCCCCTGCTCCTTGTCCATGCGCACGATCAGGAAGTCCTTCCAGATGCCGAAGCACATGTTTCCCTTGAGCAAATAGCAGATGCCGCCGAACATCTTCTTCTTTCCCAGGTCCTGCCAGCGACCCGCAGCAGCGTCTATTTTCTCTTCGAGCGTTGTGTTGTAGGCCATGGTCAACTCACTTCAATCTTAATGCCGACAAGATGAGAATAGTACAGACTGCCGCAAATTGCAAGCAAAGTGAGTCGTATTTTTGGGGGGCCTGTGTCCATCCTGCCTTATTATTTCAGCCTCATTTTTGCTTTGAAACCTCCATGGCATTTCAGGTAAACTGAGTCTGACGTGCATCCCACGACTTGCCGTCCCCCGGCTTCTGCCGGAGGGGCCCCGCTCAATACCGGAGGTGCTTATGCCGAAATACAACGGAGTGAACCACCTGGCGCTTGCAACGCGCGATATGGACAGGACCATCCGGTTCTGGCGGGACCTTCTCGGTCTGCGCCTGATCGCGGGCCTGGGGGGCCCGGATACCGTCAGTATTTCTTCGAGATCTCGGCGCACGACATGGTGGTGTTCTTTGAGTGGCCCGATGTGCAGCCGGTCGAGGAAAAGGAGCACGGCAGGCCGACATCGGGACCCTTCGCGTTCGATCACGTTTCACTCGGGGTGCACGGGGAGGACGACCTCTGGGAGCTGAAGGACCGGCTGACGGCGGCGGATATCTGGGTTTCCGAGGTCATTGACCACGGCTTCATCCACTCGATCTATTCCTATGACCCGAACGGCATCCCGGTGGAATTCAGCTATCACGTGATAGGCACGGATGTGCGGAGCGAACCGCTGATGGCGGACCGGTCTCCCTCAGCGGTTGCGAAAGAGGGGTCCGTGCCCCGCACGGGCATCTGGCCGAAGGTGCAGGCCCCGACGTCCCGGCAGGAGCGGAAGATCTATCCCGGCGCGGGAAGCGAATTGTTCCATGGAAAGAAGACGTCCTAGAGAAGGGCAGATCAGGCTTCGCGGTCATTGGCGCCGACCGATGTTCATGAAGGAATTCCTTTTGTTTTTCTTCCTTCTTACTTCTTACTTCTGGCCTCGATATATCCGAGCACCTCGTTCAGGTCTTGAAACAAACCAAAGCCATTTCCCGCGTAGGCCTTGTTCCAGGGAAACAAGAGTCCCGCCCCGATCGCCCTGTAAGCAACCGCTTTCTCCAGGGTATGCGGCGCATCGTCCACCACAACAGCAGCATTCTCGAACAGCACGGACTTATCGAAGGAGAGATGCAGCTCGTCATAATGCAGCTCGTGCTTCTTGAGCCATCTTTCCGTGGGGCCCCGCATCTCCGGTCTCCGGTGGCTCGCGATGATCACGCGGTACCCCTCTTTATTGAGCGACCAGAGGAACCCCTTTGCCTCGGGATAGGGCCGGTAGCGGTCGCTGTCCTGCTTTATGTGGACCGCATCCACGGCGCCCATGAATTCTTTTTCCGTACAATAGGCCTCGAAGAAGTTCCAGGTCGTCCACTGCTCAATTGGCGGAAAGGCAGGGTTGATCTTCCGAAGCTCCTCGGAGAAGGCGTCGCAGAACTGCCAGAGCGTGTTGTCGATGTCGATGACTGCGGTCTTGTTCATTGTCATTCAGAACCGTAAAACTTTTTGCCTCGCGGCGCGGACTGGAGTCAAATCTATCACAAGAGGCAGAAGCGTTCAAGCCCTTATATTTTCGGGCAGGGCCGTCAAAACTCCCTTTCCATGCCGCATCAGCCGGCGGCAGCCATGGCGCTTTACAGGAGAGGCCCAAACAGATATAATCCAAACGTGCTGAAGCGGCAGAACGTGTGCTGAATCTGAATTGTGAACAGGGTGAACTGATATGAAAGTGGAGATCTCGAAGGAAGAATATCTTGAGCTGTTGGACCTGGTCCATATTGCAAGCTGGGTCCTGGTGTTCCACAAGACCGAAACCGACCCGCGTATAGATAAATACGACAGGATCACGCAGAAGCTCTACACCCTGGCAAAGGACATGGGCTATGCGGGCCTGATCGATTACGATCCTGCGAGCAGGAAATATCGCCCGTCGAAATCATTGGAAGAGACGGCCGGCACCTGGCAATTCATCGACGAGTTCGTTGACCATTCCTTTTGGGACGAGCTCGCCATCCGGTTCACGGAGCGGGACGCGGCCCGCACGGCAGGGGGCTACGAGCAGCTGAACCGGTTGGGCCACGAAGAACGGCACGAGCTGGAAGACCCCATCGAAGAGAAGTATCTAAAGGAGTTCGACGAAAACGGCATCGAACATCTGGAAATCGTGGAGCGATACGGCAATGGAAAGGCGGTGGTGACGCACGACTAAGGAGCCGGCAAAGGCGACGGTGGTTCTGACGGAGAGGCGACTTTACTGCGACGGGATACCGACGTAAGGGCGGCCGGAATGCACGACAAATACTTCGGGCCTCTTTGCCTTCGCCTTGCCCGTCTTCTCCGGGAGCGGCGGCGCGAAGTCTTCCCCGATTGTCAGCCGCTTCTCCAGTCCTGCGTTGCTCCATCCCGCTTCTTTGACCGTCACTCTTTCGATTGCGACAACTCTCTGATCTTGTGATCAGCACTTCTCAGGCGTTCGCTGAAGATGTAAACCAGCTTTTTAAAAAGCTTCAGGGTTATGATGTCGTCATAGCCGTCCATAAGCCTGCTGTCGAGCTCAAACAGCAGGACGTCTCCGGCCGCCCTGGCCCTGGCTGAGCGAGTGCTGTTCTCGAGGACCGCCATTTCACCGAAGCATGCGCCTTTTTCCAATCGCGCCAGTACGTTTTCCTTCCCCGAAGTCACTTCCTGCACAATGGAAACCTTCCCTTCGATAACGACATAGAACCGGTCTCCAGGCTGGCCTTCGTCGAAAATGATTTCGTTCGCGTCATATTTTCTGCATCGGGTCATCTTGAGGAGACTGAGCAGCTCGTTATCGTCCAGGTACGAAAAGAAGTCCAATTGCCGTATCCGGGAAAATACATTCGTCACCTGGGAGGGTATGCTCCTCGCGATGTCGGTCAGTGTTTTCTGCAGGTCGTTCAGGTGAAAAGGATACCTCAGAACGCTATTGATGCCCTCCAGATATAATTGTTTCAGCTCGGTTACCGGTATATCGGTGGTTGTCAGCATGATGGTTTTTATCGATGACAGCTCCGGATGGGTACGTACGGCCTGCAGCAGACCTGCTCCCGTTCCCTTCAGCGAGGCATGATCGCTGATAAGAATATCCCCCCGGTTCTTCAGCAGCGCCTCCAGCGCACGGGGAACGTTCTTGCTGTTCTGAACGTTGTAAAAGCCGAGATACTGCAAGGCGCCTTTCGTTGTTTCTGCCGCCTGATTGTCGGCGAGAACCAGAAAAAAATTTGCGTTTTTGTCCATCATGTCAGTGTCCCCTCCTTGAAAGGAGCTTGGGATGCAGGGCACGGTTTGGGCCACAAGGGGCGTTGAGTTACCCGTCGTTGGATAAAAAAAGGACGGGAAACGTCTCCCGTCCTTCGCTTTGCCTGTGGCGTCCTGTTCCCTGTCACTTGTTTCCCAGGATCCCGTTGACCACGCTCAGCAGGTCCGCGGTCTGGATGGGCTTGGGGATGTAGGCGTTGGCGCCGAGGGCGAGTCCCCGCTTACGGTCCTCCTCCGCCCCTTCGGTCGTGATGATGATGATCGGAATGGTCTTGTGCGCCGGGTCGTTCCTCACCATGGAGACGAGCTTCAGGCCGTCCATGATGGGCATGTTGATGTCCGTCAAAATGATGTCGAATTTCTGAGTCGAAAGCTTCTTGAGCGCGTCGATGCCGTCGTTCGCCTCGACGATCCTGCTGCCCGGAATTCGCTTCAGGGCAAAGGAGATCAACTGCCGCATCGTCGGGGAGTCTTCAACAACCAGAAAATTGTACTCGGGCATGTTCTAACCTCCGTTTTATTTTTCCTTGAGCAGATCGAGAAAGCTCTGGATCGTTGTCAGTTTGCGCTCAGACTGTGAATACAGCTTGGATGAAAAGAGTGCCGTGGCCGCATGTCCCGCGAGCATCGAGAACAGCTCGTAGTCCACGTTCGAAAACTGCTGTTTCTGGACCAGCAGCTTGTAGATGACGATGACGCCGATGACGTGTTCCTTGATCTTGAGAGGAATGACGACCAGCGGATGCAGGTAATCCACACCCGTCAGGTCCGTAGGGTCGCCGTTGCGGTAAAATGACTCGCCGGCCCTGGCGGCGCTGCCGATGGTCCCCTCTCCCAGCTTGACGCTGGCCCGCGCCTCGGGCCCCATGCCTTCCTGGGCGACGATCGTGAGCTCGTTCGTTTTCTCGTCGAGCATCATGATGGAGAACTCCTCGGCGCCGATCAGGTTCATGACGATTTCGAGAATGATCTTCAGGGACTCGTTGAAGTCCAGCGTGGAATGCAGCTGATAGCTCGCGACGTAGAGGTTCGCCAGGTTGTTGTTTTCGGCCTCGACTTCGATGTACCGGTTTGCGAAGTCCTTGTTCTCCTCCTCGACCACGCGATACCGTTCGATGAGGCTCCTGTTCTCGTCTTCCAGGAATTTTATCCGTTCTTCCATGGAGTGCACCTTGTAGGAGCCTTCGCGATCGGTGAATTTTGTCGATTCTTCGAGCTGGGCAACCCGATACCTGAGCTTTTCATTTTCTTTGAGCAGCTCCTGGGTGAATTCCTCGCCTTTTTTGAAGACCTGGAGAAACTCTTCTACCTTTTTTGATATCGGTGCGGGTTCTTTTTCCATCATACCCTCCTGTTGTAACCGCTCACGGTGCGTTATTTCAGCTGCCTGGCTTCTCATTGAAGACGGGAGCACTCCCGATGACCGCATACTGCATGCCCCGCTGCTGAAAAATAGAACGATAGGAGCAATTATAGTCGAGTGCGACTAAATTATCAAGGAAGATTCTCGTGTTCCTTCATTCTCCGGACTTGCCCGGGTTGCACCGCAGCAGGATCTCCCGGGCCATCTCGCCCAGCGGCAGCACCTTGTCAATGGTGCCCGTCCGGATGGCCTCTTGCGGCATGCCGAAGACCACGGCGCTCTCTTCGCTCTCCGCCAGGCACAGTCCCTTTTCCTTTTTTATGGCAAGCACGCCCTCCGTGCCGTCCTTGCCCATCCCGGTCAGAACGACGCCGAGTGCCGCGGGCCCGCAGGCCTCGGCGACCGACACCATCATCCGGTCGGCGGACGGCACATACATGTCGGCAGGGACCCGCTGGACGAGCTCGGTGATCAGCCCTTTTTTGCGGTCCTGCCTGATGAGGAGATGATAGCCGCCGGGTGCGATGAGCACGGTGCCGGGTTTCACCCGGTCGCCGGCGGCCGCCTCGCTGATGGTGAGCGCCGAAAGCTTGTTCAGGCGTTCGGCAAAGCTCTTGGTGAATCCCGCGGGCATATGCTGCGAAATCACGATGCCCGCGCGAAGCGTGGACGGCAACGCCGTTAAAATGGCCTGAAGCGCCGGGGGCCCCCCCGTCGATGATGCGACCGCCACGACCTCGATCGGCCCATGCTCCTTTGCCGTCCTGTCCTCCTTGCGCGGGGGCGGCGCCGGCTGCTGCCGGGACAGGAGGGCAATCGTGTCTTTTACCCGGGACATCTCCAGGTTCATGACGGCATTGACCTTGGTCACAAGATCAGCGTGAATAGTTTCGATGCTCCGGGAGATGCGGGCTTCGGGCTTTGCGAGGAAATCCACGGCGCCGACCTCGAGAGCGCGGAAAACGCTCCGGCTGTCGGACCGGGACGAAAGCACGATGACGGGCGTGGGGCGCTCTTTCATGAGCCACCGGAGAAAGGTAAACCCGTCCATAGTCGGCATCTCGAGATCGAGGGTTATCACGTCCGGCAGCAGGCGGAGCGTTTTTGCAATCGCATCCACGCCGTCCACGGCGCTGCCGACCACCTCGATGCCTGCGTCGCTCGCAAGCATCTTCGAGATCGCCGAACGATTAAAGGCGGAATCATCAACGACAAGGACCTTGATTTTTTTCATCATTCTTTCCTTCGTCCTTAACCGGTCAAAATCCTTCACTGCAGAGGGCGCAGACAAAATCTTTTTGAAGTACCCCTCAGCAGGGGATTGCTGCAAACGCCCCCCCTACCGATGGGAGGGACTAAGGGGAGGGTGAAGTATCCGGCGCTCATGCTCATCACACCCCCTCACGTCGATCCAAGATGCCCTCTATTATAGTGTTACCTGTTAGTATGAACCGTACTCACCAGTTATGCTTTTGTCACCTTTCTTGCTTGCCCAAGCAAGGTGACCCAAAGAAGGGCACCCGGCGAAAATTCTTTACGCCATGCTCGGTCGTCCTCAGTACATTTCGGCAACTTGCCCTGCGGGCTTCGGACATCCGAAATGCTTGACCCTCGGACTCGGTCGCCTGGCTGTATTTTCGCATGGGAACCATGCAAAAACGTCGCTTCAAATCTTGACCCAAACCCGGAAGACCCAAAAAATTTCCGGTTCCGTAAAACTTCTAACGCTGACTGTCAGCGTGGGCTTCATTTCCCGCGACAGCGTTTCCTCTTCGCGCGCTCTTATCCCGTTTTCGCCCTCACGGGTTTCTGGTACACCATGTCGTTCTTCAGCGTGCGGAGTATGAAGGCGTTTGAAATGTTGATCAGCGATTCGGAATGGCCGAGCAGGAGGTAGCCGCCTTCGCGGAGCTTCTGATAAAAGCTCTCGATGACCTTTTTCTTGGCTTCGCGGTCGAAATAGATGATTACGTTGCGGCAGAAAATAACGTCCATATTGCTGATCAGGCAGGTCTTATGGGGATCGAGGAGATTGACCGAACTGAAGGATACGAGTTCCTTGACGCGGTCGATGATGCGGTAATCGTTTTTTTCATCCTGCACGAAGTATTTGGCAAGCATCTCCGGACTCGTCATCCGGTGCGCGCTCTTCTTGTACACCCCTTTTCGCGCCGTATGCAGCACCCGCTGGTTGATATCGCTTCCGAGGATCTCGATCTGCCAGTCCCGCCACCAGTCGCCGGACTCGAGCAGGAGAATGGCGATGGTATAGGGCTCTTCCCCCGTGGAACAGCCGGCGCTCCAGATCCTGAGCACCTTGCGGTCGGCAAGGGTCCGGCGAAGCTCCGGCAGGATCTCATCGGAAAAGGCGCGGAGCTGCGGGCTCTCGCGAAAGAAATACGTCTCGTTGGTGGTGAGATTGTCGACGAGCACGACCAGCTCTTCTTCCCGTTTCCGGTCGTACTTCAGGAAGTGGTAGTACTCTTCGAAATTCTTGAGCCGGTGCTGTTCGAGCCGGCGGGAAAGCCGTCGCTCGAGCAGGAATTTGGACCCGTCGTCGAAATAAATTCCGCAGTATCCGTGGATGAGGTCCCGGAGGAGCCTGAAGATATCATCGGGCAGCGGAATGATCTGCTCATCGAGCATCTAAGTCTCCAGCGCCTTTTTCGCCGCCTGCCGCACCGTTGCATCCGGGTCTTCTTCAACGAGCTTCGCCAGGAGCGCGTCGACGGCTGCAGAACGCTTGTGGGTGATGACCTCGATGGCCGCTTTACGCACGCTCCAGTGAGGGTCCGACAAACGGGCGGCGACGGTCCGGGCGACGGCCGCCCCTTCATAATTTGAGAGCGCCAGGAGCACGGTCTTGCGCACTTCCGGGTCGGTGTGATCGGCCAGTGCCGTGAGTTGCCCCAGGGCGTGCGGGTATTTCAATTTCCCCAGCACCTCGGCGATTGCCAGGAGAAATATATCGGATGCCGTACCGAGGTACGAGGTCAGGACCTCTCCGGCCCTGTCTCCGCCGATGTTCCCCAGCCCGCGCGCCGCCGCGGCCTTCACCCAGAGGTCAACGTCTTCCAGGAGAGGGATGAGCGCGTCGCGCGCCTCGGGCGCGGCGAGGGAGCCCAGCGCCTCCGCCGCCAGCATTCTGACCTCGGGGTCGTCATCAGTGACCGCGAGCAGCAGCGACCGGAGAGCTTTCCCGCCGGCTATGTTGCCGAGGGAATGGACAACGGCCTTTCTGACCGCCGGCTCTTCGTCCTTCAGCGCAAAGGCCAGGGCGTCCTGGGCGCGCTGGCTCGAAAAGTTTCCGAGCAGGCGGGCAATATTTCGCCGCAGGTAGGCCTCGCGGGAGGAAAAATCCTTGAGCAGGGTGTCGAGGACGGACTCGTCGCCGATCGCGGCCAACGCCTGGATGGCGGCTTCCTGGACGTTCTCGTACTCGTCCTGGAGGAGAGCAAGAAGTCCGGCAACCGCCTTTCTGCTGCCGATGCGTCCCAAGGCGGCTGCAGCCGTGCTCCGTACATGTCCGTTCTCATCCTGCAGGAGCGGTATCAGGGCGTCTTCGGCCGACGTCATGCAGCACTCGCCCAGCACCTGGACTACGGTCTGGCGAACGAGCGAGTTGTCGTTCGTCAGATAACCGGTCAGAAAGCGGGTCTTGCCCGGATCGATGTGCGCAAGCGACCGTACCACCGGCTCGGCAAGGTCCTCTTCGTTCAGCAGGGCAAACAGCTTCTTGATCGAATTTTCCCTGCCGGTCCAGCCGAGCACGGCGATCGTCGCTCTCTGCAGCTCCCCTGCGCTCGTCATGAGGACTTCCTCGAGAAAGTCCGTTGCCCGCTCGTTCAGTCCGGTGCGTACGATGGAAACGATCTTCCGGCGCTCCGCTGCATCGCTCTTCTGGTAGATCGCCGCCAGCGCCACGGTCGATACCTCGCGGACGATCCGAAGCGGGTCGGCGAGGCTCGCGACGAGCGGCCCCAGGGTCGTTGCGTTGCCGATCTTGCCGAGGGCCTCAAGGACGGCCTCACGGAGGCTGCTTCGTCCGAGCGCTGCAAGAAGCGGTCCGAGCGCACGTTCATCGCCGATCTCTCCCAGGGCCTCTGCGGCGGCATAGTCGAGCCAGCCCTGGTCGTAGCGGGTGAGACAGACAAGCAGCGCATCGACCGCCCGGCGGTCCCGGATCTTGCCGAGGGCCTCCGCTGCCGCCACGCGGATATTCTCGTCAACGTCACCCAGCCGGTCGATCAGGGCCGGTACGGCACGGCGGTCCCTGATGTCCCCCAGGGTATCGACGACGAATTTTCGCACGTCCGGATCAGGTGTTTCTATGATGCCGAGCAGCGGATCGACCGCCTCGGCGCCGATCCGGACGAGCGCCTCGATGGCCGAGTTTCGCGCGCCGGCGTTGTCATGCGCACTCAGCGCCTGTATGAGGCCGGTAATGACGTTCGCCCCGCCGAGCGACAGCAGCGCCTCGACTGCCGTCTTTCGCACCCGCCAGTCAACGTCTCCTATGGCGCGGAAGAGCAGGGGCAAGGCCTTGCTGCCGGCGCCGGCGAGCGCGAGAACGGCTTCACGCCTCTCTTCGGCGTCGCTGCTGCCGAGCTTGTCATGCCCCGCTTCACGATGCGGCATGGTCCGCCTCCGCCAGCGCCGAACGCTCCTGCTGGCTCAGGATCCGTGCAATATCCAGCAGTATGATGAGCCGCTCCCCCACCTTGCCCATTCCGGTGATGAAGTCGGCCTGTGCTCCGGTCGCCGCCTCCGGGGCCGGTTCGATGTCTTTTTTCCGCACAAAAATCACTTCGCTCACCATGTCGACCACCAGCCCGAGCAATTCCTGCCTGTTTCCCGGAGAAACCGGGACCGCGCCCTTCGTGATCATCATGCGCATCTTTCGGGGGTTCTCGCGACCGTCGGCAAGACCAAACCGTTTCCGCAGATCGACGATCGGGATGATCGCACCGCGCAGATTGATCACCCCTTCTATGAACCGGGGCATCCGCGGGAGCGCCGTAATCTTGTGCGGACGGACGACCTCGGTGATGGAATTGATGTCCAGCCCGTACTCCTCACCCCCTACCTGGAACGTCACGAGTTGCACCGTATCGTCGACCACGGCCGCCTTTTTCTCTTTTGTGATGATGCTCTTCATGCCTTGCCCCGCGTGCTTCCTGCAGATCCCGGTTTTACGTCCTGAACTTCTCGATGTCTTTTTTCAGCGTGTCCGTCTGTTTGACCATCATATTCATGGCGTTGTCCAACCCGGCGCTCAGGTCCGCGTTGGACTTGGCGATTTCCTTGATCCGTTCAATCGCTTTCACGATCAAATCGCTGCCGGCCTGCACCTCGCCCGCTGCACGGTGGACCAGGCCTATTTTTACACTCATGTTTTCGACGGACGCGGTGATGTCCTTGCTTCCCCTTGCCTGCTCTTCCGTGGAGCTTTTTACAAACCGCGTCAATTCCCTCATTTTCTCCGATGCCCGCGTGATCTGATCGCTGCCTGCGCGCTGCTCGTTTGCGGCGCGGGCGATCTGATGGGTCATCTCGTTGATTTTTTCGACGGCGTCGCTCACCTGCCGTATCCCGCGCGTCTGCTCCGCCGCGGCCTTGTTGATGCTCTTGCTCATGTCCCGGGCGCTGTCCGCCCGCTCCAGGATCTTCTTGAGGGCCTCTCCGGCATCGCGGGCAAGCAGGACCCCCTCCGCGACCAGCGAGACCTCTTCCCGCATGCCCCCCACGGCATCGCGCGTCTCTTCCTGAACGGCCGAGATCAGGGTCCCGATTTCCTTCGTGGACGACGCCGTGCGGTTTGCGAGTTCGCGGATCTCCGCCGCAACGACGGCAAACCCTTTGCCGTGCTCGCCCGCCTGCGCCGCCAGGATGGCCGCGTTCAGGGCCAACAGCCCGGTTTGGTCCGTTATGTCCTCGATCACTGTCAGGATGCTCCCGATGCTCTCGGCCCGCTCACCGAGGCGGTTTACCACCTCGGCGGTGCGGTGCGCCGTGGCGTCGATGCGGTTCATGCCCTCGATGGTCTTCTCGATCGAGCGCATTCCCAGGTGTTCAGCATCGGCGGCGACTGCATCGGCAAGCGCTGCGGACTCCTGCGCATTGGCCTCCACCTCCTTGACCGACGCGCTGATCTGGGCCGCCGACGCGGCCGTATCCTCCGCAGCGGTGGAAAGCACTTCCACGTTTTCGGCGATCTGGCGGACGGCGGCCGACATCTGCGCGATGGCGCCCGACGTCTCCTCGATGGACGAGGACAGGTCCGACATGGTCCTGTCGACTTCATGGACCGAGGCGGCCATCTCGATCACCGAGGATGATGTCTGCTCCGAGTTTTTATGGAGGTCCTCGACAGTGCCCGCGATCTCCTTCAGGGAGAAGTGCATCTCATTTACGGAGGAAGCCGCTTCCTCGACGGATTCCGCCTGCACCCGGCTTCCCGTCGTAATCTCCGTGGACATGGCCTTTACGTCCCGCCATACCGCGTCCGTCTTCTGGGCCGCTTCCCGGATGTTCTCGATCATGCCCTTCAGCCCGACGATCATCCGGTTCAAACCTCTTCCGAGCATCCCGACCTCGTCCACCGTGCTCACGCGGAAACTCTGCGTCAGATCGCCGGCGGCGATATTCGATGCCACGGTCTCTGCGGTACGGGTCGGCACCACGATCATCAGTTTTACCATGTAGTATATCAGCGCGGCCAGAATAATGATGATGAGCAGGCTCGTCCCGAGAAGCAGAAGGACGACGTTCCAGACATTGGTCTGTACCTGCGACCGCGAGAACGCAATCCTGACCTCGCCCAGCTTCGTCTTTTCGAGCATGATGTCGACAGAAACTTCCAAGGGGCCGAGCTCCCGGTGTATGGCTTCCGTAAGCGCATTGACGTTGTCCGTTTTCGCCGCATCGAGGACCGCGGCAACGGCGGGGTTGCTTCGATTGAAACTGGCCCGCGCCGACGTAAGCGGACGCCCGTCGGCGTTCACGATCACTACGGAAAGGATTTCCGGCGATTTCACCACGTCCTCGATGATCATATTCAGGCCGACCTGATCGCCCCCGACAAGCCGGTCGATGATGGCTTTGCCGAGGACCGCGCCCGTTTCGCGACCGCGGACTTCGATGGTGCGATACTGATACGCGAGGACCATCCGCGTAACGAAAACCGTGCCCAGGAGCATGACCAGGGCGATCGCGCCGGTCGTGGCAATCATGAACTTCAGGCCCATGCTGGCGTCGATCCGGTCTTTGACGGTCCGATTGAACAACTCCCGAAAATGGATTTTCATGTTCCCGTTGTCTCCGTATCCGTGGTCCATCCCCACTGCACGCCGATGTCAGGCCGGCTCTCCCGCCTGTTCCATCGCATCCATGATCTTTCCGATCGCTTCGTAATCGTTGTCTGCCGCTTCCATGAAGCCCGTGTAATCCGGGTCGATCAACGTGAGCGAATGCGCCTGCTCCGCATCCCTCCGGCTCATCGACGTCAGCGCGCGTTTGATCCGCTCCGCCGTCGTCCGGTCCATGTCCTTGGTGACACAGATGTTGAATTCGGGAATGTCGATCGACGTTTTGAGGACGGCGAGTCCGCGGCTTTCGAAGGATTTGGCCGTGGATTCGCGGATGCCGCCCGCGTCGTATTCGCCGGCCAGGACCGCGGCCGCCACGGCGTCGTGGTGTCCGAGGAACGCATAGTGCTTCAGATCGTCCAGTCCGACCCCCGCGTCGGCCAGCATGGCGCGGGGAATCAGGTAGCTCGACGTGGACATCCTGTCGCCAAAGGCGAAGCGTTTGCCTTTGATCGCTTCCATCGACGAGATCCCGCCGCCCGACCGCACGACGATGGCCGAATGGGTGTAGGGGACTCCATTGCGGAGCGCCTTGGCCAGCAGCACTGCACCGAATTTTTTCCTGGCTTCCAGATAGGTTGTGGGTGTCAGAAAAGCCAGCTGCGTCACCCCTTCCTCGAGGTCCTTGAGCGTTTGCACAAAATCGACGGCCGTCGACAGCTCGACCCTCTTCCCCAGGGATCGCGTCAGATAGTCCGCGAGCGGCGTAAACCGACGGTACATTTCCGCCGGCGCGTCGAGCGGAATCACGCCCATCCTGAGGGCGCCGTCACCGGTGTTGCGGCGGCCCCGGGTCACCGTCATGGTGCTGATCTCCTGGTTCAACAGGGCCGCCTGGTCCCCCAGCGTCGCGAGCGCCCCGGCCATGCCCTCGACCCCTTTCATGTTCCTGCGCGGAAGGTCCTGGATTTGTTCCAGCGATGAGAGAACCTGCTGAACCGCCTGCTGCTGCTCCCACGTTCCTGCTGCTATCTTGCCGGCGCGGGCGGTCACATTATCGGCTGCCTCGGCAATCTGCTTTCCACCGCGCCCCTGTTCGGTCATGGCGATGCTGACCCGCCGCGCGATGTCCCGCATATCCTCGGCCGCTTTCAAGATCATTTCCGTGCCTTTGCTCTGCGCCTGGGTTGCTGACGCTATTTGCACCGTCATCTGCTTGACGTTTACAACGGCCTCGCTCACTTGCTGGATGCCGCGGGCCTGCTCGCTCATGGCCCGATCGATCATGGCGGCCATCTCCGTGGAGCGGGTTGAACTGGCCAGCATCTTATCAAGAGCGGCGGCGGCCTCGCGGGAACGCCGGACGCCCTCTTCTACGGCCGTGAGACTCTCGGCCATTGCAGCGACGGCCTCCTTGGCCTCTTTCTGGACGGCCGTAATGAGTTTTCCGATGTCCTGCGCCGACCCGGCAGTCCGGTCGGCAAGGGCCTTGATCTCTTCAGCCACGACCGCAAAGCCCTTGCCGTGCTCCCCGGCCTGGGCGGCGAGGATCGAAGCATTTAACGCCAGCAGGTTCGTCCGCTCAGTTACTTCGACAATCACGCCGAGGATCTTGCCGATTTCTTCGGACCGCTTTCCGAGCCGCGTCACCACGCCGGAATAGCGCTCCACCGCGTCCTTGATCGTATTGATGGCGGTCATGGTCTCGTGAATCGAACGGACCGACATATCTTTGGCCTGCGCGGAGACCTGTTGCGAGAGCTTGGTGGACTCCTTGGCCGTCCGTTCCACTTCACGCACGGTGGCCTCGATCTGGATCGCCGACGCCGAAGTCTCCTCCGATGCAGACGAGAGGCTTTCAACATGGCCCGCCACCTCGCGGATCGATGCGATCATTTCGGTCACGGACGACGTTACGTCCTCGACGGACGACGTGAGCTCCGTGGTATGGCGGGCGACTTCCTGGTTCGTGGCGTTCATTTCGAGAATGGCCGAGGACGTTTCTTCCGCCGAGACGGACAGGCTTTCGGCGCTTCCGGCGATCTCCCGGATGGACGACGACATCTCCTCAACGGAGGTGGAAACGTTCGAAATGGCCTGGGCTTCGACTTCCGCGTTCTTCCTGACTTCACGGGCATCCGTCGAAATAACGGGGCTCAGCTCGTTGATCCGCGTTGAGATCGCGCTCATTTCGACGATGAACTGCTCCAGGCGTGAGATCAGATAATTGACGCCCTCCGCGAACTCGCCGATTTCATCCTGGCTGATCGCCGCAACACGCCCGCTGAAGTCCTTTCGGTCGATCAGGTCCTTGAGCGCCCTTCCCATTTCCCGTACCGGCTTCGTAATGGTCCGCGTGACCGAAAAAAAGAGGATGCCCGAAAGGATCATGAAGACGATCACATCTTCGATGAATGCACTGACGGCAAAGGCATGAAGCTCCTTTTCCAGAGCGGAGGGGTAAACGGTGATATGGATTTCACCCAGCCGGGTCGTGTTCATGGTGATCGGCTGCGGCTTTATTTCGATCAGCAGGTCGGGATGAGAGGGCTTGCCGGCCTGGACGAGTTGCTTTCCCCCGCTGTCGAAGATCGTTACTTGCTGGGCGTCGGGCGTCTGCAAAAAATTCTGCGCCATGGTGTTCAGTCCGCCGACGTCCGACGTGAGCAGGAACGGCGCGGCCAGCCCCGCCATGAGCTGGCAGGATTGTTCGCCGTAATCGCGCGCAGTGTTTATTATCTCCTGCTTCGCCATGACATAACGGTAGGTCCCGATGGGCCCCATGGCCAGTAACAGACCGGTGAAGATCACGAGGATGAGTCTCTGTCGCACACCGATACGCACGTTTTCCTCCCCCTGCAGAAGACCACGGCAGACCCGCGAAAGAGTGCTCAAAACCCGCCCTGCCCTCTGTCTGCCGTCATCGAGCTTCTGATCTTAAAATCTGAACCCATCCAGTTCCGACTGGAGCGCGTCTGCTTTTGCCTTGAGCGTCTGCACCGCCATATCCATCTCGATCGACACGTCAACGGTGTCCTGCGTGATTTTTTGAATGCGCGTGATGGCATCGCTGATCTGCTGCACGCCGAGGCTCTGCTCCTGGGTCGAGCGGGCGGAATGGGCGGCCTGCACGGTGACGGACTCGACGGCGTTGGCGATCTGCCTGCTGCCCGTGGTCTGCTCCTGGGTTGCGGTCTTGACCTGCCGGGTGATGTCGCGCATCCGCTCCGCCGCCTTCGCGATGCGCTCGCTCCCCTTGCGCTGTTCCTGGAGCGCATTGGCGATCTGTTCGATCTGCTCGGCGATGCTGACGGAGGTTTCCGTGATCTGGGACACGCCCTTGGCCTGTTCCGCCGTGGTCTTCTCGATGGCCCGCGCCATCTCCGCAGACTGCCCGGAACTGTCCGCCACCTGCTTGAGGACATCGCTGGTCACATTGACGACGGAAACCCCGGCCTCGACGGCCTGGAGGCCCCTGCCCATGGCCTGGACGCTCTCGGCCGTTTCCTCCTGCACCGAAGCGATGAGCCCGGCAATCTCCTGGGTCGATGCGGCAGTCCGCTCGGCGAGGTCCTTGATCTCTTCAGCGACAACGGCAAACCCTTTCCCGTGCTCCCCCGCCTGCGCCGCGAGAATGGCGGCGTTCAGGGCGAGCAGGCTGGTCTGGTCCGTCACCTCATCGATGACTTTCAGGATCTGGCCGATCTCCTGCGACCGCTTGCCGAGACGGTTCACCACCGCGGCGGTGGCCTCGACGGCGTCCTTGATGTTCTGCATGCCCCGGATCGCCTCGCTCGCGGCCTCAAGGCCGCGCTCCGATGCATCGCGGGAGACCTGTTCGGCCAAACGGGCCGATTCCACGGCGCGCTGCTCCACTTCCTTGACCGAAGCGCTCATCTCGGTGATCGACGACGACGTCTGTTCGGCCGAGGCAGAGAGGGCGTCGGTGTTTTCCGATACCTGCTTGATCGAGGCAATCATCTGCTCGATGGATGCTGCCGTGTCTTCGGCGGCGCCGGCAAGGGCCCCGGCATTCTTCGCGACTTCCTCGATCGATGACGCCATTTCCGAGGCCGAAGACGAGGCGTCCGTGGCCGCACGGGACATGTCGCTGGCATTGTTCGCCACGCCGCTGATCGAGGCCACCATTTCATTGACGACCATTGCCGTCTGTTCCGTGGCTTCCTGCTGGACGCGCGATCCCTGGCTCATTTTGGACGTGGCGCCGCTCATCAGCGTCATCGCCTCCGCCAGGCTTCCGCCCGTTGTCGCGATCTTGCGCAGCATTTCTCGGAGATTGGATGACATCGTATTGATGGCGCCGCCGAGATCGGCGATTTCGTTCCGGCCCTTGACAATGATCTCCTGCGACAGGTCTCCCGCCGCCATCTTGCTCGCGGTTTTTGACATTTCCGCGATAGGCCTCGTTATTTCCCGGTCGACAAAAAAAGACACCAGGGCCGTGGCCGCGAGAAACGAAAGGACACCCACGATGATGGACCACAGCAGCAGGCTCTGCACCTGCCGGTTGAGCGCACTTTCCTTGAGCGCTATGCGGAATACGCCGAGCTTTTTCCCATCGGCGCTCACGAGGGGAATGACTTTCTCATAATGGCCGCCGGTGCTGTCCTTGTAAAACTGGACCAGCGGGGCGGTGGCTGCTAGCGCCGCCTTGCTCGCCCTGTCGCTCAGCACGCTGTTCTCAATTGTGCGGTCGCTCGCATAGAGCACCCTGCCCTCGGCGTCCATGACCTGGGCACCCGAGAGGTCCGCATCCTCCTCCGTCAGACCGCGCAGTTTGTCCCCCATGCCTTCCAAGGCGTTCAAAGGAAGGCCGAAACCCAGCGCTTTGTTGATGTCCTTGCGGACCCCTTCCGCGAGCGCCGTGGTCCGGGCGATGAGCGCATCCCGGTACCGGCCCGTAGCGGTGTAGATGTTGACGGTGGTATTCACCATCATCATGAGCAGGAGAATGCCGGCCGTAATCAGGACGGCCCGTTTTTTCAGGTTGAGACTGGGCAACATCTTCATTTGATCACCTTGGTCGCGTCTGAAAGCAGGTCTATGGGCACCTTGAGTCCCAGGGCCCCCGCCTCTTTCAGGTTTACGACGAGTTCCACCAGCTTCGGCGCTTCGGTACGGATTCCCGCCGGTTTCTCGCCGCGGAGAATGCGTGCCGTGAATTTACCCGCCGTTTCCCCCTGTTCGGAAGCGCTCGGGGCCAGACTGAGCACAACGCCTTTTTCGGCAGTGTCCGAGAGCTGGCTCAGGGTCGGTGTCTTCGAAGCGCGGGCGATTTTCAGGATCGTTTCGAGGGCTTCGTTCGCCACGGCGCTCACGGAGATCAGCACGATATCGGCCTTCCCGGCAAAGACCAGTTTATTCGCATCATCATGCCGCTTGATCGGCATCCGCACGGTATGGAACCCGTACTGGCTCTCAAGGCGGCTGAGCTCATCAGCCTGCATTACGGAGTCGGGTTCCAACTCATTGTAAACCACGGCGACCCTCGTAAAGGCCACCATTTTTTTCGCATACTTGAGCAGGCTCGTCATCGGCACCTTGGAACTGATGCCGGTCGCGTTTTTCGCAGAGATGCCGATCGCGGCCGGGTCATAGACCCCGGCATAGACGATCGGAATCGAATCGGTCTCCTTGAGCGCTGCTATCGTTGCGGGCGCTCCATAGGTCACGAGCACATTGATGTCGGCAACGACGAACTTGCGGGCCGCATTCGTCCACGACATCGGGTCCGGGGAGGGCATTTGCATCAGGGTGTCTATCTTCCGGTAGTCGAACCCCTCGCGGGTCATCGCACCGACAAAGGCTTTGTGGACCTCCTGATAGAAGCTGACATTCCCCGACATGACCACACCGACCGTTTTGTCCGCGGCCCCCGCGGGGGCCGCGCAGAGAAGCAGTATGCAAAGCAGCATCCAGCCTGTTCGTTTCATCGTTCCTCCTGCTACCACTTGGTATAGAGTGTGGCCAGCGTGGTGTGCACCCTGCCGTCCTGCGTGCTGTCGATCTTATCAACATACTGCCGGTACTGGTACCGTACTTCGCCACCGAAGTTCCGGGTGAGTTCCATTTCAACGGCCGCGGTGTAAATGTCCTCGACGACCTTCATGTCCGACAGCGTGTCGATGCCCGTCGTGTTGGGAACCGAGCCGTCGACCCTGAAGTTGCCCTTCGAGAAGCTCTTGCTCGCGTCTGCCGTCACCACGACGCCTTCTCCGACTGCCTGGCTCGCCGAAAGGGAGAAGACCTCCGCCGTGTCTCCATAGGGCACGCCGCTCTCGAGGTTGAACATGCCCGTCGCATCGGTGAACGTGAGCGTCTCACGCGTCTTGTTTCTGAAATACAGGTAGCTTGCGGTAAGGGAGGAGCGGTTGCCTACCAGGAGTGTCACGCTGCCGAGGGCCTGGTCGCGGTCGGTCCTTCTGCTGCCGCCGGCAAGGGGTGCCGTCAGATTATCGCGTCGTTCCCGGGTCCCGCCGTAGCTTGCCAGTGCAATGACCCGTCCCGTCGGGGTCCAGGTTGCCGTGACCTTGGCGATATCGACCTGGTCCGGATCATTGGCGTAGGCCGGGTCAGTGACCTGAACGGCGCTGTAGTCCGCCCGCAGCGAGAGCCTGCTCATCATGCGGTAGGTAATGCCGAGTTTCTCCGTCATCTTGGTCGTACGATGAGCGGCATCCCAGAAATCCGGCGCGGTCCCTGCCGGTGCCGGCGCCACCTGGAGCGGCGACAGGAGCGTTCCATCACCCGTGCTCCGCTCGATCGTCTCGACAGCGTACTCACCTTTGACGGTCCACCGATCAGTAAGCCGGTACCGGACGATGCCGGTCCCCACATCTTTTTTCGATGCGATGGAGTTCCGGACGTTGTAGATATTTCCCAGCTCAGCGACCGTCACCGTGCCGGGGCCGCTCTCCGTGAGGTCGAAGTGCCGGTATTTAAGCACGAGCACCAGCCCGCCGAAGGGCGTCAGCGTCAAATCGCCGGCCGTATTCCGGAAGTTGGCTTTTACGTTGCTGTCCTGATTTTTTTTCTCACCGCCGGAATAGGTGACTGCCGCCACAATTCTGCCCGTAAGATTCGTGTGAAGCTTTACCGTGTCCGTTGAAGATTTGAGATCGGGGACCTCGTTGTGCGGGGCGGTAAAGAGCGGATTAACATCGAAGAGGACGTTTCCGTCGCCCGAATCGAAGGTTTTTTGGGCGTGATTGTAATCGACCTCGACGGGCCCCAGGTGGCTGTTGACGCCGGCCCGGATTTCCTGGCTCTTCCAGTCGATGGCCCGGGACTGTGACACTTTGTCCAGGCCGCCGGTGAAACCGCGGAGAAAGAGTTGCTGGATCGTCCCGTTGCGCTCGACGGTCGTTGCCTCCGCGTAGAGGTGGAAGGGAAAGTCCGGGGTCTTGAACCGGATGAACAGACGGTTCATCTGGTTCTGAAGGCCGTACTGGTCCGTGGGGTTCAGGTCCGTAAAACTAGGCGAAGGCGTGCTCAGGTCGTCGGGGCCGAAGGTCACGTGATCGAGGTTGTGGAAGATGCTGCGGGAGAGGCCGTTGATCACGACAATGTCGTGATAGGCATAGTCCATCTCGTCGAAGTAATCTTTCTGGTTGAGGTAATGGGTTTCGAGGTCGAACCGCTGCGGAAGCGGATCATACTCGAGATGCAGGTCGCCCCCGGCCGAGGAGTTGAGATATTCATATTCTCCGGCACGGGTGCTGCCGTCCTTCTTCACCCAGGTGTACGCCGGACCGACAAAACCTTCGGTAACGTTGATGCCTGACTCGGGTCCTGCAGCCCCGGTTGCCTGTTGTGCGTTCGCCGTCGAGGCCCCGAGCAGAAAAATCAGAAAGAGGAGCGTAATTTTTTTCATGTTCGAGCCTCCTTATTGAGTGAATCTGCCCTGGCCGCTCGGCGAAGGCAGGTCCGTACCATGGATTTGTGAATGGCAGTCCGTACAACGCGTGTAGAACGCCCGCTTCTGCTCCGCCGTCGTCGTGCCGTCGATCTGGTGAGTGGGGTGGCACTGCAGGCAGAGATAGGGCTCGCGAAGGATGAGCAGGTTATTGTTGACCGACCCATGCGGCGTGTGGCAGGCCCGGCAGTCGTCCATAATGTCCGCGTGCTCGTAGAGGAAGGGCCCCTCTTTTTCGGCATGACACTGCGTGCACGTGGCCTTGACCGTATCCCGTTTCAGGTTTTTATCGGCGGTCCCGCCATGCGGATCATGGCAGTCGGTGCAGAACACCTTTTTTTCGGGCACCGGGTGGTGGTTCGGGAGCGAGAAGGCGGCCTTGATGTCCGGGTGACACCGGTCGCACATGTCCGCCAGGTCCCGCGGCCTCACTTTCAGATTGTGCCCCGCATGGATCGGATGGCAATCGGAGCAGGCCACGTTGGCCATACTGTGGGTGCTCGCGTTCCAGTTATGCAGGTTGAAGGTAGCATTGGCCGAATGACACTTGAGGCAGATCAGCGATTTTGCCTGGGCAGGCAGGTTCTTGATATCGATGAAGGTCTTGAAGTCGCAGGCCGTCACTTTCCCCGCCTTTGCATCTGCCTCGAGCCGCGCGGGAGTCAACGGGTCGACGGCGAGGCTCCCAGCGCCATGACAGCTTTCGCAGTTTACGATCGGCAGCCCCGATTCCCGCGAAAGCTGGGCGCCCATGGTCGAAAGATCGAAGTCACGACGGATCTTGTCATGCACATGGCATGCTTTGAGGCACGCGTCAGTGCCGATGTAATCCGCATCCAGGCGTCCGGCGATCATCTGTTCGTACTCCTTGATCGGAAGGATCGCCCTCGACTGCTTGAGTGAAGCGCACCCGACTGCGAGGAAGGCGCCAAGGACCCCGATGGCCAGCCATTTCCTCCATTTCAAAAATTTACGCATAAACTGCCTCCGCAATGTGATCTCGAATTTATGTTTCATTTTATGCACGAGCAGAACCGGTGTCCACGAGCTAGTCCTTATGGCCGTTCAAGAGAAGAGTAAGAAAATACTCCATTCGGCAGCAGATAGGACATCGCTCCGGAGCACCACGATGGCGCGGAACCGCCGCTGCAGATTGTGGTCAGCGTAGCGCCCGTTGAATAATTCAAGATGCCGTCATCGAGCCAGTCGATGGAGTCGTAGATCAGCCGTTTCGTGTAGAAGCGGTTATGGGCAAAGGCGCCGGGCTCCTGTGCGCTGTCAACCATGTAGCGGTTAAGCCCCGCTCCCATGTTGTTCTTTCCGGTCGTGTTGCCGGTAATATCGTCATCTCCCCGGTTGAGCCAGTTTCTCGTGGAGCCTGACCGGGTAATCGTATAAGCGTCCGTCACGGTGGCTCCCGCGTAAGGAGCAGAGAGGACGAGCATATTCGTTTTCGTCGGGCTGCTTGCGATTTGATACCATGTCCCGTCGCTGTCAATGCGGAAGTAATCTCCCTTGACCACGTCAAGGGCAACCCAGTTGACGTTGGTCCCCGTCACATTCGTCGTGCCGGTGGTGGCAGTTGCCGCGCCCGCAGTATTCCGGAACGTGAAGAAAGTGGCGGTCGTCGACGCTCCCGTGTAGGGCGTTGTCAGAATAATCTGCGTATCGGTAGGGACACTGGCAATCGAATACCAGGCGCCGTTGCTGTCAACGCGGAACGTATCGCCGGGTACGACCAGGCCGGAGACGCTCATCCAATTCGTCCCGGTTCCGCTGACGGTCGGACTGCCTTGGGTAACCATGACGGCTTCGACTTTCTGTATAGTATAGTTGGCAGCCGCAGATAATCCTGCCGTTCCTTGATACGCTGACGACAGGGTGATCTGAGTGGCCGAATCCACGCTCTGGATCGTATACCAGGTCCCATCCGTGTCGATGCGGAACCTGTCGCCCGGATCGAGCCCGACCGATGACCACCTCGTGCTGGTCCCGGTCACTGTCTGGCTCCCTGCTGCTGCAGTTACCGTTCCGGCCGAAATTGTCTGTGAATCCCTCACCCGGTAAAATCCGCCCCCGTTTCTCCAGTAAAAGCCGGCTTGCTCCAGCACGGCGGTGAATGCGCTCGTGGCATCTGCCAGAAGGGCCTTCTGCCGCTCCAGCATGCCCGGCGACATGACCTGTGCTTCCGTACCGATGTGGCAGTTGTTACACACTGTCGTGGCAACGTTCGTTATCGTGCCGTCCACATTGCCCGTGGTGGTGTCCACCGGCATGAAGAGATGTTTTTCCGTCCGCGACATGTGGCAGCCGATGCAGGGACCGTTCGTGCCCGTATTCGGCGCAGCCGGAGATCCGATCTTTTTATGCATATAGAAGGACGGATCGTCGTAGGACCGCCCGTCTGCGTCGAAGCGGTAGCCGCCTGTTCCAAATACGGTGCCTGCCGCCGTAAAGTGATGATCATTGACGATGCTGAAATTGCTGAAATCCGCGGTCGTCACTCCGGGAAGGTTCATGTTCTTGATCGACTCTCCGTTCTGCCGTCCGGTATGGCAGGGCATGCAAATGTTCGAGCCAGCCAGGTCAGGATAGGTATGGGAGGCCACTGAATAGATCGTGGCAACTGTCGGGGGAGTGACATAAAAGTTATAGCTGTAATCGGCGGTATAGGCCCCGGGGTTGCGCAGCGTACCCTTGTTGTCCGTGTGGCAGCCCCGGCAAAGAAGCATCTCGGGCTTCCAGCTTGCCGTGGACACAACCGGAGAAGAGCTCAGAAGACCGTACTGGATAAGATGGGCCTGTGTCCGATCACCGGTCCTGAGTGCGTCAGCGTAGGCGATAAAACCGGTTGTGGTGTGACAGCGCTGACACGTGGGGCTCCTTGACCAGTTGCTTCGCCCCCAGGGACCGTTTCCAGCGGTGTTCGCAAGCGCTGACCTGGCCCATTGCCGCTGGATATCGGCGTTCTTGTGCGGGTCATGGCAGTCGGAACAGACGGTCTCACTCGAAAAATCCATCACGTAGCCGGTAATGGGGTAGCTTGCGCTGTTATAGGAGGCCGGCACCGTAGCAAAATGGGTGTCGGTGATGACGTTCGCCGTTCCCGTCGGCGCCGTCGCATCGTGGGCCGATGTCGCTGGTGCCGTCCCATCGCTGTTCAGCAGCTCATGGCAGGACGTGCACGTGTTGAACTGAGCGGACACCGGAGTTGCCCCGATGGTTCCGGCGGGGAGCTTGGCAATGCCGATGGGCCCCATGCCGCCTGCGGCTGCGTGCAGGCTTCCGTTGCCGTGACATGCCTCACACCCGACGACGGGCCGGGGCACATTGCCGGTGACGCCCGCGATCAGCTGATTGCTGTCACCGCCGGGATCATGGCACCGCGCGCAGTCTCCCGCAGCAACAGAGGCGGTGGCGGGATTCCCGGGACTGTTCAGCGTTCCGTCAAGGCCCAGGTTGGCGTGCTTGTTGGTCAACCAGTCCGCAGTTGCCGCCGCATGGCAGGTCGTACACATGCTCATGCCTACTGCCGTTGCCTGGCTCGGCGCAACCGGGACCGCCGGTGATGTGGATTTCTTGGTGGAATTGCCGCACGCACCGAGCAGGGCCGCCAGCAGCAAGACGGACAGGATCGGAACGTCGGAGCGTTTCAAAATAGCGTTCATCCTTATCATACCTCCCTATTTGTCTGCCATATATTTTTCTCGTTTCCCGAGAGACGTGTCGCCCGTCCCTGAACACATTCACATATACTTCCTCAAAGAGTGGCTACTTGACAACCGCCTTGCGCAGGTCCAGCACGATATATAACTTGTCTCCCTGCCGCACGATGCCGCGAAGAAAATCACCACCCTGTTCGACATGTTCCGGCGCGGGTTTGATCGCCTCAGGCAGGACCCTGATGACGCTGTTTACGCGGTCTACGATGAGTCCCACATCTTCCTCATCGGTACCGATGACGATAATGCGCGCCTTTTCGTTCCGCTCCGCCGGCTTGAGGCCGAGGCGGCTGCAGAGGTCGATGACGGGCAGCATCGTCCCCCTGAGCGACGTTACGCCCTGAATATGCTCGGGCGCATTCGGCACCCGCGTCAGCTCACGGATCTTGAGCACCTCCCGCACATCCTCCACCATCACGGCATATTCCTCGCCGCTCAACCGGAAGGAAAGCATCTCGATTTCCCGGGCCGGCGCTTCCCTCGAGTCGCTTTCGGCAGCGGTCTCCGCTTGCTCCGAGGCCGGCGGCGGAAGGGGCGGGACGGCCCGGGCAGGTTCCGCAGCCCCTGCCGGGGAAGAAGATTCTGCAGCAGGAGCGGGTGTTTCGGGAGCGGGAACGATCGGCCCCTTCTCCGGCTTCGCCGCTTCCGCGGCCTTCAGGGCCTGCGCCCGTTCGGCCGCTTTTTTTCGCGCTGCAAGAATATCCATGGTTAATCCTGCTCTACCGTTCGCTGCTCACGATAAAAAATTCGAGTATGTAATCCTGCCTTAGTATCGCTGATCCCCTACCACGCTCTCGATAATGTCCGCTCCGATAGTCGTTGATTCTCTCCCGAATCCTTCGACGAGCGCATTTGCCGCAATAATGTTGATGCGCCGGGGAACGCCGCCGGACTGTTCGTACAGGAGCGCCAGCGCCGGCCCATCGAAGAGCGGGGACTCTCTTCCTGCGACCCTGAGCCGGTATTGCACGTACGCTGCCGTCTCATCCGCGTCGAGCGGCCCCAGGTGGTACTGCATGCCGATGCGCTGCCTGAGCGCCTGAAAGGGACGGCGCTTCAGCCGCTCGCGGAGTTCGGTCTGGCCGATCAGGACGAGCGCAAGAAGATTGCGGTCGTCAAGCTGAAAATTCGTGAGCAGCCGCAGTTCTTCGAACGTCGCCTTCCCCGGGATGAGCTGAGCTTCGTCGATAATGATCACCGGCCGCCGGCCGGCTTCGTAGAGGTCGAAGAGTTTTGCGTTGATCCCCTCGAGGATCCCGTGCCTGAACCGCGTCGAATCGTCCATGCCGAGACGGAGCGCTACCGTGCGCAGGAGCTGCGACGGAGAGAGCCGGGGGTTGATGATCAAAAGAGGGTAATAGCTCTCATCCAGGGAGTCGATGAACGCCCGGGACAGCGTGGTTTTCCCCGATCCTATCTCGCCGGTGAGCAGGACGATGTCCTGTTCCTCGACGGCATGCTGGAGACGCGCAAGCGCTTCGGCGTGTTTTTTACTATGATAGAGGAAACGCGGATCGGGCGTTTTGCCGAACGGTTTTTCTTTCAGTCCGTAAAAATCCTGGTACACAGCCCCCCCGGGTTCCGGTCCAAAGGTCACTCTTATCTTATCGTCGATGTGACGGTTTTCTTAAGCGTACCTTCAATGAGCGATTCGACATCGAGTACGAGCACCACACCTCTCCGGTCACCCAGCTCGGTCGCCCCGGATATCCCCGGTATGTCGGACAGCTGTTTCCCCAGGGGTTTGATCACGATCTCCTGCTGGTCCCGGAGTGCGTCGACAATGATCCCGAGCCGCCGTTCGGCAAGCCCCACGAGAATAACATAGAACGCGCCCCGCTTGCGGCCTTCCGGCAAATTGAACAGCCGGCTGATCCGCAGAAGCGGCACCGTGTCGTTCCGGACCGCCATCACTTCGCGCCCCTCGACGGTCTCTATCTGGTCCGATGAGGTCTGCAGGATCTCAAGCACCGAACTGAGCGGAATTGCAAAGAGCTGGCCGCTGGTCTCGATGATCAGCGCTTTGATGATTGCAAGCGTAATAGGCAGGGTGAGCGTGAAGATCGTCCCCTGCCCCGGCTCGGTCTGAATGTCGATCATGCCGGAAAGTTTGGACACGTTCCGTTTCACGACATCCATGCCCACGCCGCGGCCGGACAGTTCAGTGACCGTATCGCGCGTCGTGAAGCCGGGAAGAAAGATCAGGTCGAGCATGTCCTTGCGGTCGCGCTCGATGTCGAGACCGTGGTCCGGGGCCAGAAGCCCTTTTTCCACGGCCTTAGCCGCAAGCACGGCTGCGTCCATGCCGGCACCGTCGTCCTCAATCGTAATAACGACGCGGTTCCCCTTGGGAAAGGCGGTCAGCCTCACGATCCCCTGTTCCGGCTTTCCGAGCTGCCGCCGCACCTCCGGCGGTTCGATGCCGTGGTCGATCGCGTTCCGGATAAGATGCATGAGCGGATCGGCGAGATCTTCGATCATGAGCTTGTCGAGCTCCGTCTCTTCACCCTGCAGCTCTAGTTCGATCTCCTTGCCCGCTTCCTTCACGTACTTGCGGACCAGCTGGGAAAGACGGGTAAAGATCTGGCCGATAGGGACCATCCTGACCTCAAGGATGCCTTCCTGGAGTTCATTCAGTTTTCGTTCAAGGCTGCGATGGGCCTTGTGCAGTTCAGCGGAGAAGCCGGTAAAACCCTGGGCGGCCCGGAGCTCCTTGCCGATCCGGCCGATGACGTTCTTGAGCAGGTGCATTTCTCCGACGATGTTCATGAGGTGGTCGAGCTTGTAGATGTCGACACGGACGGTGTTGCTTACGGACTTGAGCGCACTTGTCTCCGCCTTCGGCTCTTCGGCTTTCCGGCCTTCCGTGTACGAAATTTTTTCGATCGTCATGCGGGGCATCTTTACTGCAGAGACGATCGTCTCCCGGTCGTCCGTCGTCCCGATGACGATCGTAAAACTGATGCCCGCGCCGCCGCCCGCGGTCGGCAGCGTGCAGATGATCTCGCCGTACTTCTTGAGCGTTGCATTGAGTTCTTTGATCGAAGATTCAAAGTCCGTCAGCTCGAAATCGGCCTTGAGCAGGAAAAGGTTTTTCTGCTCGCGCACGCACTCCCTGAGCCGGTGCTCCTCATACTCGGTGAGGACCTGCAGGATGCCGCGGTCTAAATTGATCTGCTCGGCGAGGGTGCGCTCCCCCGCGGCGGATGGTTTTGCCTTGAGGATGCCCTCTATGCGTTCCCGGGCCGCCGTTATGTCCTCGAAGGGCTGCGCCGTGCCCGCCTGCTGCACGAGTCTGCCGAGCTGGGACACCGTCTCCACCAGGACGTCGACGGCCTCCCGGCTGAGTCCCACCTTGCCGAGGCGGAGTTCATCCAGGAGAAACTCGAGTTTGTGCGACAGCTCCGACGGCTCCTTGAGCTCGAACATGCCCGCAAGTCCCTTGAAGGAGTGGACGGCGCGAAACAGGGAATTCACCACGTCAGGGTCGATGCGGCCCGCTGCCTGCCCGGAGTCGAGGGCGAGCAACGCCTGATTTGCCGACTCCAGAATGTCCTCGGCTTCAGCAAGAAAATCTTTTATGGGGCGATCGGTCTTTGACATGTCACGCTGTTTCACATTCGGAGTGCGGAACCTGCACCCGCATTACGATTTCCCTTCCAGCACCTTCATGACGATGGCCATGAGGTCTTCCTTTTTGAACGGCTTTACCACATACCCCGAGGCCCCGAGTGCCAGGCCCCTTTTTTTATCTTCTTCCGTCTTTTCCGTACTGACGATGACGAGGGGGATCGTGCTGTAGGTTGGATTGGATTTCACGTAACCGATGAGCTCAAGGCCGTTGATATCGGGCATGTTGATGTCGGTGATGATCAGGTCAAGATGCTGCACCGGGAGCGCCTTGAGCGCCTCGAACCCGTTTCCCGCCTCTGCCACAAGAAAGCCGCCCGCTTCCTCAAGCGCCATGCGGATCATTGATCGAATGGCTTTGGAATCCTCGACGACCAGCACATTCCTCATGGTTTCTCCTTCTGCAGTTCAGCGAGCCGCTTTTCGAGCAGCGCCTTTTCCAGGGCCATGCCCGCCTGGTTCATGAATATCTCGAGCGTGTCCACACCGCGGATGGGCTTGTGATCGGGCAGGTTGTCTCCGTACACGACCAGCGCGATCTTGCCGTCCACGATAAGCGGTATTGCCAGGATGGAATCGGGCACGGTGCCGCCGAGTTCGGTCGACAGATAGGCGTTGCACTCATTCTGTTCCAGCTCGCCGACATAACTGCGGCGCGATTCCATCACCGTAAGGAACAGGGAAGGTTTGTTCAGCGGGATCTTGATGTTCCTGACGACCTGGTCCGCGGATTTCCCTTTGAGTTCTATGCCGAACTGGCCCAGGCCCCGGACTTCGTCTTTTTTCACCATGAAAAGGACCGCCCGGTTCACGACCTCGCTTGCATAGCGGAGGATAAGGAGCGTTACCTCCGCCGTCGCGGTCGGAAAGCGGAGTTCGTCGAACATGGACTTGAGCGCGGTAAGATCGTGGCGGGGTTCTTCCTTCTCAATCTTAGTCCGGAACTCTTCCCGGGCCGGTTCATAACTGGGGTGGTGAGCAATCGGCGGTCTCTGCTGAGGTGCGGCTGCAGGTTCGGGCCGTGGAGCCGCCGGCTTTCGCTCGCCTTGCCGTTTCTCATCGAGAAGCCGCGTCCCCTCCATGAGCAGGTATTCGGCGCTGATCCCCGACTTGAGGAGGAACTCCTGGGTATCGATCTCGATCTTGTCCTTGGGTGCGATCTCGCCCAGTTCGAAGTTGAAGAACCCTTCCTCCCAGGCGAGCAGATCATAGATGATCTCCTCGATCTGTTTCCGGACGACGCTTTCGAGGGTCTGCGTGGACACCGCCCCCATTTCCACGAGGATCATCCCGAGCGGTTTGTCGGTCTCCCGCTTCTGAAGGGACAGCGCACGGGTAAGCGACGCCTCGGCCAGCATACCCTGCGAAACGAGGATATTGCCGAGGGAGTCCCGGATGCTGTCGCTCGCGGCCTGGATCACCTGACCGTCCTTAAAGACAACCATCCCCGTCCCTTTTCGGCTTCGAACAACAAGGGTGCCGGTTTTTTTGCTCAGACTGATAATCTGGAAGATATCTGGCAGTGCGAGGTCTTCCAGCCTGCCGACAAGGCTCATGCAATCTCCCGAATAAGCATAATCGCCGAAATTATAGCAGTTTAAGTTAAAAATGCAAGGTTAATTCATCAGTTAGGATGGATTGGGGAGAAAAAGGTGCAAGTCTGGAGGAATAATGAAGTAATGCGAAAAGGAGCCCCCATTGGAGACGAAGAACTCCCTGTAAAATAGAGTGAACCTCTGCGTTGCGAGCTTTCTGAAGGGATATGCTGTATCCGTAAAACTCGCAGAGGGCAGGCAACGCTTTTTTTCTTCGGCCGTCACCCTGAATAAAAAAGTGAAGGGTCCTGCTTCGGCCCGGGCATACGCAGCCCTTCGCGAGCCTTAGGTTCGAACCTCCTCCCCAACCCCTCCTTGGCAAGGAGGGGCAGTAAGAGTCCCTCCCCTTGCTGAGGTGAGGTTAGGTGGGGTGATTTCAGTTGAACTGCAAATGTAAATAAATTTACGACGCACCGCACTAGGTGCTTCGGTAATTATCGAACTGCAGCTCGACCCCGAAGTCCTTGCCTTTCAAAAGCGCAATGACCGTCTGCAGGTCGTCCCTGCTCTTGCCGGAAACGCGGACCTGGTCTGCCTGGATCGAGGCCTGGACCTTGATCTTGGCGTCCTTGATCGCTTTCACGATTTCCTTGGCCTTGTCGGTCGGGATGCCCTGCTGCAGCGTGATCCGTTGCCGCACCGTGCTGGCGAGCGCGGCCTCTATCTTGCCGTACGTCAGGTTCTTGACCGGGACCCCGCGTTTCACGAGCTTGCCCTGCAGAATGTCGATCACGCTTTTGAGTTTGTATTCGTCGTCGGACACGATCACGAGGGCGTCCTTCTCCTGCGTGATGTTCGATTTACTGCCCTTGAAATCAAAGCGCTGGCCGATCTCTTTCATGGCCTGCGTGATCGCGTTCGTCACCTCGGACATATCGATCTTGGAAACAACGTCAAATGAGTTCTCTGCGGCCATAGCAACCTCCGGGAAAAAGATTCAGGATACATGATGCACGATGCATAATTCTTGATGCATGGTACGGTCCGCAGCTTACGATACGTGATGAGTCTCCTCGACCGAACTTCTAAAGTTATATAGCTTAGCACCCAGCTCCCTGTACCGAGACTGCAGTTGCTGATACACTTCCTGCTTCAATGAGCCTGTTTCACAGAGCAGATCAAGATGAGCCTTTGTTTCATCGCAGGAAGCAACTGCATAGGTCAGGAAAAGGACAAAATCATTTTTGTATCGGCGTCTCCCAAAACCCTCGACAATGTTGGAAACAATCGATTTTGACGAGCGCCTGACTTGGCTGCCCTCTTCATACATTTCAAATTTCGGCAACTCGCTCAGCGTCGCCTTATGCACCTTGACAGCAAGCTCTTTAGCTAAGACAAATATCTCGAGATCGTTGTATGATTGTGGCTTCATCCTGCATCCTGTATCTTGTATCCTTAACTCATCACTCCTCGATAATCTCCGTTCCTTTGGGCGCTTTGAACGTAAAAGTCTTGTCGCTGATGGCAGCGCTTTCTCGTTCGTTGGTCAAAACAATTTCCGTTGTGTTGCCTGACTTGTCGAAAATCGTGATATTCGTGGCACGGCCCGTCTCATCCGTTACGAGGATCAGTTTTTTCATGGCAGCACCCGGCTTTTTGGGCAGGAGTTCGAGGGACCGTGGCGATTTCGGGTCCGGTTGGAGCACGCCGAAATCGTCGCGGATATGGGCAGCGCCGAGCAGGAACGCCACGGGAATATTCATCTGTTGCACGTCCGTAAAGGTTTTCCTGATCAGTTGCTCGCTTTTTTTCGAATAGAACGAGGCGGTCTTGCCGTCGACAAGGATGACCTGGCCGTTCGTATAATCAATCCGGAGCCTGCCCGGCTTTCTGATCCAGAGCGTGCCTTCGAACGTCTGCGACCTGCCGATGGCTTTGAGGAAATTCTTCTGCTTCACCGTTGCGGTCAAATTCTGCACCTCACCGTAATGGCTCTCCACACGGGCGACGACGTCCTGAACGGTCTGGGCACAGGCGGGTTCGACTGCGGAAAAAGCGAGGACGACGGCAACAACAAGAAGACTAATGCTGTTCAATAAACGCGTATAAGTCATTTCCACCTCTGGATTAACATCATACCATAAATGTTACTTCCGGTTCAATCGGCAAGATTGGCTTCCGGTGACAGGTTTATCGGCAAACCCCTTGAGTGTACAATTTTTCAGGGCTTCCCTCCTCGACTACTACGAGAAAACCTCCCTCGGGATCCCGCGTAACGAGCACGCCATAGCCTTGCAGATTCGATGTTGCAGCTTTGTTGGCAGCGGCACTCCACACATTGTCGAGGGACCGTACGCGTGCAATCCTCGCAGCATCGAAGTGTTCATAGGCCTTGCTCCGCAGCCGTACGATGTGAACATGGAGCTGGTCCTGGGTCCTTAACCCTGGCGGGTTGACCACGAGAGCGATCGAAGATGCATTTCCGATGCGCTTTTGGGCCGCGGCCCAGGCGATATTCCAAATGCTGTCAGGACGCCGTGGATCTTCGATGCCAGTGATCCTGCTGCGCGGGATAACGAGTCCGTGTACAAAGCCGGGAGCACAGCCGCACATTTTTTTATCTCGGATCACTGCGTAATCGGCAGTCTCTTCCCAGACCTCCATCGTTGCTCTGCAGTCACGCCCCCGCGCACAGGGGCTTTCGAGCCTCGGAGCTGGGCAGCGCGTGCAATAATCCGGAGCATGGATGTCGAGACAGGTTGTAACTATGTTCCAGAGAGTGTCCCGGGATTCCGCGCTTGCGGTATGTGCCGGGAAGAGAGCGCCGGAGGTGAACAGAAAACAGAGGACAACTGTGCAGGCATGACGACAAAAAATATTGAGCAATAGGACCTCTGTTAATTTGGTGCGTTAAGGCTTACGCTCAACCGCCGGCAGCGAGTAGGCGGTCGGCTGTAGCGAATTTTTGGGCGTCCCATTCCCTCGGTCTCCAATCGAGCGAATGACTCTCGCCGGATTGCCCCCGACGAGCGTATTTGGAGGGACATCCTTGGTGACGACTGAGCCGGCTGCGACGACTGAGTTCTCGCCCACTGTTACGCCGCCGATGATAGTTACGCCGGCTGCAATCCATACGTTTCTTTCAATCACGATGGGCTTTGCGACTACGAAGTCGCGCCGCTGAGAAGGTTCGATGGGATGGCCGGACGTGATGATGCTTACGTTCGGCCCGATCATCACATCGTCCGCAATATCGAGTCCGCCAAGGTCATAAAAAGTGCAGTTCTGATTGACGACAACATTGCGCCCGACACTGATATCGACCCCGCCGGTGGTGTAGAACGGTGGAATTAATAAAAAGCTGTCGTCCACCTTCTTGCCGATGAGATCGCTGAACAAGGCCCGGACTTCATCGGCATCGTTGAACGTCAAACGGTTGAGATTGGCGGTGATCGCCATAGCTCGTTTGACGCTTGCCAACATGGCCGCTGATTCCGGCGTCCTCCTGGGAATTACCTTGGTGCGATCGTCATTCGCCATTCTTTGTTTTCCTCTGCCTGCAGTCGAGGGACCGGTAGGGTCAGACCGGTAGGGTCAGGTCTTTTGTCATGGTATAGCGCTTCTGTCACGCAAAAGATTGCTGACCGTCGACGCGTGCAGTCCCAGGTGGCGGGCAATCTCACTCTGGCGATACCCGTACTTCTCGACAGCCTCTGACATCTTCCGGTCTCGCTTTTTTCTGTCCTTGAGTATACTCTCGTTGAAAATTTTATCAAGTGTCGGTCTGTTCGCGTACCGCTGGCTTCTCGGTATCTCCGGCACATGCTTGTATTTCTTCAGGTGATCGACGAGACTGTCTGCGAATTCGTCTTCACCTAATATGACCTGGCCTTTGACATCGAGCATAATGGATTTTTCGTTGATCCCCCATTTGACAGACTGGCGATACTCTTGTTCCGCCCTGGCTCTTTTCCCGCTGAATTGGCCTAGGACCCAATCCGTGGTGAGGCAGTGGTGGGGCTTTTCTTTGCCTGCGGTGGCGCGATAGCTGCTCCATTTCCATTGGTCGAGGTTTTCTACCATTTTTGCTCGAAGGGGATTTAAGACTACGTACCGACAGACTTCCAGAAGGTGGCTGTCTTTCTGAATAAGAATTCCCTTGAACCGGCCCTGGAAAAGATGACCGTTTCTTTTATGCCGCTTGTTGAACAGCTGGGTGTAGACGCCGTTAAGCTGTCTCATGCCGAGGGAGAGGTTGGCGTCGGGTGTTTCGATCAAAAGATGGTAATGGTTGGTCATGAGGCAGTAGGCGTGACACAGCCAATTATAGCGCTTGTTGACATGCTGAAGAGTGTTGAGAAAATTATCGCGGTCCTGGTCATCTTTGAAGACGGCCTTTTTTTCGTTGCCGCGAGAGGTGACATGATACACGGCGCCGGGGTATTCTATGCGAAGAGGACGAGTCATGGCGAGAAGCTATCATGGCCGAGGCAAAATGTCAACACAAAAGACCTGACCCTATTGACTCCTTGACCCTATTGACTCCTCGCGCCGCATGGCGCGTCGCTGTGGAGGCGCAGGTTGGACATCCTATCTTACTAATCAGGCTGTTTCTCGTTTAACCAAGAACGGGGGATTTTAGGAGGCTCCCAGAAGAATTCAATACCCCCCGAAACAAATCCACTTGGTCGCACCGGATCAGATAAATCAGCTACAGATATTTTGCCGCGGATTATGTCAGTCATTGCATTTTCGAAACGTTTATTGAATGCAACGAAGATCCTTTCAACAATCGGATGCTTGGATTGGGGAGGATAGAACTGGTAGTGAGCTTCTGATTCAAATCCATTGGTATATGACCATGTGCTTATGCACATTACTGCCTCAAATTGCTTCGAGTCTTTATTGGCATAGCGTTCAACTGCCTTTTCGAAAACATCAGGTGGGAGGCTGCCGTAGCCGGTGTTAAGATAAATTAGACCGCCTTTGAGTTCATCTTTCGCTAGATGATTCCGTGTGCTCTTTATTTGTTTAGACGCAGATTTGATTTGAGATTTAATCGGACTGCCCATTATGTCAATATAAATTGACTGATCCTCATCGGATAAAACAGTAGGATCGAGTTCTATCTGAGTTTGTTGCGGGAAATATGGACTAAAAAGGCTAGCAAGTCTCTGTTGTCGATTACCTTGATCTAAGCCCTCTTCTTGTAAATCTTTAAGCTCTAACAACCAATCATCGAGCAGATAATCTGTTGTGCGGTTCTGGCCGACAGATATGCGACGCCCCCCGGCATCCTCGACTACGCAATCCATAAATTTCTCCGTTATTCGTGGAGCGCTCATAGGTGGAATTCCATTCTTACCAGGAGAAAAGTTATCGGGGAATACGCGAAAATAAATACCGTCACGTTGTGCGCTTTTATATGCGTCCCAAAATTCACCGCCGCCGGATTTTACACGATCGCGAATTAAAGTTGACTTGCTTTCATAATGAAGCTTCACCCATTTGCGTCGGTGTAATTCAGCCTCGCCTTTTTGCAAAGCGGCGGTCCGGTCATTCTCCGCTACCAATACAACAAGCGAGGCTGTTTCCCATTCACGATATTCGGGATGGCCTTTAGCTGGTTTTGCTCTCACTACCAATCTTTGTATGTTAATTGATGAGTCGAGCATATGTCAGGAGAATGAGGTCATTAAATACAATTTTGCCATATTCGTATAGATGCTTAAGGGCTCATCGGAATACGGACCACAGCTATTTTCTCAATCGTGGCGGTGTGTGCGACATGTCGAGAACTGGAACGTTCTTGTAACGCTCCCATCCATCACCAGATTTCATTAAGTTGTCGTGCTCTCTTCGAGTAACCACACACCCAACCGTTTCGTCTAGCAGTTTTTCGAGCGAACGTGGATGCTTGAGGAATCTTTTCTGTTGACTAAGAATAAACTCTGTGACCTTCTTGCGAGGGTTAACATGTTCATGATGGATTGGTTCTTCACAGTCTGGCACCTCCCGTGCCAATCGGACGACCTCTTTGCTCCTGTACCTTGTAGAGTATTTCCCATCCGCCTCGGAAATCAGCCAAAGTACCTCGGACAACATCTTCTTTCTGTGTTTGTACAACAGCTCGTCGTGGGACAGGATAAGGAGTGCCAAGCGTTTCGCGCTCGCAATGGCCTCATCCGCTTTTGTACTTCGCTTGTAAGGGGTGAGAAGCTTTTTCCGATGTTTGCTAACTGTATCCATAATCTATGGCGGCCAACTAGCTATTAGCTCCTCGGGATACGGTAGCATAGAATTGGGCAGCGGGTCAATGAATTTAAGAAATAACTGGATACAACTGCCGGAAATCACTAAGCTTGTTAAAAAAGACTAATATGCATTATGGAGTAAAGTTATATTATCAGGATTAATATGCAAATTCGGAATAGCTGATTGCTGGAGGAATGCATTGCAGCCCGTCCCGGATGACATTCTTCTGAAGCAGTTTGATGCGGTTCTGGAGGAAAAGGCCGTTCCTTTTGCTGGTTCAGGCTTGCAGCCTGAACCACACATTACTGGTTCGGTTCAATCTGCGGGATTGAACCTGCCGGGAGGCAGGTTCGCATTGACGTTTTCAGGTTGTTTTCAGGTCGCTATCACGAGAGGGCCCGGTCATGCTCAGACGTGCCCGCCCCTGCCGATCGTAGGGCCTTCAGCTCATCATAGGAGCGCGTCGTGATCACGTCCCCGTCCTGCGGCATCATGCCGCTCTGAAGGTCCTCTTCCTTAAAAGGAGGGGTCACGATTTCCGGCTCCAGTACGCTGCCGGAGCATTGAATGTCTATAACACCGCCGTCCTCGCGATCCCGTTTTACAACGAACTCCGTGCAGGGAAATTTTCTCGGGCGATCGATCAGGTTGAAAAGTTTATGAGGTTCGAACGCGGACAAATACGGCCCGTTCATATACAGCACCGATCCATCGTGCAATTCAATGAAGTAGTGCAACCCTTCGTCTTTACATTCTTCGACCTGAAAAAATCGATTTGCCCGGTACCTTGTGGAAGCAAGCAAACCTTCCTGCTCTGCCTGCTCGGAGGGTTCGGGCGACCGGGCCAAGCTCCAAAAATTCGTCCCCCTGACATTGACCAGTTTGTTTGTGAGGAAAAGGGAAAGGAGGAAACCTGTCAGGATTGCGACGCCGGTCAGCCAACCCGGCGCATTTGCCGGGAGGACAGCCATGAAGGCCCCGGTTATGGCAAATAAACCGGCGAAAAACGCTAAGGCGGCAAGAAACAGTCTCATCGATCCTTCTCAATGTACTGCACTCTCGTGGGATTGAAACCGGGCGAACACTGTCCGCCCTCTGTTCCCGGGATATCACCCGAATCACAAATCATCAAAACTTCTCGATGTCCCGTCCATGTTTTTCCCCACGAGCACCTTGCGCGGCTTTGCACCGTCCGCCGGGCCGACGATACCGTCCTTTTCCATCATCTCGATCATGCGCGCGGCGCGGTTATACCCCACGCGCAGGTGCCGCTGCAAAAACGACGTGGACGCCTTGCCGTTCTGCTGTACGAGATCGACGGCCCGCTGGTACTCCTCGTCGTGTTCGCTGTCCTCCACGGCCGCAGCTTCGGCCTCGACGATCTCTTTCGCCCGTTGCTGGAGCAGGTCGTAGTTGGGCTTGCCCTGTTTCTTGACGAACTCCACCACGCGCTTGATTTCCGCCTCGGATACGTAGCAGCCGTGGACGCGCACCAGGTGGGAAGAGCCCGGCGGCTGGAACAGCATGTCGCCCATGCCGAGCAGGTTCTCCGCCCCGTTCGCGTCGAGGATCGTGCGCGAGTCGGTCTTGGAAGAAACCTGGAACGATATTCTCGACGGAAGGTTCGCCTTGATCAGACCGGTGATGACGTCCACGCTCGGCCGCTGAGTGGCCACGATCAAATGAATGCCTGCGGCGCGCGCCATCTGGGCCAGGCGCATGATCGAGTCCTCGACCTCGCGCTGCACCGTCATCATGAGGTCCGCCAGTTCGTCGATGATCACCACGATGTACGGGAGGCGCTCCGCCTCCGTCACCGCCTTGTTATAGGAATCGATGTTCTTGTTGCCCTTCTCCGCAAGCATCCGGTACCGCCGCTCCATCTCGGCCACGATCGCCCGGAGCGTCTCGGCGGCTTTCTTCGGCTGGGTGACGACCGGCGAAATGAGGTGCGGAATGCCCTCGTACACCGAGAGCTCGAGCATCTTGGGGTCCACCATGGCGAGTTTTACCTCGCTCGGCCGGGCGTTATAGAGAAGCGCAAGAATGATGGAGTTGATCGCAACGCTCTTGCCCGAGCCGGTCGCGCCTGCCACCATGAGGTGGGGCATCTTCTCGATGCCGGTGATGACCGAGGCGCCGAAAATATCCTTGCCGAGCGGGACCTTGAGCTTGGACTTGTTCGCCTGGTACTCCGGCGTTTCAAGGATCTGGCGGAAATAGACGGTCTCGCGCGTGTTGTTCGGGACCTCGATGCCCACTGCGGCCTTGCCCGGAAGCGGGGCCACGATGCGGACCGATCCGGCACGCATGGCGAGTGCAAGGTCGTCGGCAAGGTTCACGATCTTGCTCACCTTCACGCCCGGCGCGGGCTCGAACTCGAACATGGTGACCACCGGCCCGGGATAGACCTGGGTCACACGGCCTTCGATGCCGAAGTCCTGGAGTTTTCGCTGCAGCAGTTCGGACTGGGCAAGCATGTCTTCCTTGGAAACTTTTTTCACAACCGTCGGGAGCGGGTCAAGCAGGTCGGGAGACGGGAGCTGGTAGGCCCCCTTCTCCTCCGCGCCGTCCCTGGCGCCCATGAATTCGAAGGTCGCCTGCACGGGCTTCGCGGGCTTTTCCGGTTTCACGATCCGTGGGGCGGGAGGGGACGGCTGCGGCTTCTGCAGATCGGCGATCTTCGGCAATTCCTTGGGCAGGACGGGACGCAGCTTGGCTTCTTTCGCCTTTTCCCTCCGGCCCTGGTAGAGGGTAATAAGCAGGTCCACATGCGCCATGATGCGGCCGTACAGGGCGCGCAGCCACGCAAAGGCCTTGATCAGGGAGAAGGGCGTCAGCAGCATGAGCGAGACAACGATGGCCGTGAGCGCGATAATGTACGCGCCCGTGGCGGAGAACCCCGAAAGCAGCACCTGGGCGATCATGCCGCCCAGCATGCCGCCCGAGGGAATGTCTTCGCCGAGGAGACGGAGTGTTTCCCCGTGCAGCCCGAAGAATGCGGTGGATGAAAGAAAAAGGACGATGCCGCCGACCTTCTTGAGGTACGGGTGGACCGGCGCCCTCCCGAGCGCAAGAAACACAGCGTACCCGAACAGAAGGAGGGGAAGGAGATAGGCGGTAATGCCGAAGAGATGAAGCAGTACGTCGGAGAGGTACGCGCCGATAATGCCGATGGTGTTTTGTGTTTTTATACCGCTGCCGGAGACGCTGAAGCAGGGGTCGGTGGCGCTGTAGGAAAGAAGGCTCAGGATGACGAGAAGCCCTGCGGCAAGCAGGAGCAGGCCCATCATCTCGTTCCAGTGTTTATGTTTTGCTGCGGAAACCGCCATAGACCCCCAACCCCGACAAGCCGGAACTATAAGACGCAAACCGCCTGTGCGCGAAGGACGCGAAGGGGAAGCTCGTTGCAAATCTGCGGGTCAGACTTTCTTCGCGCTCATCACGTCTTCGCAGTAAAAAAATTCTCCGTTTTGGAACGAGTTTCTCTCTCGGCACGTTGCTGAAAAATCTGTTGCCAATCCCTCATCCGCCGTGGCCGAACCATACGCCGCCGGCAACGGCCGCATAGCTGATGGTCAGGAGGAACCAGTGCATGATATTGATGAGCTTCAGGGCCTGGTCCATGTCGATCTTCTCGGGGTCCGCAAAAATCCTGCCGAAGATCTTCCGCTCCAACAGGAGCACGGTGGTATAGAACGCCCAGGCAAAGATCATGATGATGACACCGATGCCATGGGCCTGCGCGAGGATGCCGAAACCGTATTTTGCGTAGAGCAGCCAGAAGCCCGTGACGCCCACGATCCCGATCAGCCACTTGACCATGCCTGCGAACCGGTGTTCCACGCGTTGAAACATGAGCGCTTTTTCGAGCGAGCCCTCGGTCAGGTACATCATGGGAAAGATGACCGTGGTCACGAACGTCACCCCGCCGATCCAGACGATAACGCAGATGACGTGGATGATGAGCAGGATGGTCAGAAACATGTGGACCTCCGTGTTGTGTACTCTATCTAAAGATGAGCGAGCCGCACGGACACATTATTTCACAAAGCAGTGAGGAATTCAAGATGTTTTGGGGGGGACGGCCTTCTCTCGGCGGCAAGCACACGGCAACTTTGAACTGTGAACACTGAACTCTGAACTATACTCTCACCACGATCTTTCCAAAGATTTGCCGGGAGAGCAGTTTTTCATAGGCCTTCTGCGCGTCGCTGAAGTCGAACACGGAATCAATGACGGTCTTCAGGGGTTTCGGAAACAGTTTCAAGTAAAGGGCCATGGCCGCCTTCGGCCCCACGTAAACTCCGTGAATCGTGATATTTTTGCCGAAGACGTAACGAAGACTCAGTTGCAGTTCATCGCCTGACGTTGCCCCGAAGGTCACGAGTTTGCCTCCCCGCTTGAGACAGGAGAGGGATTTATTGAAGGTTGCCGCGCCCACGTGGTCAACGGCGATGTCCGCCAGTTCGTTTCCCGTTATCCGCTTTACCGCTTCCGCGAAATCTTCTTTTTTGTAATTAATTACGAAATCGGCGCCGAGCTTTTTCGCCTTCTCGATCTTCCAGTCGTCTCCAACCGTCGTGATTACCGATGCGTTGAACATCTTCGCCACCTGAATGAGCGCCGTGCCCACGCCGCTGCCGGCCGCGTGGACCAGGAGCGTATCGCCCTGCCGGATGCCCGCGCGCAGCACGAGCGAATTCCAGGCCGTGGTATAGGTAATGCCGATCCCTGCAGCCTCCTCAAACGTCAGGCCCCCCGGTTTTTTGAAGATATTGGCTGCGGGAACTTTCACGTATTCTGCCGACACGCCGTTCGTAATGACGCCGAGGACGGAGAAGCCGTTGCACTCATTATCGTGCCCGTTCAGGCATCGCTCGCAGTGGCCGCAGGAAAGGCCGGGAAAGACGATCACTTCATCGCCAACCTTGACATGCTGCACGTTTTTGCCCGTTGTTTCGACGATCCCTGATGCGTCTGATGCGAAGATATGAGGCAGGGGAATTTTGACGGGATAGTTGCCGCCCATTGCCCAGACGTCGAGGTGATTCAGCGAAAAGGCTTTGACCCTGACGAGGACTTCGCTTTCGTTGATTTCGGGGATTGGCAGGTCTCCCGATTTTATTCCCCGGTGTCCTATCTGTTCGTCGTAATAGAGCGCTTTCATGGTCACCGTCCTGTTAATAAGTATATCCGCCGGCTCTGCACAGTGTCAATGAAGGACCAGAAAATACCTTTATCCGCAGGCTCCGTTCCGGCGGTTCGATCTTGGAAAGGCATGGGTTGAGGGCACAAAAGGCACAAAAAAATTCGTTCATAATGCTTAAGATTTACGCCCAATAACCGATACAATGATTGAGCATCTCGATCCGGGAATGCAGGCGATGCTACTGCTCGCCCGAGACCTGGCCCTTCCTTTACTTGACTCTGCAACACATCGCATCTATAATGCTGCTTTACCCCCGTCAAACGATCATTCATCCTAAAAAGAGCATTTAACCACGGATGAACACAGATATCACCTTCCGGGTGAGGTTCTACTTCTCTATAAGTTTTTGTTTTTTGGTTTTAACCGTGTTCATCCGTGGTTCCAACTGCCGTTTTTGGGTTTATAGAATGAAAAAATACACGCTCATCGCAAACCCTCACGCCGGTCGCGGCAGAGCAGGCAGGATCGCCGCTGAAGTAGTCCGCCTCTTCAATGACCGAAAGGTCCGTTACGACCTGGAAACAACGACAGGGCCCGGAGATGCCGGGAACATGGCGGCCGCGGCCTGTGCGAGCGATGACGTTGACGCCATCATTTCCATCGGCGGAGACGGCACGCTGAATGAAATCATCCAGAAAGCGGTGTATACCGCCAAACCAATCGGCGTCGTGCCTGCCGGATCAGGGAACGACTTCACCAAGGTCCTGAACACACCGCATAAACTTGCCGAGATTATCGACATGATCCTCGCCGGAAGAACGAAGATCATCGACGCGGGAAAGATGAACAAACGTTACTTTGCCAACAATGTCGGGATCGGTTTCGATGCTGCGGTCAATTACAACTCGCGGTCGGTTACCTTGTTCAAGAGCGGTCTCGCGGTATACCTCTGCGCGCTTCTGAAAACGCTCAGCCATTATAAGCCCCTGCCGATGAAGATCGCGATCAACGGGGAGGCTTTTGATCAGAATTTGTTCCTCGTCAGCATCGGCAACGGCACCACCTGCGGCGGCGGCTTCAAGCTCACGCCCCACGCGAAGATCGACGACCAGCTGCTCGACGTAACCATGGTGATGCCGCTCACCCTTCCGCAGTTGATCCGGCATTTTCCGAAAGTTTTTCAGGGTACGATCGACAGGACGCGCCACGCCGTAACGCGTCGGACGCAGAAGCTGACCATCGAGAGCGCTCATCCGCTGCCGCTCCATGTTGACGGCGAAATTTACGCTTTGGAAGGAAACACCTGCGAGATTTCAGTGGCGCCGAACGCCTTGACCGTGATAGGAAATTTTACCTGAACGGGACCGGGATGCAGGTTGCGTTTGCTCCTGGATGCCCTTACCTCATGTTCAGGACACGAACTGCAATTTCATGATGGTCCTTGAGCAGCGCCCTGAGCCGTGCGGGATCGGTGTCGCCGTCATCCCTCCTCCTGGATTTTTTCCACCCGTCAGTCTTTCCCGCTGAGCGGTTTGACGTCCCATATTTTACCGGCATATTCGCGGATCGTGCGGTCGCTCGAAAACTTGCCCATGCCCGCTACATTCAGGATCGCACGCCTGGCCCACTCCTCCTGATCGCGGTAGAGCGCGTCGACCCGGTCCTGGCAGGCAAGGTAGGACTCGTAGTCGGCGAGCAGCATATAGCTGTCGCTGACCGTAAGGGCGTCGAAGATGGGCCGGAAGCGGTCCGGCGCGTCAGGAGAGAAGTAACCGCTGCTGATCATGTCGAGCGCCTGCGTGAGTTCGGCATGGGAACGGTAGAGGTCTCCCGGCCTGTACCCTCGTGCGCGGAGCGCGGCGACCTCGACCGCGGTCATGCCGAAAATGAAGATGTTTTCGTCCCCCACTTCTTCCTTCATCTCGATGTTTGCGCCGTCCAGGGTCCCGATGGTGAGCGCGCCGTTCAGGGCGAGCTTCATGTTGCCCGTACCCGAGGCCTCGGTGCCGGCCAATGAGATCTGCTCCGACAGGTCGCAGGCCGGAATGATCTTCTCGGCATTCGACACGTTGTAATCCGCGATGAACGCCACTTTCAGGAACGGGGCCGTCGCGGGGTCGTTGTTCACGACGTCGCCCACACAGTGAATGAGCTTGATGATGAGCTTGGCCATGGCGTAGCCGGGCGCCGCCTTGCCGCCGAAGATCACGGTGCGCGGCACCGCGTCCGCGGCCCGGCCTTGGCGGATGCGGTTGTAGCGCGTCACGATATGCAGCACGTTCAGGAGCTGCCGCTTGTATTCATGAATGCGCTTGATCTGCATGTCGAAGAGCGATGCCGGATCGACCTGGAGCGCGAGCCGCATTCTGATGATCTCGGCCAGCCGCTCCTTGTTCGCGCGCTTCACGTCCCGGAACTGCTTTCGGAACTCTCCCTCTTCGGAGAGGGGGATGAGTTTCTTGAGCTCCGCGAGGTCGCAGACCCACCCTTCACCGATCCTGCGCGTGATGAGCGCGGACAGGGCGGGGTTCGCCTGGTGCAGCCAGCGGCGCGGCGTGATGCCGTTGGTAATGTTGATGATCTTATCGGGGTAGAGCCGGTCGAATTCGGCAAAAATCGTTTTCTTCATAAGGTCCGTGTGGATGGCGGAAACGCCGTTCACTTTGTGGCTCCCCACGATGGCCAGGTGGGCCATGCGCAGACGCCGGCCCGCCGTTTCGTCCACGAGCGACATGCGCCGGAGCCGCTCCGCGTCGCCGGGATAGTGATGGCGCACCTCTTCGAGGAAGCGATAATTGATCTCATAGATGATCTGGAGGTGGCGCGGCAGGACCTCTTCGAAGGCGCGGACAGGCCAGGTCTCGAGCGCCTCGGGCATGAGCGTGTGGTTGGTATAGGAAAACGTCCGCCGCGTAATGTCCCAGGCGCGGTCCCAGTCCAGGTGATGGCTGTCGATCAGGACGCGCATGAGCTCGGGGATGGCGATCGAGGGATGCGTGTCGTTCAGCTGGATCGCGACCTTTTCCGGAAGCTCCTCCAGGTTCGGGTGATATTTTAAAAAGCGCCGGAGAATGTCCTGCAGCGACGCGCAGACGAAAAAATACTGCTGCCTGAGCCTGAGATCCCGTCCCATCTCCGTCGTATCGTCGGGATAAAGCACTTTGGAGAGGTTTTCCGACTCGTTTTTTTCCTGCACCGCCTTGATGTAGTTTCCTTCGTTGAAGTACTTAAGGTTGAAATCGCGTGATGCTTTCGCGGACCACAGCCGCATGTTGTTGACGGTGTTCGTGTCGTACCCCGGCACCGGGGTGTCGAACGCCATGGCCATCACGTCTTCGGTGTCGACCCAATGAGACCTCGCTTGACCGGACTCGTCCTTGAACTGCACGACCCGGCCGCAGAACTTGACCGGGAAGAGCACTTCGGGACGCGGAAACTCCCAGGGGTTTCCGTAGCGCAGCCAGTTGTCGGGGTGCTCCACCTGGTAGCCGTTTTCGATTCTCTGGCTGAACATGCCGTATTCGTACCGGATGCCGTAACCGTAGCCGGGCAACGACAGGGTCGCGAGGGAATCGAGAAAGCAGGCTGCGAGCCTGCCGAGTCCTCCATTGCCGAGCGCCGCGTCCATTTCCAGCTCGCGGATCCGTTCGAGGTCCAGCTCCATCTCGGCAAGGGCCTCACGGCACTCTTCGTAGAACCCCATGTTCAAAAGGCTGTTCGAAAGCAGGCGGCCGGTAAGGAATTCCATGGAAAGATAGTAGACGCGCTTGACATCGGACCGGTAGTAGCTGCGCATGGTCTCCATCCAGCGCTCGATCAACCGCTCGCGCACCGCGTACGCGGTCGTGTGGAACCAGTCGCGGTGCGTGGCCGTGATCGGGTCTTTGCCCATGGAGTAGATCAAGCGGTTGGAGAGGGAGTGTGTGAGCGAGGCCCGGTCACTGCCGAGCTTGTCGTAGTGAAAGGTGCTCAACTTGCTGTGGTTGTTCGACATGGCGCCTCCTGGTTGTCCTGTTTTTTTATTGTACCTGAAAAAAGCGGAGGGAGGGGCTTTTTTTCGTCGAAGTGAGACCGGCCGTCATTGGTTGCGAAGGGCTTTCCGGAACACGTCCAGGGGCTGGGCGCCCACGATGGATTTCCTGTTTTCAATAAAAAACGTCGGCACACCGGTTACCCCGTGGCGGGCAGCGGCCTCCTTCGCGTCTTCCAGCGCGGGAAGGTACTTCCCGCTTCCGACGGCTGCGACCATGGCGGCGGCTTCGAGACCCGCATCGCCCGCGATCTGCTTAAGCACGTTGAGATCGCCGATGTCGAGGCCCTCGGAAAAGTAGGCGGTAAAAAGGGCCTGGTGATATTCATGGAATTTGGCGTTGTCACGGGCGAACTCGGCGGCCTGAAGGGCCAAGTGTGAATTGGACAGGCGGGGACGGTCGGCAAAGGTTATCCCGAAGGTCGCTCCCATGGTGCGCAGGTGCCCCATCATCCGCGTGATGTCTTCGGGCCGGAAGCGCGATGCCATGGGCGTTCCCTCCGGCGGAGTCTCGGGATGGATTTCCAGACCCTTCCACTCAACCACGAGATCGAACTCCTGCTTCAGCTTTTCGACGATGCCTTCGCCGATGTAGCAGAAGGGTCAGATGTAATCGGAAAAGACCGTCATACGAATGCTCATGGGATTCCCTCTTATCGCCGGACAAGGACCAGCACTCCCGCAACGAGCGCGACCGCCGCCAGCACCGCGTGGCTCCCGCGGAAGTGGACACCGGCCAGCGGGACGAGGCTTGCGAGGATGAGCCAGATCCCGAGGACAACGTTCGCGGCCCTGGCGGAAAACTTCTCTCCCCGGTCCGCTATGATCAAAAGCGCGCCTGCTATAACGGCAACAATGGCAAGGACCACTGAACTTCCGCTGAAGCTAAAGGAAGTCAGGACCATCAGGCTTGACAGAATCAGCCATATCCCGAGCAGTATGTTTGCGAGCTTCTTCATATGGAAAGCTCCCTGCAACTTCTATGAGAAACGACAACTTGCCGCTCACTGAGCAAAGCCGCTTCTACTGCTTCAATTATACATGAAAAAAAGGGGAGAGAGTGCGTTCTGCAGATGAAGTCAGCAGTTTGTGTTTCTCATGCGTCGGTGATCCCCCAACAGCGAAAGACATAGGGAGTACATCTCTATTTGGTGCATTCGTAAAAAGTCGTCACTCCCGCTTGTCGGGAGTCGTGTTGCTATATAACATAGTGGAAGGAATGATTCCGGACAAGCGAGACTTTATGATTAAAAGGCAAGTCTACCTTAAGGTATATTTGAGTCTAGACGGACACAAATAAAACCGAAAGGAGACTTGCCATGAACAACATTAGCAAACTCGATTTCACAGGTCAACATCTTTACATCGGCATGGACGTTCATAAGAAAAGTTGGAGCATCTGCATCTTGACAGATAAGTTTGAACATAAGACCTTTACCCAACCGCCGGATGTCGGCATACTTGTCGATTATCTGAAGCGCAATTTCCCTGGCGCGACGTATCATGCTGTCTACGAGGCGGGTTTCTCAGGCTTCTGGACGCATGATCGTCTGAGTGAACTGGGTGTTGACTGCATCGTTACAAATCCGGCCGACGTCCCCACGAAGGACAAGGAGCGAGCAGGCAAAACCGACCGGGTCGATTGCCGCAAACTTGCCCATTGTCTCAGAAGCAACCAACTTGACGGGATATATGTCCCTTCACGGACCGCTGTCGAGGACCGCAGTTTGCTTAGGACCCGTCGCAGTATGGTCAAGAAGCAGACCCGTTGCAAAAACCAGATAAAGTCCCTGCTCGCTTTTTACGGCATTCATATACCCGAGGAACTTGCTGAAAGCCGCTGGTCCAGAAAATTCATCAACTGGATCGATGAAATCCGCATGGAGAGGGCCAGCGGGAATTATTCTCTCAAGGCGTATCTCGACGAACTGAACCATATCCGCCGGATACTTGCCGAGTTGAACCGGAACATTCTGGCCCTTTCCCGCACTGATGACTACCGGGTCAACGTCTTGCTGTTAAGGACCGTGCCGGGGATCAGCACGCTGACTGCCATGACACTCCTAACGGAACTGAACAGCATGAGTCGTTTTTCGTCGCTCGATAAGCTGGCGAGCTATGTCGGCCTTATCCCCAACACGAACTCCAGCGGTGAAAAGAACACCACCACCGGCATCACCAACAGACGCAATCCTTCGCTACGGGGCATATTGATTGAAAGTGCTTGGGTCGCTGCCCGTAAAGACCCGACGCTGATAATGGCATTCGATAAGCTTAGTAAGCATATGACTAATACAAAGGCCATCGTTCATATAGCGCGAAAGCTTCTAAATCGCATCCGGTACGTCTTGAAGAACCAGCATGAGTACGTACTGGCGGTAGTACAATAAAAAGCCGGATTGTTTTATGGAGGTCAATCTCAATAACTTGTTTATCTGTGGGTAACGCTATGTCATTCCTGCAGCGGATCTCAGGATCGTGTCTGCTTTAGCTAGACTGCGAACCCACGCCTTTAAAACATAATCTAAGAAATGCAGCCTTCCTCCATGCGAAGAAGTGTCTGCTTATAGAAGATTGGTTTTGAAGATTGAGCTCTGCCATAAAACAAATCCAGAAAGAGTCCGTCTGCCACCAAAAGAAGACTTGACTTTTAACATAGAGGAATGACGTCAAAAACGTAAGATTCGACTTTTTACGAGACCATCATATCTCCATGATAATCGGCAGGATCATGGGCCTGCGCTCCATGCGCTTGTTGATGAACTTCTTGAGACTGCTCCTCACCCGGGCGGAAACGAGTGACCAGTCGCCCTTTGCCTCGGGGACCATGAGCGTGAGCGTGTCAAGGACCACGTCCTTCACTTCGGCCAGGAGCTCCTGCGAGGCGTCCTCGAATACGAAACCGCGGGACACGATGTCCGGCCCCGAGACCACCTTGCCCGAGGCCTTCTCGATGCCGAGGATCACGATCACCACGCCGTCATGGGCCAGCTTCATCCGGTCCCTGAGCACGACGGTGTCCACGCCGGAATCCGCCGTGGAGCCGGCGGTCTTGCCGTCGATGTAGACCCTGCCGACCGTGACGAGTCCTGCCCGACGGGCGCTCCCTTCGGTGAACTCCATCACTTCGCCGTTTTCGACGATGAAGATGTTCTCCTCGGGAATGTTCACTTTTCTTGCAAGCTGGGAATGGTACACCAAATGACGGTACTCGCCGTGGACGGGAATGAAGTATTTCGGCTTGATCAGGGAGAGCATGAGCTTCAGCTCTTCTTTGGACGCATGGCCCGAGACGTGGATTTCCGAGACTTTCTCGTAGAAAACCTCGGCCCCGTGCTTGAACAAGTGATTGATGATCCGCGTGATGCCGCGCTCGTTGCCCGGGATCATCTTTGATGAGAGTACGATGGTGTCGCCTTTTTTGATCTGGAAGTGTTTGTGTTCGTTCGCGGCCATGCGCGAGAGCGCGCTCATGGGTTCGCCCTGGCTCCCGGTGGTGATCATCACGAGCTCGTGGTCCGGCAGCGTCCTGAGCGCTTCGATCTTGAGCCAGGTCTCCGGCGGCATCTTGAGATAGCCCAGATCGAGGGCGATCTGGGCGTTCGCGATCATACTTTTGCCGTTCAGGATTACCTTCCTGCCGAACAATACGGCCACGTCGATGATCTGCTGCACGCGGTGAATGTTCGAGGCGAAAGTGGCAATCACGATCCTGCCTTTGGCGTGTGTGAAAATATCCTCGAGCCCGCGCCGCACTTCTTTCTCTGAAAAGGTGTAGCCCCCCTGGCCGGCGTTGGTGCTGTCCGACAGGAGCACGAGGGTGCCCTTGTCCCCGTACTCGGCGAAGGTCCGGAGATCCATGATTTCGCCGTCTACCGGCGTGGGGTCGATCTTGAAGTCACCGGTGTGGACCACGCGACCCACCGGCGTGGTGATGCCGAGGCCGACGCCGTCAACGATGCTGTGGGTCACACGGATGAATTCAACCTTGAAACACCCCAGCTCGACCACGTCCCGAGGCTTGACCGGGATGAGTTCGGTTTCAACGTCCAGCTCGTGCTCCCTGAGCTTTTCTTTTATGAACCCGAGCGTAAGACGGGTGCCGTAGATCGGGACCTTTAATTCTTTCAAAAGAAAAGGGAGCGCGCCGATGTGGTCCTCGTGCGCGTGCGTGATCACCACCCCGCGGACCCGGTGCCTGTTCTCGAGGAGATAGGAAAAGTCGGGGATCACGATGTCCACGCCGAGCATCTCAGCGTCCGGAAACATAAGCCCCGCGTCGATCACCATGAGGTCGTCCCCGTATTCGAGCACGGTCATATTGAGCCCGATCTCACCCACACCGCCGAGGGGGATGATCGAGAGTGCGGAAGCATCGGATGAGGAAGCGTCAGTAATGGGGGGGGCTGTCACGAGGCATTCTCTCCTGGAAAGGTTTTCGTTCTCCTAGCCTGTTACTATATTCTTTTTGAGTAAAGTCGTCAACCCTTTGGAGTTCAAACGGGAGAGGTTAGAAGGTGACCATGACCTGGAGGAATGAACGGGAATTTAAGCAAACACGCCCCCTCTTCGACCCGGAGATCGGGATCAAAGGTGCGCTGAGCGTTTCAGGCCGCCTTGCGCTGCTGTACGTCTGCGCTGCCTGAATTCGTGCGGGTGTTGATAGTCGACAGGTGCGTAGAGGGATAGGACTCATAACCGAGATATTCCTTCTCGTACGGCCAATCCTTCCGCCTGCGAAGCAGGTCGACAATCAGACCCCGAAGTGAGAATGGGCGTTTCATAGTATTCTTATCGGTAGAATTCGAAATAACTTGAATTTGACACTGAGCTCATTGACCTTTTTGATGTACTGCTCTTTTTAGTGCCGGGATTGATTGGCGCTCTCACCGCATTTACCGTAAAAATCGCTTTAGAAACAGGGGGGCCGCTGTCAATGATGAACGTAGACTTGGCAACTACGGGCAACACGCTGTCTAATTCAGAGTATAGCAGATTTCCTTCTTAAGGAATAACACTGAGGATGCGGGAGAGTGGCTGCTTGAATTTCGTGAGTGGGAGAAGAGTGTTGATTATTAACACGCTTACGAACGCGAACGAGGATACGGAAAAGAACACGCTGGTCCAGTTCATCTTCGGGGAGGTGGCGCGAATGAAACTTCAAGGAAGCAAGAGGTCGAATACCCCCCGTTCAGGCTTAATTCACCCGTCTATCAAGACTCCGGTACTGTATCGCCTCAGAGATATGATGAGAAGCGATTTGCCCGCTGCTCTCCAGATCGGCAATGGTTCGTGCCACCTTGAGGATGCGATTATACGCGCGCGCCGAGAGACCGAGTTTGTTCATCGCCTTTTCCATGAGGTTCTGGGAATCTTCATTGATCCGGCAGTACTTCCGGAGGTGGCGAGGCTTCATCTGTGCATTAGCGTAGATGCCGTCCGGCTTGAAGCGCTCCTGCTGGACCTGCCGTGCGCTTGTCACACGTTCGCGGATGGACGATGACGGCTCCGCTGCTGCGTCAGATGCGATCTCGTTGAATTTGATCGCCGGCACTTCGATATGGATGTCGATCCGGTCCATGAGCGGCCCCGAGACGCGCGAGCGGTAGGACTGTATCTGGTGAGGCGTACACAGGCACTGGTGCACCGGATCGCCGTGAAACCCACATTTGCAGGGGTGTGCCAACGTTTGCATACTTTCGGCTCTCATTGCCTCTGAGAATATACCCAAAAGGCTATATTCTGCAACCAAAAACAGTCGGTGAGCACGTCCGGAAGCGCCGGATGGACCTGGGAATGCTCCAGCGGGAGGTTGCGGCCAAAATCGGGGTGACGGAATCTTCAGTTTACAACTGGGAGCAGGGAACGGAGCCGGAGCTGGTGCATATCCCGAAGATCATCGAGTTTCTTGGGTACGTGCCTTTCGAGTGTCCTGACGATCTGCTCGGCCGACTTCGGTATTTCAAGACCGTCAACGGGATGTCGTTCGAGCGCCTGGGCGCGGCCATGGGTCGGGATCCGGAACAGCTGGTAGATTGGATGAGCAATGGTATGAGACCTTGTAAACGAAACATGGAAAGCATAAAGGCATTCTTAACCAAGGAACGGTAGGCTGTTAGAAACTAATTACAAGGTTACTATGCTGATCAATAATATCAACCTGCTTAAAAGGCGATACGCTAGATACCCGCTTTTTCAGATCAGAAGCCTCATGAGGCATGAGATTGACCCCGATGGCGTCAACAAACACAAGGCGCCATTCAGCATAGTTTGACCAATAAGGAGCTGTCTTGCGCGCTTTCTCTTGGACGCAATGTCGGATATTTTCGGCGCACAAATCCACAAGTATCCCGCCACTATCTTGATCGACGGTTATATAATCCTTTCGGAACATCGACCCTGGAATTGGGGAAACCTTTCTCAACTCAAGACTGACACCAGCCGCGATCTCAATAATGTGCGGGGTCGTCTTGCCCCCAGCCAAGAATTGATTTATTTTATCAGTAAGCACTTTTTGAACCTTTGCTTTTTGTATCGGCCGCGCGAGGCGAAATACCATGAAGTAGGTTTCTCCGGCATATCTGGCGTTGAAGGCTGTCGTAACACCTATGACTTGCTGATGGATCGGAATAGATTGTGTTTCGAGCCCCTTTACGTCGCCGTTCTTTGCAAAATAGTTTTCATTAAGTCTGCGCACCTCTACGCCAAGTTTATTCCCAGCAACACCAAAATCCGGGGGAACGTTGCCATTAGGCTCGTATTCGACAGGGCCCAGTTGCAGGCTTTCGAGATATTTCTGGGCTATCTTTTCTTCTTCTTGCATTTCTCTCATAAGAGGATTTCCTGTCAAGCTCTTGGGGCCACAGATGCCGGCCGATACCACAATGTTAGCGCTCTTCGAAATAGGTCTTGCGACCGAGTTTCAATGGAAGCTTCATCCCAGGCAGTTAGATTATGGAAGTACTGATTGATTGGCAGCAATGAATGGCGCAGAAGTTCTGTTTTCTTCGATGCCCAAATGCCGTTCGAAACGGAACTGTTCAGTGCCTGGGTGAGAATCGTCAAATTGCCAAATGTCTGTAGTGCAGAATGTCTTTTGCGCGTCGCAATTACACGAGGATCCTTTGCGTCAGCATTAAACAGCTCCAACGAAGTAAGACCTTTCGACCCATCTGACAAAGACCAATTTTCAAGCCATGATTGTGGAAGCACATGCTCGACGGAAAGCTGACCGTCAACGACAATCTTTTCCATCTTATCACTGGCATATGTATCATTGAGTCGTTTAAGGATGTGAACGATTTTCGGATTGTTCAAGGTCTGGTAGGCATGCCCGGTGTACCATGCTTCTTTAAAGCGTTCATCTGTGGGCCATTCAACCGATTCCCCTTCTTGCTCCATCAGCAGCCGCGAAAGAACCTCCGGCGTCATTCCCTCACGCCTCAAATTACGTATGAGCGCAAGGAATATGCGATTATAGCTCTTCGTGGTGAGACCACAGACAGCACGACGCAACAGGTATGACTCCAGAGTCAACGAGGTAGCATTCCACTGCTCAGCGGAAAGGTTGGCATCAAGTAGCGCGAGAAGAAGGGGATACGCCGTCCTTATATCGAAGGCATCCATGAATATCGCAAGTTCATGTATCGTGTCATTCTTCTTCGGCTCAATGATGCGACGAAAATCGTCACCCTGCCTCGCAAGAGTAGCGAGCTCATCTTTGACAGTGGGAAAGGGTTGGTTCTTTTCTATCCAATACTTGTACTCAACAAACAAATGCTTAATCGGTACGTCTATTGTTTGCCGACTCGAGAGAAAATGCTGCATAAAGAGATCGCTTCGGGGTCTGAATAGCCGGCCTTGTTTAACCTCAACGCGCCAGAAGGGATCGTCAAACCGCTGCCAATACTCCTTGTACAATACATCTTGAGATTCGTTTCTACGCGCTGCGCGTAAAAAAATGAAGTTCCGAAGAAGGTCGGCCGGAAGAAGGGGTTCTCCGCGAGCATTAAGTGTTTCAAAAATAACCTGCGCATCATCATCCTGCTCAAGATCGATTGCGACAACTTGAAGGGCATTCTTGAGCGCTTGAAAGCACTCCTCCAGACGCGAAGACAACGCAACTTGTGCCGCTAGAGGCGGTTCCGTAGCGCTACCCTTAAAGAATGCTTGTAGTTCATTATGAAAGAAGAGGTAGGCTTCAATCATGCGCGGACGAGGATCCGGCTTGCGAGCATACGGACGACGTTTCAGAGGATATTTTTTCTCTAATTCCTTTCTCGAACCGGATGCAACCACATCCATAAATTGAGCGCGATCAAGTTGTGTCGGCCATACTTTGAACTTGTCGACCTCGGGCTCGGCCATCATTCCCTTGTTCAGAGTAAAGGCATCACACTCCTTGGCGAGATCTTCGCAACCATTCTCTCTACAGAAATCTCTATATGCCGAAAGAAATATTTGAAGCGTTGTCAGTCGCTGTTGACCATCTATGACTTGGCGTTTTTCTACGTGGGTAATCGGTGTTTGCTTCTGGTCCAGAACCATTGCACCAAGAAAGTGTACAGGCGCATCTTTTCGTCCCTCGAGATATTCAGTGAATTTTCGACACACATCTTCCCAGAGCGGATCCCAATGTTTATCCTGGCTCCAGACATAAGTCCGCTGAAAGAGCGGCACTTCCAGGCGCATCTTCTTTTCGAAGATAGCTAGCAATGAGATGGCATTTGCTTTCACGTATGAGTACCTCGCTGGCAAATAAATTGATAGAATCTATGAATTCTTGAAGGAGAAACTATAGGACTTTCAGAGCAGGCCATGGTAATCACAGTAAGCCGCTCGATGCCTATTTTTTTATACTCTTTAAATACTCTTTAAATCGTTTGGCAAGTATCCTGTGTCGCTCCACATGACTGCGCTCATCATCTGTGCTGCGATTTAATCTGTCATACGTCATGAGTTCATTATCTACAGATGACTTATCGCTTTCCTTTGTTCGGTTATCTTTTCTCGATTTCTCAAACATGTTTAGGAATTCACGAACATGTTGATCATGGCCTGTATCCCCTTGACGAATCAACCAATAGTAAACCGGGAAAACGCCAGCGGATTTTAACAACGGATCGCGCGGCAAAAAGATCTCAGACATGCGATCCAATATGTCAATAACTCTTCGGCTTGCCAACTCCATTTTTGCTTTTGATTCTTTTTTCACCTGTACTGCAAAGCCATCCAAATTGCGCCGCTTGGTTTCAGCAGGCTTCTCGGCATATTCAAAGAGCAGAATTTTTGTCGCAGCATTTTTATCTTGAGCACGTTTTGTTGTAAATGTAACGCAGGACTTGAATAGTTCATGACTCGCAAGTAGACGAACAATGTCCGACAATGGCCCGGACATCGCATTCCGAATTTCAGCACCCGTGAGTGGCTTGCTCCTATTGAGCCTGACAAACAACTCATTTATTTTATCTTTATCATCTGTAATAACGTGAACAACGGATAGCGGATGATTGTTGAATATATCTGCAATTTCTGGATAATTCTTCGTTAAGTCTGCATAGCCCAAACCACCTAATTTTATGCTTGGGTTCTGATCAAAAATAAAATCATCATCCAAGACAAGATTGCCAGAGTAAAAATCAAAGAACGCCTCCAACCGTTGCTTCCCATCAATAATTGCATAAGGAAGACCCTTCTTGTTGAGACCAATATTTCCGAAGTTGAAATCCGCCATATATATCTTCGGTATATCGTAATCGTTTAGAATTGAGTCTACAAGGAATGCTTTATCGCCGCGTGACCAAAGGCGGCCGTGCCGCTGATATGGTGGATTCATGTCAATTTTGGCTTGCTGTGAAAGCCACCAACGCAAGGGTTTCGGTTCAAGTTTAGCAATTTTAAACATTGTTACACCTCAAATGAATACTCACGTTTAATCTCACGGGCAAGGCCATCAAGGTCAGGAAAGGCAACTGAATCTGTAAGACCGTGTCGCCTCAAAGCATCATATATGTGTGGCAGATGACCCCTTTTTATAACTACCTTCATAAGGCAGCCGGCCGGAAACCGCTCGCGTTCATAGACCTCTTCCATGGGTCGCGTATCTTTTCCAAAGCAGACAAACACGCCCCGCTGAGCAACAATCCTTTGACTGTTGTGTGCCCCATAAATAGCAATGGGATACGATTTCATCATATTTGTATCACCATCTGGCTTATATGCAGTAGAGTATGGATCGTCCGTCATTAAAATAGAACCCGCGAAGGCGCGTAATTCAACAGCGCGTCTGTTCCACCGAGCAGGATCTAAAAACCAGATTGAAGCATCACCCTGAAACACAGGCCGCCCTCGTGACCCAAGAGTATGCGGGCATAAAGTTACGGCAAAGAACAGCGCCATGAGCGGACTTTCAGTCCAATCCAGAAGTCTCGTCGGCACACCATAGTGTTGCATTAGAAACAACCATTCCCATGAATCGGACATCGTACGTGAAAGAAAAGGAATGCTCTTTTGTTTGAATCTAGCGAGAAGTCGTTTCTCAAGAGCGATGAGATCTTCTATCGTTTTTGAGCCATTGTGCCTGTAAAGAGAAGGTTTAAGCTCATGGCCCATCCGACCACAGCCTCGATACCAAAAGGTTACTTTGCGTTCGACCTGTAGTTTTTCTACAAGCGAAACATAGTCTTTTAACGTTTTTATGGTCTTGGTTCTCAGTACAGGCATTCATGCTCCCCGAACCGACCGACGAATGATTAAACACCGCGACTATGACCAATCGAAATAATATCGAGAATATACGCTTTATGTTGCGGTCTGTCAATAATGGCTCACATCACAACCGCGTAATTAAATTGATTATTGACGGGCGCTCGCCTGGGCTTGCCTCGCTCGCGCTAACTGCGACAGCACAGGTGAGCATGGTGGAGCGAAGGCGCTGCGCTTGCCCTGGCAGAGCTTGACGCGGGGTATGCGTGAAACGACCCCCTTGCCGGCTGCAATGTCCCGGTACTCCGGGTCATGCAAGCCGATTTGCAAGGGGGCTGACAGGTTTGCAAGCGCTGCGACTGAGCGACGGGGGAGGTCAGTGAGCCGCCGCGCGGCGGGCGGGGCAAGGCGGCGGGGATTTGTGGATCTGGTTAGTTAGCTGTGTTGTATGGGCGACTGCGGGACTACAAAGGGATCAGTGAAATGTCATTTGCGTCTCAGTGTTGCGACGAACAGAGATCCAAAACTGATAGTGGACTGGCTGAACGACTTTAAGAAAGAACTGAAATGTTCGCCTTTAGTAAAGCATCTCTTATGATGTTCACATCAATTGATGTTGAAAAGGGAATAACATAGTCCTTTTCAAGGATATCGGAACTGATCAATACAATAGTCGACTCCTGATTAGAAACTTTGCCAAACCTCACGCAGTTTAGAGTTGTAACGGGATACTCTTTAAAAACAGACCGAGTCTTGTGAGTGTTCAGAAGTATGATTCCATCGGACAGAATCGCAAGCCATAAAAGAGGTACCGTGGCATTCGGTTTGAGGAAGGTTTTAAACGCTAATACGAACTGTCCCTTTAACTCTTTGCGCTTTGCCAAAGCAGATTGAATTTTTTCTGGTAGATGATCAACTTGATAAATTATCGGCTGCATTATTTCGACGCGCTTTATTTACCTTTCAAGTGACTGCGCAATATTGCCTTAACATAGTCAGGCGGTGTCTCCTTTGCACGCTTTGACTCACTGATTAATTGATCGTACTCGGCTGCTTCTTCTTCAACCCACACAATATCTAGCCGCCTGATATCGCGCATAGCAATATGTTTATATTGCTCAGGATAAGCCCAATAACACTCTGAACAAACCTGTAAGTTTCTTTGCACCCAGTTCTTGCAATTCTCGCAGCTCCATGACTTCGCACGATTAGCAGAGCCGCAAAGAAGCATGTAATCATCAATTTGATCTGAATTAGGGCCATTGTCGCCCGCGATTTCATAGGGAATGCGATGGTCTATCTGTAAATCACGGTCTGCGAATTCTTCTTGGTAAATATTGCAGCGCGCTCCATACTTGGCAATAAGCTGCGCTTTAAGTTGCGAGGAAAAGGCCGTTCGTCCTGACAACTGCGTCGAGCGAACTTTACTCGGGTCACCGAATTTATAAGCGGCGATACTTCTACCATCGGAGCCGGACACACGAAACATTTCTAGCGGTATCCCCTGTTCGCGGACATCACGAATTGCACGAGGGGGATGATTATATCCGTATTTATCCTTAAGTTCTTCAGTTGTTATTTGACCATGCTCCAGAATATGCTCGATAACGGTCCGCGGACGCTTTGCGTGGACGCTTTGTAGCAATTGAAGAAACTCTTTAGGATACTTATTGGTCATATTAAAGCAAGTTGCGGTTCACGGTAGATTGACTCACGGCTCCTTTGTTTGTTATTCCTTAAACGAGTCACGAGGGCGGGTGATAGATACAAAGACTCCACAGTCTTATCAGAACCGCCAAGTAATGTTGATTGGCTAGAACGCCCAGCCTCAATGAAAAGATGCTTTAACCTTAAATGCTGAGGCAACGCCTTACCGTGTGCCTTGCTCCCGGTATAGCCATCGTAGCTGATAATATAAGAAATGTTATTCTCATTGAGGCGTTCGAGGGCGTCAACAAAATCTTCAAATAAGAGCCCACCCCAGTAGCGATGATCTCGCGTAAAGGAGGTACCCTGGTAAGGCGGATCCATATAAACCAAGTCCAGCGGAACGCACTTATCCAGCACTTCTCTGAAATCGACGGAGGTAACGGTTGTTTTTTTCGAGAGCAGCTGAGACACACCCAATATCTGCTGTCGCATAGTCCCTGGCCGCATCCCAGCACGCCGATTATCCGGGCTTTGATTGAATGCGCCATCTGAACTATACCGTACGGCCCCCTTCACAATTCGAGCCAATAAGTACTGCAACAAGTGCGGTTGATGCGTATTGTTAAATTCTTGCCGTATCTTTAAAAAGAATTGTTTCTTGTCTGGCTGCTGATCGTGCCATAAGGCTTCATACTTATCGGCGAGACGTGCCGGATGGTTGAGAATCTCGCGCCAAAGAATCATCAAAGGGCCGTTCAGATCGTTGAGATGAAACCGGGAAGCAAGTCCGGTTGCAGCTGCAGCAAGCGATACAGCTGCTGCCCCACAAAAAGGCTCTACAAGACAATGAATATCTGTTGGGAAGTGTGTCAGAATATGACTCGCAATCCCTCTTTTGCTCCCTTGATACGGAAAAGGATGGGGTACTTTATTTAAAGAAAGCATGATTATCCTCGCGGTTGTGGTATTAAACCACATTGGTTTTTTTTAGTCAACACGATAATCTTTTTTTGTTTGTTTATTGCTGGTTTATTACTGGTGGTTCTTCAAAGACTCTCAGATCCTTCGGCGGCTCCTTCCCCTTGTAGAAGAACGGCACCACGACGGACTGGCACTGGTCCCGCAGGTCCCGGGCCCAGGCCGGATTGAATGGGCGGGCACCGGGGCCGGTCTCGGGGCCGCAAATGACCCAGTCGATCAGTCGCGTCGACGACCAGAGCAAGAAGCTGCGCGGAAGAAGAGGCCCGCGCCTTCTGCTCAGATATCCGGTCAGGTCTATCTGCCCGAGCATCGGCTCGGCCGAAACGAATTTAACGGCAGACGGAATTTGATACAGGAAAGGTATCCGCTTCTCGGCCTGCGTCTGGTTCTCCACGGTCACACCGAACCAGAGCGCCGGGCTTCCCACGTAGTCGCGATCCGCAAACTCCTCAAAAAATGCGGCCATGCGTTCCGCCCGCTTTGTCAGGACCATGTACGTGTGGTGGGGCGTCGCGGTCGCTGTTCGCAGAATCTCGTCGATGAATTCAAAAGGAACGTCATCGTGGAACAGATCGGACATGCTGTTGACAAAGATGCGACGTGGCTTCTTCCAGCTGGCCGGAAGACCGAGCCGATCATGGTGCAGCGTAACATCGAAAGGCCGCTCGTTCGGATAGCCATACCGACCGTGCAGACGCTTTGCCATCCGCTCCGCGTAACAATTCTTGCACCCCTCACTAATCTTGGTGCATCCAGTGACCGGGTTCCATACGTCTGTCACCCACTCGATCTTCGTTTTACCCATGATCAAACCCCGCGACCATCATACGCTCTTTCCGATTCGGAATAAAGCGCGGCCTTGGTGAAATCTCCCGCGCAAGCTCATTCATCTTTAAGTGAAAAGCCCTGTTCCAGGACGCACGCGCCGCGCTACTCCTCGGGCGAATACCTGCTGCCCTGTTCGCATGAGCTACGGCGCGCGGGATGAGTGAATCCCGCTGTGCAGCATAATCATAATTCTGCATGTTGATTTCTCCTTTTAGAATGGAATCTCGCCATCGTCAATAGGTGCTGAGTTGTCAGGGTTCGCATCCCTCGGTTTTCGCTCCGCCACAACAAGCCAGCCGTCCCAGCCGCTGGCCGGTATAAGGTCGAGCTTAACCGACTTCTTTCCGTCGTCCTTCTCCATCAAGACACCGACCTTTTCCCATCTCGCCTTTCCGTTCTTGTCCTCGGTTCTTTTCCAAAGCAGATCGAATATCTTCATTGTTCCTCCTTTCTCGTTCTCTATCTCCACAAGAGCCATACAACCTGGGCCGTAACGATCCCGACGATCACGCCGACGAAGGTTTCTCGCGGTGTGTGGCCAAGCACTTCCTGCAATGGTTCGTCGCGTTCCGGGGTCATGAGATTAATAATCCGGGCGTGCTTCCCGGCTTGAAGACGAACACCCCTGGCGTCATAGATGACAATGACTGCCAGAACAAAGGCAGTTGCAAAAGTGGGGGTGTTGTATCCGATGTACAGCCCGACAGCATGGGCAGCGGCCGCGACCATCGCGGAATGAGCGCTCGGCATCCCGCCCGGACTTATGCGGAAAAGCAGTGACCAGTCCCATCGATGTGTCTTGAAATAGGTCAGCGGGACTTTGGCGCTCTGAGAAAGCCACCAAGCACCTAATGCCGCGACCAGAATATTGTTGGAAAACACCCCAAATGGATTCATAGTGTCGTGCTCCTCCTTCTTCTTATTTCTCCATCATCCCCGCATTCAGGGCAGTTGTTGTCGCTGGATATCGTTTCGAAGTAGTTGAACCGTTCCGCTTGGTCATGCCGCCACCTGCCCGACGCGGTCCAGGTGTGACCGGTTGGGCAGGTGTAGGGCGCTTCATCCGCCGCGTCCAGCACGAGGCCGGAGCGGTCCCCGATGTAAAGCGAAAAGTTCATCGCTCTGCGACGTTCATCGCGACAAAGACCGAGCAGGAGTGCTGCGTCTTGACAAAGGCGATGTCCTTTTCCAGCGATTTCGGCGATGACTTCACTGCGGTGAACATGTCGCCGCTCTTCGGGTAGTTCGGATTTACGTAGATAATCCAAAACGCTTTTTTCACAGTCGGCCTCCTATCGAATGCGAAGATGGGTACGATCACTGATCAGCCTGGCGCCGGGCACGTCCTCGCCTGCTTTCAGGGCTGAGAGAATGCCTGGCTTGTCTATTTCCGTAACCTGTTTGATCCGGACGAACCGGGCCGGGATCTGATCTTCCGCCACGATCTCCGTGCTCGGAGGGTTTTTCTGGATCCGGATCGTTAGCGTCGGGGATTCGATCTTCTGAACGTCGGCGACCTCCATGCACTGTTTGACATACCCGAGGAGACGCTTTCTCAGGTTTTCAGCAACCTGCTTTTTGCGCTGCAGCCGGCTTAGTTCCGTATCGATCGTGGCTTCGACGCCAGCAAGATCAAGTGTCCATTTGGCGATATTCTGAGACTTCGAGCGAAAGTCGAGGGACACGGAGTCGAGACGCGCTTCGAGATCAGGCGCTATCTCGCCGTCCGCGCTGATGATCGCGTCATTGATAGTTGCAAGTTCGGTACTGAGTTCATAGAGAGCTGTCATGTCTATTCCTCCGATGCGTTATTGGGATTCAGCGGGTGAGTGCACCCGCTGTTCCCGATATTGTGTTCACAAACGCTGCAATCTGGAACACGACCGTCAGTGCCACATATGACACCAAAGAAAAACTCGAGAGATGACATTTCAATCTCAATTCTCGGCGGCATTGGCAGGCGCTCTTTTTTCAAGTTCATTCTTGCGTTGCTCCTTGGCGGTAACGACAAGAGTCCGGTCGATCAGACTCAGCGCTTCGATTTCCGTTTGATGCTTCTTCCACCAATTGCGAAGCTCAAAAAGGTTTTCGATGCCGGTGATCCGGTCAATCAAGCCTTGAACCAGCAACCGGCTTGCAGCGTCCGCGTCTGCGCCGATCTCCAGCCAGGCGACAAGCTCTTTGCCGGTCTCGACACTCGGGACAAAGTGCTTGCCATCGTAAAGGCGGGTTCTGTCCTTCGTGGCCGTTGCGACGTGACCATCAACAGCAAGGTCAAAAACGCTTGTGAATTCGTAATCCACACCTTCGCGCTGAACTGGTGCCAGACCGACCTTGACGGGCTTCTTTTTGCCGTGCCCGTCGTCTACCAGGTCATAGGCCGTCTTTGCTCGGAGAGTGGCTATAACGTGGAGCCGTGCGCCCAGGAGCGCCTCTACAAGCGCGTTGTGCTGCGGCGTGATCTCGCGCCAGGCCGTGAAGCTGTTCCCGCTCTTCATGGCTGCTGCGGCCTTGTCGTGCATGTCCAAGAGCCCGCCTTCTCCCGCCCACGCATGAGAAAAGCTATCTATGATGAGCACGCTATAACCTGCGGCCTCCGCCGCTGTAATGGCTGCGCGGTATTTGTCCGGCGTATAAGGTGCGGTGATCGGCGCGGTGTCAAACTCGCACAGGTCGGCATAGAGAGAACCGCTTTCATGCTCAGTATCAATCAGGGCGATCTTACCCCCGAGACCTTTGGCGATCTGGAGGGCGCTGAACGTCTTGCCGCTACCGGCTGGACCACACAGGGCCAACCGGAGACGGGCTTTCTTTCTCTCGGCCTTCTTAAACATGACTTACCTCCTCGACGGTTTTATTTGCTTTCGCTTCCACGATTCGCTTCTGCGCCTCTTCGTAGCCGAGAGGGGCACCGAAGATAATGGAAATGTCAACGGGCCTCGCCGTCTTCGCTTCGAAAAGTCGTTCGTTCCAGGGCAACTCATAGGATTCCTCAAGGGGCGTAGCTGTTGTGAGAATCCGCAGGAGGGTTTCTGCGTCTTCGACCTTCGCCAGCATGTATTTTTGACTTCCGATCTCAACGACAATCATGATTGATCTCCTTTAAGAAGTGGGCAGGCCTTGACAGCCTGCCCCGAATTGTTTATGATGCTTTCGCTAACTCTCGCTCGCTCTCTGTCAGAGATAGATATTCTCCGTACAGAGTAGCGAGCATTTTTTCTTGTTCTTCCTCGCTCATCTCCGGCACAACGTCGGGCACTTCCTCGACATCATCCAGACGATGGTTCATCTTTTTCACCTCCTGTCTTATTATTTTGTAAAGTATATGTTACAGTAGGGGCAAAAAAAGAGCGCATGAAATGAGTGAGCGAGCACGACGCACAAAGAAAGTCCTGCGTGTCCAGTGTGAATTTGCCACAGACCTTGCATGTTACTGCGAGGGGCTTACCGTCTTCATTCCGCATTAGAACTTGCACGTCCATCGTAACACCTCCAGAATAAGCGTGATGATTAAGTGTAATATATACGTTACAGCTTGTCAATGAAAATATTTTCCGTTCGTATTGCAAAATGGCATGACGTTTGATGCTCAAAGCACAGCCGCAATTGAACTAATACTCTTCCGGCAACATGATTGTGAAGCCCTCGAACTCCGAAAAGCAGAGCCAGAGAGTGACGGTAGAGAATCGACGCGGCGTTATTTTGTAAATCACCTTATAGGGCACGAGGGTTTTATCCTCTGCCTGTTTGAAAGCCGCTGCAGCCAGAAACAGTGTGTCCCATAAACGCCCGCTGTAATCCTGCTCCCCGCCAAGAGACGCGGGCACCTGGACAAGCGCATGCACACCCACAGTAAGACAGACCGGAACTTTATAGCCTGCCTCGCGGGCCTCGTGCGTATCGCTTATATCGATCAACTGTCCGTCCTCGATCGCCTGCTCCCGCGTGTATGTATGGATCACGTCCCACCCTTCCCTGTTTTGTTTGTCCATTTTGCTACCTCCTTTTGACCTGTAAAGTTCAATCAGAATCCGAGAAAAGAAAAGACGCCTGCGGATCGACCGGAAAGAGCACCGCAAGCGAGCAACCACCACATTTCGCACAGGCCGGGCCAACTTCACACCAGCCGGAAGAGCCGACAACGTTATTGAGAACCTCAGCAACTTTCTCCATGACACACCCCCTAAAAGCCGGGGGCTTTACGCCCCCAAACTCGAACCGGAACGGAGACCGCCCAGGAAGACCCGGCACGACGCACCAGAACGCCGCGACACACACCGGGAAGCGCCATTGCCCAGGAAGCAGCGAACACGTGCGCGGCAGACCAAGAACCAAACGAGAGGACTGCCACAGCGCCCGACAGCGACACGCGAGATCGCCGGACTGCAACACGGAACCGCAAGCCGTCTGCCAGAGCAAGACCACAAACCCGAGAGAGAGAAGGAACCGAAACCATGGGACACCTCCTTAGATTTTTGATAGTGTTTTGGAACCAAAAAACAAAACCTGAACCCGCTGCCCTCAACAGCACAGGGGCAGCGGGGTCAGGTAGATAAATCCGACTGCGATTCACTTGGCTTTTCAGGACGTGCGCCAAGAAGGACATGCGGTCGGCATGACAGGGTTTCTTTCCCTGGCATGACGACTGCTCTTCTTGCACGGCATGAAAAGTCGCAGACGGGCAGTTGACGTTGTCGCTATCAGAAAAAGACCCTGACCTTTCGAGCAGCTTGCGCTACGCGCTTCGCGTTCCGGCTTCGCCTTCGGGGAGCCCAGAGAGGGCGGACGGGAGCGCGGCGAAGTCTGCCGATCGAAGGAGGGCGCGAGAGTTGCCAGTCACTGCAAATCGAGTGACCGAGGGAGTGAGGCAGTCTTTGACGCGCGGTGGGTGGGCGGGAGATCGAGCGAGGGCGTGAGCGTTGCCGGTTCACGCAAGGCTCATGACCGAATGGACAGCCGGGCTGGTGCCGGAGCGAAGCGGAGGCACGAGCCCGATACCAATCAGGGTTCAAGGTTTTGCTCTTCGGCGGAGGATGCGGGGAGCCCCTGGGGGCAGACGGGAAGCGAAGAGGCGGGAGGCTGTCGTTATCGTCTTCCGTTTCTTCGCGGGGTTGGGCGGGGGGATTAGCGAAGCGAACGACCGTGTGGGTGTAGAAGTGCCCGCTCAGCGCGATTGCCTGAGCGCGTCGGAACACCGGACAAGCCGCGCATGCGACGCGGGCAGAAACCGCCAGAGAGCGCAGCGAAGCGGAGCGTTAAGATAAGGTCTGCCCGTGTCGCGCGTTTGCGGCGCCGTGGGAGGGCAAAGCCCGGCTCGAGATACCAAGGAGCTTTTAGCGCATTGCGGGCACGACGGAACCCACCGGGCGCGAGCGTAGCGGGGTGTGGGCGTATGCTGTTGATGCTGGTGTTGCCGTTGTAGTAGATGTTGGTGGTGTTGTAGTTGAATTGACAGGTAGTAGGTGTACTTCCACGGAGCAACGGGCGTTCGCTTTGCGGTTTATGTTGCAAAGCGAATGACAGTTGCGACCCCGGGGGTTCGGGGGTGAAGCCCGGCATGTCTGGTGGGCGCGTCTTTGTTGTTTGCGCCAACCATGCTTGCCTATATATGCGTAACCCCCGAGGTGTGGTGTTGACGTGTGCCCCCGGAGCACAAAAATATCGCGAAGGGGGTCGGGGCACGTAGCCCGTAGGGCGAGGGAGGGTCGGACCGAGCCGCAACTCCCCCCCAAGAGTGCCCCCGCCCCCCTGGGAGTTCCGAAGAGGGGGGGGATGCCGGGGGGTTGGGGGGTCCAGGGGGGAGGGGGAAGGCGGGGGGGTGCGGCGTAGTGCCCCGGAGCCGTTGGTTTGTCGTCGGTGGCTGCGAGCCGGGCGTCGGGTGCGATCGGTCGCGAAGCGGCGACGCATCCGGTGCCCGGCGAGTTCGTCGATGGCGATACCAAGCGGCGGGAATAACGGGGGGCTGAGCAGTTCCTGGCTGCTAATATTGTCAGAATATGATTTTCTACCTTTGCGCGGGCTTCTTCGCGCCTGCCGGCCAGTAAGCAGAGCGAAGCGGAGCGCTATGATAAAGCTCTTGGTTCTATCAAGCCTCTCAGCTGCCGGTCAGCCGCAGGAAGGCGTCCCCTGCCTTGCTGTGGATGTCCGGCCACCGATTGCGAAGCGTGCGGTCTTCGCTGCCCTGTGGCGAAGTCCGCGTTTACGCGGAGCTGTCTCTGTCACTAAATAAAAAGATGCGAGGCCCCGGCAGGACGGCGTACGGAACGGAGAGGAGCGAGCGGAGCGGCACGAAGCGGGTTTAGCGGAGTGCGCGAAGTCGAGCGGATCGAAGTGGAGAAGCCGTGGTGACGGAGCCGAGCCTCCTTATGCGAAGCGGTGCGCTCTGCGACGAGGTTTGGCGCAGTGCGCGTTTGAGTGGAGCGGGGGTTCTTTGCCGTTGATTTGCCGTTGTTTCTGTGGTGTACGGTTTAGCGAGCGCTCCCCAGCGAGCGCTATGATGATTGACGCCCCCCGGCGCGGGAAAAATTCTTTTGAACGTGTAACAGCCCGCGCCGAGGGGGCGTCTCTGCGAGCGAAGCGAGTGCCGCCGATCTCGGCGGCGAGCTTCTCGCGGGTAACGGTAAAACCAGCTTTGAGTGAGGCGCCGGGGGGCTTCCGATAGGGTTCTATCGTGGAGCAGCGCGGTCGGCCCTGATATTTAGCGAAGTGCGCGTTTGAGCGAAACGGGGGTTTACTTTTTTGACTATCATTGAGCATGAAACGAGGAAAAGCAATTTCTCAGTCACTTCTGAAGCTCTTCCCAAATACCTTCGATTATCACATTGGAAATGCTATCCGGATGACTGACACCTGCATCCGTGAGTAATGCTTCATTGCCAGCCCAAAGCCCACAGCGATTACGAATCTCACTTCCAAAAGTCAGATGAAACTTTATCAGATCCACTTTTTTGGTGTTACGAATAATCAATTTATCCCTGCCGCTCATTTCCGACAGGATTAAAGCAATGGATTCTTTGACAGTTTTAGGGTGCATTTGCAACATTAGCACACCTATCACTTGGAATCAAGTTGTGACGATTTACGGTAGTGGGCCAGTTTGAAACTATGACCGAGATTCTGGGGTTGGAGGGGGTAATAAGTTTAACTGTCGGGGAGCGTGTCTTACTTCATCAACTTTTATTATTGTGTGCTCGGTTCTAAGACCAGTAGTTGTCTGGAAACTTTTACTTAACATGCTGACGACCAGAACGTCCCCTTTTGTAAAAGAGACTTGCCGGTTAGAAATTTTATCGAGAAAATCAGCATCGGTCATTGCGGCTTGGAATCGTGCTTCGCCATCTGAAAACATCCATTTTAAATCATCCTCAAATGCAGTCTTCAGCACGACGAGTGCGGCATTACGGGGTTTTGGATCTTCAATAATTGGCACATCAACATCTTTCGGCGCTAAACTTTTAAACGCTGGCAAATCTTCCCTTTTGATAGTATCTATGGCCACTGATTTTTCTCTAACCTCAAAAGCGTCTATTCCCTCTCTTTCGAGAGGCTTTATTATATCGCGTATGGCGTTTCTTACTTCTTCATCATTATACAAACGCACAACTTCCGGCCTTACGTCAATATGCGTAGAATTATCAATATATATTCGTGTAGCGCCGTTTTCAAGAACCGTTGTTTTTTCAGCTTTGCGTCCCTGTAGCCATTTTATTAGCTTAAAAAGACTAACAGATGAAAATATGACTCCGCCAGAAATTAACCCAATCGAATTGAGTATGGTATTCGCTGTCGCTATTTGATCTTTATGAGAAAAGATAAGTCTGGCGGTTTCGATAAGTTTTTGAGAAACATCAATGTGAATTTCAAAGCAGGCAGTTTTGAAATCAGAACGAACTTTTACAGAAATCTCAGTTCTATCCTCATTGAGAACGGCATTGGCTCTCTCGCAAAGACGGCCAACAGCAAGTAATGCAGGCGCAAGGTCACGAACATCCATAGAGCCTGTACGAAGTACCTCGCCATCATAAGCGATATTTATGGTCTCCTGGCTCATAATGATGATAATATATCATCATGCTTTCAACTTAACAATGATAAAATTTCTTCTATCGTCCATACATGAGCCGCAAACTTCGCTTCTCAAACTGACCCACTGCCCGATTTACCTCCCGAGGTATCTCCCCGAATGCTCCTTGTGCCTCTCCCAGTTTTCGATGTAGCCCCTTGCAAGCTCCTTCGATCTGAGCACGAGAAGGTTCTCGGCGTTCTTCTCCTCCGCTGCCTTCGTAAAATTAAAGCTGCCGGTAATGACAACGGCCTTGTCGATAATCATCACTTTGCTGTGCGCAATCGCATGGGCCGCGTCGATGTAGGTAGGGATGCCCGCGTGAGCCGTGAAGTCAGCTGAACTATACTTTTCCTTCCGCTGCGACCGGTCGAGGATGATCTGAACATGAACTCCGCGCTTATGTGCGTCAACAAGAGCCTTGGCAATTGGCGCGGATGTGAAGGAATAGGCCTGAACGAGGATCTCTGACTTTGCCTGGCTGATCGTGCTCACGACAACATCAGTGCAGCCACCTCGAGGACTGAAAAAGACATCCGCCTGTACATTGTCATCAGTTATCGCGGGGCGCAACTCCCCTGATCCGGCAATGGCCGCAATGAGAAGCAGAGCTATAGAAAGCAAAACGACCTTACGCACAACTGCCTTCTTTCCTGCATGAGATACTAAAGCAATCATATCACCATTCCTCCTGTGCTGTGGGCTGCTTTTTACCCCGAAAAAGCCCGATTTTTTTATTTTTTCTGTATTTACCTATATAGAGTAGTGGTATAGCTCAATGCAGCGTGAACCGCTTCTCCTTGTACTCTCGGTTATCAATCACTTTCTGATCTTTCAACTCAAGCCAGGTCGGTGGTTTCGGATCCGATGACGCGAATGGCGAGTACCCGATGAGCACGAACGCAATGAGCGCGATCGCTCCGGCGATGATGTACTCCCCTGGCTTCCCTGTCCTGATCTTCCCGCCGAACAGGGTAAGGCTCTTCGAGTTCTCGTCGAACACGGGTACGCCGGTGACGGTAAGAGAATCCATAAGCAGGTGCCCGACGCACACACCTATTATCACGGCCCTCATCTGCGGCTGGTTCCATGTCAGAAACAATGTGATGGACCAGAGCGCGAGCGAATGCGTGATGCCCCGATGCGCGACCTTGCCCGGCAAAATCCGCTCTACAAGGTCCGGTAGCACGGAGCCGACTGCGGCCAGGTAATAGTTAAATCCGAAGAGCTTTGCAGTAGCTGTTCCGACAGCAATGTGGCTGACCCATGTCATAACTTGCGACCTCCCATTCTGATACCCTGAAATATGTACCGAACCGCTGCAGCGACAAAAAGCAGAGACGACATACCGAGGACGGCGATAATGACAATGAGTATGACGATCAGAAACATAGTCGCGTCGTAGGTGTCCGCACCTGCTCCAAGACTCTGCATCCTTGCGCTCTTGAGCCTTACCTTGAGCTTCGGATTGAGCCACGAGAACTGAGAGCACCCGACGACCGTTCCCCTCGCCTTCTGCATCAACTCCAGGAGCACAGTCGTTTTCTTTGAATCCGTGAGCTTCTCCGCGTTGTCCACGATCAGGTAGTAAGTGTCAGGCAAGGCTCGCATGTAGATATCAATGCGCTTGTCAATGTCCTTGCCGAAAAGCTTCCATGCCTTGACCCACGTGGTCATGGGCTCCAGGGCATCGATGTAAATGACGTTCTCCCCTGCCCGCTTAAGTTGCTCAGCCAGACGATTGATGAAAGATGTCTTCCCCGTCGACGGGCC
>CAVYLT010000084.1:0-10279 GCA_963769335.1 Nitrospirota bacterium | reverse complement strand
GACCGGGCGCACCTGCCTCAGCATTTCCCTGTAACCCGCAAGAAACTTGTAGAGAACATCGAGGGACCGGATGTCAGGCGGTGAAAGAGCCACGGTCGAACCCTCCGGAATGCCTTGGAAGCAGTACGAGAATGAGCTTGCACCGGCCCACCCAACCGTGGGAACGACGGTGATACCGTGCTGCTGCCAGTACCGCCCGAGCCATCGGCTGCGGTAGACATTCCAAAGATTAACCGATAAGGGCCAATCGAGGTAAAGAGAGAAGTCCGGGGTGAGTACAACAGGGAATTGAGAGAGTCGGGGGATATAGACCGACGGCCTGTTCCAGACACGCTCGAATCGATAGTCGTCCAGGAAAAAGTGACAGGCCAACGCTGACTGGGATCCTCGGCCAGTGAACGGAACAAGCCCGTTGATCACTGGCGCTATCGTTGGCTGCAACATAGGTATGCCGTAAATGTTCGGGGCCGGAAAAAGCTCATGGGTGTTCAGTGCTTCCCACCCGCCCGGCATGTTTGCTTTCCAGTTCTTACTGCTTCGAGTCGCCATTATTTGCCCCCTCCTCCGTTTCCACCCTTAGGTGCTTTGCTTCCACGTCCTCCCATATCAATCACCACCTTTCCTTGAGCATCGCCTTAAGTTGATCACGCGAACCTTCGTCGACCATGCCGAGAAGTGCATCGGTCAAGGTCACAATATGGGCGCGTGTGATGTCGAGCGTTTCCTGATCCCGCATGAGCACGAGCTTTTCCTTGTACAATTCCTTCTGATAATCCACGCCAGCGTCAACGCGCTGCTGGAGCCAAGTGACGTAAGCGGTAACCTCCTTCATCCTGGCGGTCTGGTCTCGCCCGGCCGTCTGCTTTTCTCTGAGTTGGTTGAAAACACCAAGCGCCGACTCGCGGATCGACTGAACCGTCTGGAGCATCTCGCGTGTGCGCTCCCGGGCTTCGCGGGAGTCCAGGAGCGGAACAGAAAGAGTGATTGCGGCGGTTGTACCTGCCTGAGTGGTGTCGGTCGTTGTGGTGTAATCCGTGGTGTTCTTGTCAGTGCCGTTGAAATACTTCTCCGTAAGCGTTCCAGTCACTTTCGCGTTCTGAAATACCCGCTGAAAATACCCGGCATCCGCCAGCTCCCGCGCCTGCTGCGCCCTGGCGTTGTGCCTTACGATGAACTCGACGATTGCTACGCCGTCTTCATTGGCAAGGACCGGGCCGATAGGAAACAAGAACAGGATTGAGACGAGGAGTGTGAAACACTTTTTCATCAAACAATGCCTCCCTTTCGAGCAGGTTCAGCTACGCTCTGTCGAGTTTTGGAAAATTCTCTGAGAACGGGTTATCCATGAGGTACCAGGTGATCAACGTGATCGCGCTTTCGAGTGAGTAGCACACGATGACCGCGTACCCTTCTTCCCAGAGGAGTTTATGGACACTGGCCTGATCCGGCGACACCCTGCCGTCCTGTGCTTTCATCTCGATAAACAAACCGTGCGAGCCACCGCGCGCACAGGGCAGGAAGATATCCGGGATTCCTCGCTTAACGCCCTCGCGCTTGAGCTTCTGAGCCGTGGGCGAGAACCATCGGCCTTTCTTGTCCTGCCGCTTCTCCCGCTTTCCGCCATTCGGGATCGCGAACATGAGAGCAAGCTCGGGATAGCAGGCTGTCTGGAGCTGCGCCCAGGAGAAAAGAGCAGACTGGATGTCGTGTTCCGTGCTTCGCATGGTGCGAAGATTCAAGCTGACACCTCCTGTAGTGCGCGATTGCGCGCCCTGATTTGTGCTTCTCTTTCCAGATACGGTGTTATGTCCTCGTCGCGCATGGCGATAAGGAAAGCCGGAGGGCTGCGAATCTCGTCCTTGCTGATCTCGCCGAAGCGAAGCTTTGCCAGAAAAAGATAGGCCCGCGCTGTAGGAACCACGTCCGGTACCGTGAGCGTAGGAAAGAAGCGTTTCAAGTCTTTACAAACAATCTCTCTCTCAGGCAAGCTCAAGCGTTGTGTTGAGAGAGAGTTTTCTTTAATTTCTTTAAATCTTTCTTTATGTGGCTGCAACTCACTGATAGACGGCATAATTTGTGATTTATCCGACCCCCTTTTAGGGGCAGACATTAACCCCGTAAAAGGGGCAGGATTTACCCCCTTTTTGGTGTAGGCTGCATTTTTTTCTTCTACCCCTTTTTTGGTGTCGGATTTCGCCGCGCAGCGAGCAAACGGGATCCAGAGGTCATAGTTTTTTTGCACAGAGAAGCCGTCTGCGCCTTGAATGATGATCTGATGGACAATAAGTGCTTGCAGGCCCCTGTGTACGTGGCTGAGTCGAACGCCCGTCAGTTCGACAAAACGTGCGTACGGTATCCGCGCGATTTTTTTCTGCCAGCCGTATGTCAGGCGGACAATCACATCAAACAGTTGTCGCGCCTCTCCGGGAATGCGAGTACGGGCGAGCGCGTCAAGCAGTTCATTTGCAATTGGCGTAAAGCCGCTCTCCTTCTGCGGTGAGGCCATGATGCTCCTAAACGTGCGCTACTTCACGCTCTTTGCTCTCGACCCGAGCATCGACCGGGAACGGCATTGACACCTGAGCCTGCTCAAAAGCAGCTTCAAGCACTTCACCCTGCATTTTGATCAACTCGAACACTCGCTCCTTGCCCGCTCGATCCGCTGCTATGAATTCGAGGGTCAAAGAAACCTTCAGGTCCGAGTCCACCACAACCTTCTTGAGATTGACGATTTGCTTCACATCCATGACTGTTCCTCCTTTGGGTTTTCAGCGCACCGCCGAAAACGCGCAGCACTGCCGCAGTCTTGATCTGAGCGATCTCGGGCGATACCTGTTTGAATTTGAAGACCGTCTTCATAGGCGCCTTAATGTAACAAATATGTTACATGTTAAACAAAAAAATAGCTCTCTTTGACCCCCAACGCATCTGCAAACTTTGCGATGAACGTTGCAGAGGGCACCGAGCGACCGCGCTCGATTTCTGCGACATATTCGCGGGCGGTTCCCGCCATTTTCGCAAGCTGTAGCTGCGTCATGCCCAGCCGCTGGCGCCGCTTCTTGATCTTTTCAGGATTAAATTGCCTCATAATTTCCTCCCATTATGCCGTCACATATATATTACAGAAAAAATCTTGCATGTCAAGTGTAATGTAATATATAATTGACAGTATGAACAAGGTAGGAATTTACCTCAAAAAGAAACGCGAAAAGGCCGATCTCTCCCTCAGAGAAGCGGCGCAGCTTGTTGGCAGTATTTCACACCAGCATATCAGGGTGATCGAGGAAGGCGAAACCTCGCCGACGTTCGATAAGGTTATGGCTCTGCTCAGTGCATATCATGCTGATCTGCAGGAGTTCTTGAGCGAGACCGGGTATCTGCCGCAAAACGTCAAGCCTGCGGATATGAGCAACATGCGCAGAATACCGGTGATCTCCTGGGTGCTGGCCGGCCAGTGGTCCGAAGTGGCCAATACGTTTGATCCCGAGGACGCGAAAGACTGGATCGAGACAGAAGTCAAAGGTGAGCATGTTTTCGCGTTGGAGGTCAAGGGCGATTCGATGGAACCGGAATTCTGCGAGGGCGAAACAATCATTGTACGACCTCAGGCCAAAGTGAACACAGGCGACTTCGTTGTCGTAAGGAACCACAATAACGAGGCGACACTGAAACAGATCAAGAAGATTGGTAATCGAAGAATCCTGCATCCGTTGAACAAAAAATACAAGGATATCGAGCTTTCCGAAAACCAGGAGTATGTGGTTGTCGGGAGGGTTATCGAGAAGGTCAATAGAAAAAAATACTGATGAACGTCGGCATTTGGATAAGAGTCTCTACCGAAGACCAAGCCCGCGGTGACTCCCCGAAAAACCACGAGCACCGAGCACGCATGTATGCGGAGCTGAAGCATTGGAACGTCATTGAGCTTTACGACCTCTCTGGCGTCTCCGGCAAGAATGTCATAGAACAACCCGAAGCAAAGCGAATGCTTGCCGATATCACCACCGGCAAGATCAAGGCTTTAATCTTCTCGAAACTCGCCCGCCTTGCGCGGAATACCCGCGACCTCCTCGATATCTCAGATCACTTCCAGAAGCACGGCGCAAACCTTGTCAGCCTCGAAGAATCGATCGACACAAGTACGCCCGCCGGCCGCCTGCTCTTTACCGTGATTGGCGCCCTCGCCCAGTGGGAGCGCGAGGAGATTTCCGCGCGCGTCGCTGCCTCGATCCCGGTCCGGGCAAGGATGGGATGGAACACCGGAGGCAAGGGACCATTTGGATATCACTGGAAAGACAAGAAGCTCATACCCAAAGATTCAGAAGCAATGATCGTTCGGGTTCTTTTTGACACGTTCATTGAAACGAAAAAGCTTATGACCACAGCAAAAATATTAAACGAGAAGGGATATAGAACGCAAAAAGGCTCTCTTTTCGACGCAACCGCAATCAAACGCTATCTGACAGAACCGACGTATAAAGGTGTCAAGCGTGCAAACTACTCGAAGAGCAAAGGTCAAAAAAAGTCCTGGATTTTGAAGCCAGAAAAAGACTGGGTTTACTACAACGTTGAGCCGATCATAGAGCAGGCAAAATGGGATGAGGCAAACAGTCTCATTCAACAGATCGAAAGACGTTGTTCATCCGCCCCGCCGCCACAGATCGGGAAATATGCTTTTTCCGGACTCCTCACCTGTGGCACGTGCAAAGACCAAATGTATGTCATGAAGTACCCGACGATGAAGGTGCCGCGCTATATCTGCAGGAAGTGCAAGGAAAAGATTAACGAGGATATTTTGATCGAGAAATTCAAGGAAGGCCTTCAATCCATGGCCGTCAACCCCGAGCAGCTGCAGGGCGGAGATGACGCGGACAAACTGGCAGTGCAGGAGAAAGAAGCTCAGACAAAGCAGCTTGTCGGAGAACTGAAGGCAATCGGGAAGAAGATCGATAGCATAATCGAGCTATGGAACGATAAAGCGATCGACAAGGCAACCTTCTCGGAAAAATTCGAAGAACTCAGAGTAAGGAAAGAACAACTGCAGAACGAGATACCCCGGATCGAAGGGGAAATCGCTTTCATAAAGACCGCAGAGCTCGGCAGGGACAAGCTTTTGACTCAGGCGACGTCGCTGGCTGCTTTGTGGGACACCCTTGACTATGACGGCCGCGTGAAAGTGACACGGGAACTGCTCAGCGGCGTCACCTACCGGAAAGATCAGCTTACCTTCGAGTATTTCTACCTACCACAGTTTATGGAAGTCGGCAAACCTTCGCACACCGTCAGGGGTTCATTGCTGCAACGAGCATCAGAGAGGCTGGATAGGTGAGCGACGTTACGGCCCGGGAGATCGTGACCTGGCCGTCCTCAAGCGGCTGGCGGAGCGCTTCGAGAACGTTTCGTTTGAACTCCGGCAGTTCATCGAGGAAGAGGATCCCGTTGTGCGAAAGGCTTACCTCGCCGGGCTTCGGTATCTGGCCGCCGCCGATCAGCCCCGCATCGGATACGGTGTGGTGAGGACTGCGAAACGGCCGGGTCGCAACGAGCGGCTGATCTCTTTTCAGTAGCCCCATGATGCTGTGGATCTTCGTGGTCTCAATGGACTCGTCGAAACTCATCTGCGGAAGGACCGAGGGAAGGCGGCGCGCCAGCATGGTCTTGCCCGAGCCCGGCGGGCCGATCATGATGATGTTGTGACCGCCCGCCGCAGCGACTTCGATCGCGCGCTTGGCGTGTTCCTGGCCTTTTACTTCGGAGAAATCCTCGAGATATGCGGAGTAGGTTTCAAAGGCGCTTCGTATGTTGATCGTCACCGGATCGACGAGCGAGCTGCCGGCAAGGAACTCGACCACCTGCGGCAAGGTATTCATGCTGAAGATCTTTACCGACTCGACGACCGCCGCCTCCTGCGCGTTATCGGCCGGAAGCACCATGCCGCGATAGCCCAGCTTTTTTGCAAGCACCGCCATGGAGAGAGCGCCCCGCACCGGTTTGACCCTGCCGTCGAGCGAAAGCTCACCCACAATGAGGTAGCCGTCTACCATTTCCTGGTTAAGGATGCCCTCGGCGACCAGCATGCCGATGGCAATGGGCAGGTCGAAGGCGGAGCCTTCTTTCTTAATGTCGGCGGGAGCGAGATTGACAACGACCTGCTTCAAAGGAAAATCAAAGCCCGTATTCTTGAGCGCTGCACGGACACGCTCTTTGCTTTCCTTTACGGCCGCGTCGGGCAGGCCCACGGTGGAAAAAAAGGGGAGCCCCCTGCTCGCGACATCGACCTCAACTTCAACGGGATAGGCATCGATCCCGAGCACTGCGGAACTGATGACCTTTGAGAGCATGGACCCTCCGGAGGCGCTTCAGGATGCAAGATGCATGCGGTAATTCGTGATGCAGGGAACGCATCAAAAGGCTGTCAGGTTCGTATTGTTATAGCAGAGAAAAACGGGAGAGTCAATCGAAAGTAAGGCGACCGTAGGGGTCAGCTGGCACGCCGGCAAAGGACCGGGACCCGCGCCTACGGCTCGATCCGGGTCACGAACGCGCCGATGAACTTCATGTGCCGCACATAATCGGGAAAGGGGACTTCTTTGACCACGCCGCCGCCGGGCCGGCCTTCGCGGTCCTTGTCTCCGGCAGCGTGAATGAGATAGGGTTTGCCGGACTTGATGTGGACGATGGAAAGATGGGACACGATCTCCTCGACCACGCGCTTCTTCGGGTCCTTGACCCAGTAAACAATGTCGCCGTCCCGGAGGTTCTTCTGGAGTGCCCTGCCCAGGAGGACATTTTTCGGAAGGATCTCCACCGTGTCTTTTCCGCGGGAGCCGGGGATCGTCTTGGTCGCGCCGAGCTCAGCAGTGATGTTCTTCCCCCACTTGCCGCTCATGACCATGTCCTCGCCGTACTGAAACCGTTCGTCGTAGTTCGTGACGAGTCCGTCTACGAGCTTGCCCTTCGTTATAAACCGCAGCGAAAGCGCTTTGTCGACTGCCTCGCGCGGCGTCGTGCTCTCGGCAAGCTCCACGGAGCGGAAAGCATGATACATGCAGTCGACCTTCTCGTCAGCCACGATCAGCTTCGTTCGAACATAGAGCCCGAGCGGATCGGGATCGTAGGGCGTGCCGATAAAACGTCCGGCCCAGTAGGCGATCCGTTTTCCGAGCGGCAGGTTTTGAACGCGGGCCTGCGCGATAAGGATCTCGTCTGCCGTCAGGTCGGCTACTTTTTTCCCCTCATCGGGGCCGGCGCCGATGATCCGGAGCCCGTATTGCAGCGAGCGGGTGAACCGGCGGTCATGGATACCGGCAGGCCGAACCGCACCCTTTTTCGCTACCTGGAGGAAACGACCGTTTCCCAGGTACAGACCCAGGCCCTCTCCGTGAAAGACGAGGATGTCCCCTGCCTCGAGCTCCTTCTTCGACACCCGCTCTGCCTTCGCTTTCAGAGCATCGCGGTCCCTGCCGAGCGATATGCCGTGGATGCGGTAGATGATGGAGATGAGTCCGCTGGTGTCGATGCCCTGGGCGGTCATGCCGCCGGCATGGTACCTCACGCCCTGGAACCGTTTAGCCGTTGCCGCGATCTCTTCCGGTTTGGTATCGTTTACCAGGGGATCGGAGGATTTTACGGGCATGGCTTCCCCGGCATTGACGATGGCCACGGAGTGGTCGGGAAACTGGACCTTGTAGCTGTTCGCGGACTGCTGAAGCACCGGGAGGCGCGTGCCGGCGTAGAGCGGAACGGTATGATTGCCCGTTTTGTCCAGGATGAGGGCCTCTGTCTTGGGTGTCGTCACGACGATCCACGGCCGTGACGCGTTCAGGTAGGCGCGCGCCTTGCCCTTCAGGACCTGCAGTGCCTCCTGCTGGATCCAGCCCTCTTCATTGTTTTGGCTCGGAATGGCGATGTGGTAGCGGTTGTCCTGTTTTCCCAGAATGCGGACCTCGTCCCCCATGAGCACCTGCGTGGCGAGCTTCGATTTCGTCAGGGGGTCCTCATGCACGTTAGCGAGCGGCGCGGTGACGATCCCTGTGGCATTGAGTGCCGGCTCCTGCGCGGGGACAACGGCAGGTGCGAGAACGGCAAGGCACCAAAGGAGGAGAGCTATGGGGAGTTGATTTTTCATTCGAATAAACGCAGGACTGCACGATGGAGAACTGCTCACTCGTTCATTGCGGTAAAATAAATGGTGCCGAAGGGGGGACTCGAACCCCCATGGGTTGCCCCACACGCCCCTCAAACGTGCGTGTCTACCAATTCCACCACTTCGGCACAGGTGAAAAACTTCAACAACTGTGTATACGGAGCACAGGGGAAAACGACTGCAGAATATTTTTTATTAACTAACGTGACCTCAGTGAGCTCTGCGGCGGAACCGTTACTTCTTCATGGCAGGCTGCTTTGCCGAGACGTAGGTGAGCCACTCTTCGTGCTTATGATCGCGTCCATGTACAATTTCGAAGAACGCGGCCTGGAGCTGCTGGGTCACCGGCCCCGGCTTGCCCATGCCGATCGTCCGGTTGTCAACTTCACGGATCGGCGTAATCTCGGCAGCCGTACCGGTAAAGAACGCCTCATCGGCGATATAAAGTTCGTCGCGCGTGAACCGCTCTTCTACAACGCGCATGCCCCGCTCCGCCGCAAGCTGAATGATTGTTTCCCGGGTAATGCCCTCAAGGATCGACGTCAGCGGCGGGGTCTTGATCACGCCCTTGCGCACCATGAATACATTTTCACCACTGCCTTCGGCCACATAGCCTTCCGTATCCAGGAGCATGGCCTCATCGTATCCGTCCTTCAACGCCTCGCGCTTTGCAAGCAGCCCGTTTGCATAGTTCGCCGTGGTTTTTGAACGCACCATGGTAGCATTTACGTGCGGCCGGATAAAAGATGAGATCTTGACACGGATTCCGTTTTTCAGCCCATCTTCACCGAGATAGCTGCCCCAGGGCCAAACTGCGATAGAAACCTGTACCGGGTTCTCCTTCGGAAAGACCCCCATCGCGCCGTAGCCGATGTGAACAAGCGGCCGAATGTAACATGCGTCGATCTTGTTCACGCGGACGGTTTCAAGGATCGCCTCGTTAACTGCTTCACGGGTGAACGGCATCTCGATCTGGTAAATGTGCGCGGAATCGAAGAGCCGGTTCACATGCTCGCGCAAACGAAAAATGGCGGAACCTTCATCCGTCTTATAGCACCGGATTCCTTCGAACACCGCCGTCGCGTAATGGAGTGAGTGCGTCAGGACGTGTACTTTAGCATCGTCCCATTTCACGAATGAGCCGTTCATCCATATTTTTTCAGTGGCTTGAAGCATAGGCAGTAATTTATAACAGCCTGGGTCAAAATTGTCAATCCTTTTTTTCCTTGCACGGATCCGCCTTATGCCTTTGACACGGCTGCTCTTTTCGAAAAACGATACCGAAACCACGGGAATTGTTCACGGACTTTCTGTGGTGTGATTCGTCCGACGATGATCGTCAACCAATCGTTGTCCCACACAAAAAAGCCCCCTCCCATGACTGCTGAGAGGGGACCTCTGTATAAGGAGGATGAACGTTTTCAGTTCACCGGTTGCTACTGTACGTGACCGGAGCGGAGCTATCCCGCTGGTTTAGGCAGGCCCGTCTAGAGTTAAACGTATACTGCATTCGGTGTTGTACATTGCCGAGGACCGCAATCATTCCGGCAGCATGTACGGACGGGTTTAAATGATCCCTCGTTTTCGTGCCTTGACAATGGCATCGTTTCTGTCCTTGGCTTGCAGTTTCTCGTAGATGTTTTTAATATGCGTGTGGACGGTGTGGGTGCTGATGCTCAACCGTTCCCCGATTTCCTTGTAGGTCAGCCCTTCTTCAACACGCTTGACGATCTCTTTCTCCCGTTGGGTCAGCAGGTACTGCTCACTCACGACATCGTCCTGGAATTCGTGGATGATTTTTCGCGCGATCTTCGGGCTCATGGGCGCCCCGCCCTTATAGAGCGCGTGAATGGACTCTATGACTTCCCGCGGACTGCTCCCCTTGAGGATATACCCTGATGCACCGGCCTTGATGGCGGAAAAAACCATTTCCCGGTCTTCGAAAACCGTGTGGGCCATGATCTCCAATGAAGGCATTTCTTCTTTAACTTTTTTTATCAGATCAACACCCGACATGCCGGGCAAGCCGAGGTCGGTGAGCATCACTTCCGGTTTTGCGTTTCTGAGGCCCCGCAGAGCGTCCTCTGCCGACCGGTAGGAGCCGGCTACGGATAATCCCTCCTCACCGCTCAG